>CAYOUE010000076.1:0-14363 GCA_964407075.1 uncultured Hyphomicrobiaceae bacterium
ATCAAGGCTACCCGAAAATCGTCTCTCAAGACCAGCAAGTTTCATGCCTGCGCGGCGGCAGCTTCCGCAGCATCTGCGCGTCAGCCCTGCTCCGGCAGCAGGTCGTTCAGCCGCAGCCGCGCAATCCGCTCCACCTGGCGGCAGGCGGTCTCGATCTCGTCCTCGCGGCTGTTGCCGATCCGCGCCTCGAAATTCTCCAGAATCTCGCCCTTGCTGCGTCCCCTGACCGCGAGGATGAACGGAAAGCCGAAACGCTCCGTGTAAATCCGGTTGAGCTCGGAGAAACGCGCCCGCTCCTCGTCCGTCAGCGCATCGAGCCCGGCGGACGCCTGCTCCCCGGCAGACTCAGCCGTCAGCCGCCGCGCCGCCGCCAGCCTTCCTGCGAGATCGGGATGCGCCCTGAGCACCTCCAGCCGTTCCTCCTCGCTCGCGCTGCGAAAAATGCGGCAGAGCAGGCTGTGAACGCCGGGCGCATTGTCGTGAGCCGGACCGATTTCGAGCGACCAGGCGCGTTCCGCAATCCAGGGCGAGTGTTCGAAAACGCCCCCGAATGTCCGCACGAACGTATCCTTGCTCATCTGCGAGGGCGGATCGCGCCGCGCCTGCGGCGGATGCCTTTCACGCCAATGCCGGGCAATGTCGATTCTGCGGGCAAGCCAGACGCGATCGTGCGATTTGACGTAATCGGCAAAGCGCGCCAGCGCCGCCGCCCGGCCCGGACGCCCGGCAAGGCGGCAATGCAGGCCGACGCTCATCATTTTCGGCGCGCCCGCCAGCCCTTCGGCGTAGAGCGTGTCGAAACTGTCCTTCACATAGGCGAAGAACTGATCGCCGGAATTGAAGCCCTGCGCAGTGGCGAAGCGCATGTCGTTTGCGTCGAGCGTATAGGGAATGACGAGTTGCGCCCGCTCCTTGTGCCAATGCCAGTAAGGCAGGTCGTCGGCGTAGCTGTCCGAGACATAGTCGAATCCGCCCTCTTCGGCCGCCAGCGCGACGGTGTTCGTCGAGCAGCGCCCAGTATACCAGCCCCGCGGGCGCGAGCCGGTCGTTTCGGTATGGATGCGGATCGCCTCGGCCATGTCGGCGCGCTCGGTCTCGGGGCCGAAATCCTTGTACTCGATCCATTTCAGCCCGTGCGAGGCGATCTCCCAGCCGGCCTCGATCATCGCCTCGACCTGCGCAGGCGAGCGTTCAAGCGCGGTCGCGACGCCGAAAACCGTCACCGGAACGCCGCGCTGCGCGAACAGCCGGTGCAGCCGCCAGAAGCCTGCTCGCGCGCCATATTCGTAGATCGACTCCATGTTCCAGTGGCGCTGTCCGGACCATGCGGCCGCCCCGACGATCTCGGACAGGAAAGCCTCCGAGGCCGGATCGCCGTGAAGCAGGCAGTTCTCGCCGCCTTCCTCGTAATTGACGACGAACTGCACGGCGATCGCGGCCCCTCCCGGCCATGCGGGATCGGGCGGCGTCGAACCGTAGCCATGCATATCGCGGGGATAGCGCATCATTCGTGTCCGGAAAATCGAGGAACGCCTTCTGGAATTTCAAATTGCCCGGTGTAGTATGGCGGCGTCAAGGGCGCGGGCGGCGTGCGGTTAACCGCCCCCCGAGGCAGCAGGAAGGAGAACGCCGTGGCGGGACAGGGCGGATATGTGACGACGCATGTGCTGGATCTGGCGCTCGGCCGTCCGGCGGAGGGCCTGCGGATCGAGATTTACCGGCTGGACGGCGAAAGGCGCATCCATCTGGGGAGCGCGGTGACGAACGCCGACGGCCGGACGGGAGGGCCGGTCATATCGGGCGGCGACGTCGCGGAAGCCATTTACGAGCTTGTCTTTTTCGCAGGCGAGTATCATGAACGCAGCCATGGTGCCGCCGCCGGTGTCCGCTTTCTGAACGAAGTTCCGATCCGGTTCGGCCTCAGCGACAGTCAAGCGCACTATCACGTCCCGCTGCTGCTTTCGCCCTACGGATATTCGACCTACCGGGGCAGTTAGGGGTTTCCGGGAAAAGCGCATGGGGTCCCGGCGCCGGCCGGTTTCCTTCAGCGCCGGATGCTTGTGATGCCGCGGCCCACGGCCGCCGGATGAGGAGGAACGATGTCTGACTATCCGGTTCTGTGGGAGTGGCTGTCCTTCGCCGTGCGCTGGGCGCATATCGTCGCGGCGATCGGGTGGATCGGCACCTCGTTCTATTTCATCGCCCTCGATCTCGGCCTGCGCAAGGACGGCGACATGCCGGAGGGCGTTCGCGGCGAGGAATGGCAGGTGCATGGCGGCGGTTTCTATCATGTACGGAAATACATGGTGGCCCCGCCCGGCCTTCCCGAGCATCTGACATGGTTCAAATGGGAGGCCTATGCGACATGGCTGACCGGCTTCGCCATGATGGCCGTGCTCTATTATGCGGGGGCCGAGCTTTACCTCGTGGACCGCGCCATTCTCGACATCCCGCCCGGATATGCGATCGCGCTTTCCGTCGCCTCGCTCGCGCTGGGATGGATCGCCTACGATCTCATCTGCCGTTCGCCGCTCGGCCGTAACGACACGGCGCTGATGCTGGCGCTCTACGCCGTGCTCGTGGCGATGGCCTGGGGATATGCGCAGGTCTTCACCGGCCGCGCCGTGCTCCTGCATCTGGGGGCCTTCACCGCGACGATCATGACCGCCAATGTGGCCATGATTATCATGCCGAACCAGCGCAAGACGGTGAAGGCGCTGAAAGCGGGCGAGGTGCCCGATCCCCTCTGGGGCGCGCAGGCCAAGCAGCGCTCGCTGCACAATAATTATCTGACACTGCCGGTCATCTTTCTGATGCTGTCCAACCATTATCCGCTCGCCTTCGCGACGGATTACAACTGGGTGATTGCGTCGCTGGTGTTCCTGATGGGCGTGACGATCCGGCATTATTTCAACACCTATCACGCCCGAAAGGGCGTGCTGGCCTGGCCCTGGGCTGCGACAGCGGCGATCTTCGCCGTCATCGTCTGGCTCTCGACCTTCGGCCCCGGCCGCGACGCGCCCGCAGATGCGGCGGCTGCGCAGACCTCTCAGGCACAGGCGCGCCTCGTCGATCATCCGGACTTCGCAGCCGTTCACGAACTCATGGGCTATCGCTGCGCGATGTGTCACGCCCGGGAGCCGGTTTGGGACGGGATTGCCGTCGCGCCGAAAGGGGTTGTGCTGGAGACGCAGGAGCAGGCGGCGCTGTTTGCGCGCGACATCTATCTTCAGGCCGGACGGTCGAGAGCGATGCCGCCTGCGAACCTGACCTATATGGAGGACGCCGAGCGGGCGCTGATCGTCAGATGGTACGAGGGCGCGGCGAAATAAAGGCCCTTGACCCGGCGCACACAAGCCCGCCCGCTCAATATTGCGCGGAAGTGAAGCCGCTGGGCGCGGTCTCGATCACCTGATTTCCGAGTTGCTGGACTTCCAGGATGGCGAAGCCGCGTTGCGAGGTTCCATCGGAGCGGAGCCGGAAGAGGCCGTCGACGCCCGAAAAGCCGTTCGACCGGGTCAGCCTGTCGGATGTAAAGCGCGATCCGTCCGACCCGCTGGAAAGCGAGATCGCAAGACTGACCGCGTCATAGCCGAGCGTGGCCAGCCGCTGCGGGGGCTCGCCGTAAGTCTCGACGTAGCGGCGGGTGAAATCGGCCCATCCTTGCGGGTTCGGTGCGGGGAACCAGGCTCCCACGAGCGCGGTTTCCTTGCCTACGCCGGTGAAGTCCCAGCCATTGGTGCCGAGAAGCTGGATCGCCTTGGTGTCGACATCCGAATAGGGCAGCAGCGGGGCCAACGCGGGCAGCGTGCTGGCGTCGGCGGGCATGAAGAGCGCGTCGATCTGCGGCTCCTCGCCTTTCGGCGTGAGCTGGGCGATATCCTTCACAGGCTGGATCATGCCGTTGGCGTCCTGTGGATAAGTCTTGACGGCAAGCACGCTGAGGCCGAGGTCTTGCGCGGCGGCGATGAAGGTGTCCTGCACGAGGCGGCCATAATCGGTCTGAGGGATGAGTGCGGCCAGGCGGGTCTTGCCCTGCGAGGCGGCGTAGGCGAGAATCCGCGGAACGTCGCTCCCGGCCAGGAAGCTCAGCAGATAGACTCCGTTGCCCGCCACCTTCTGGTCGCTGGAAAAGGCAACCATCGGAACGTTCGCCACCTGCGTCACGGGAGCCGCGGCCCGCACCTCGTTGGCGAAGAGCGGCCCCAGAATGAGTTCCGCGCCTTCAGCCACGGCTTCCTCGGCGGCCGCTTTTGCGCCTTCCGGCGTTCCAAGCGTGTCCTTGGAGATCAACTCGAAGTTTGGATTATCGAAGTCGAACAGAGCGAGTTCGCCGGCCTGTTTCAGCGTCTTGGCGACGCCCTGGGCGTTGCCTCCGCTGAGCGGCAGCAGCATCGCCACCTTGATCGCCGGAGACCGCGGCGCAGCTTCGCCGGGCTGAACGAGCGGCTCGCTCTGTACGAGGCCCGGCCCGCCATTGACCGAGCAGGACGCGACAAACGCCGCGCAAAGAAGCGTGACCAGCGCGCGCAGGGCAAGGGCGAAATCAGAAGCTGCCGGCGTGAACCGGCGCTGCCGGATCTGTCTCAAAGGCTTGTCCTCTCACGGCGTCCAATCTCTCCGGTCCCGCCAGTGGCCCCATGAAATGCGCATTCAGGCCATATGAGGAGAATCCGGTTATCATTTATAACAAAAACCTGATCCTTATGGTTCCAAAAAACCAGATTCCTGCGGAGAAGGCGTCATCCTGCGCACAAACTACGGCGGAATCCGAAGCCACGGCGGCGGCTTGCATTTTCCCGGACGATAACGATAAAACCCAGTTCATGTCAGCCGCAACGCCACAAAACCTACCCGATTCGGTTCGCGCGGCGATAGCCGCTCAGCTGGAAAAGGACATCGGGCCCGGCCTTCATATCGTCTCGACGCCGATCGGGAATCTCGCCGACGTCACGCTGAGAGCGCTCTGCGTGATCGCAAAAGCGGACCATATCTTGTGCGAAGACACCCGCCAGACACAAAAGCTGCTAAGCCATTACCAGATCAGGGTGAGGCTCACGCCCTATCACGACCACAATGCCGAGCGCAGCAGGCCCAGGATCATGGCGTGGCTGAAAGAGGGCGCAAGCGTCGCGCTTGTGTCGGACGCCGGCACGCCGCTCATCTCCGACCCCGGATACAAGCTCGTCCGCGAAGCTGCCGCGGCGGGCTATGCAGTCTTCAGCGTACCGGGCCCTTCCGCGGTCCTCGCCGCGCTCACTTCGAGCGGCCTTCCCACAGACAGCTTTCATTTCGCGGGATTTCTCCCTTCCCGCCCCGCTGCGGCGCAGAAACGCCTGGAATCGCTCGCGGCAATTCCTTCCACTCTGATCCTCTTTGAGACAGCGAAGCGCATCGGCCGCACTCTCGACGCCGTCGCGCAGGCCATGCCGGGCCGCGACATCGTCATTGCGCGGGAACTGACCAAGCGTTTCGAGGAGATCATACGTATTCGGCCTGGTGAAAAACCGCCTCCGGAGAACTGGCAAGGCGAAATCGCGGTGCTCATTGCGCCCCCGGGCGAGGCAGGAACAGACTGGGACGCTATCAGCGATGCCCTCCGATCCGCGCTCGCCGGCGGCAGATTGAAGGATGCTGTGGAAGAAGTCGCAAGAACATTTGGTGTACAAAAAAAGCAGGTCTACAATCTGGCGTTGCAGATGAGGGATCAGAACTATGAGCGGAACGGTGAAAAGACGTGAAGCCTATGAAAGAGGACGGCAGGCCGAGATTCGCGCTGCGCGGATGCTCGAAGGTCGCGGTTACAGGATTCTAAGCCGGCGGTACCGAAGCCCGGCCGGCGAAATTGACCTCATCGCTTTCGATGGAGTTCATCTGGCCTTCGTGGAAGTCAAATCGCGAAAGTCTCTGCATGACGCTGCTTACTCCATCACCGCACGCCAGCAGCGGCGCATCGCGGAAGCCGCCGAATACTGGCTCCAGACCAATCCGGGCCATGCCGGTAACGACGTGTCCTTCGACGCCGTGCTGATTGCCAGCCGCGGAGGCAGCGAATATGTCAGGGACGCGTTCCTGATCCAATGATGGTCGGCCCACTTTTGCCGACGCAGGGTAGAGCCCGGACGTTTGCACGTGACGCATGCAGGGAGCGGCGCTAACGTCCTAGACGCCAAGGCCGGGCGAGAATTAGACTTCGCCCGCTCACGTCCCTGTACGGAGAATTTCATGACGCTGCGCGTAGCCTTTCAGATGGACCCTATCGACGGCCTCGCCATCCGGGGCGATTCCACATTCGCCCTCATGCTGGAGGCGCAACGCCGGGGCCATGACCTGTTCTACTATCTCCCCGGCGATCTGAAGATGGAGAACGCACTGACAGCCGCACACATGCAGCCCGTGCAGGTCGCGGACGAGGAGGGCGGCCATTACACTCTCGGTCCGCGCAGCCTTACGCCTCTCAAGGATTGCGACGTCGTGATGCTGCGACAGGATCCGCCCTTCGACATGGCCTACATCACGACAACACACCTGCTCGAAGCCGCCGCCAATTCCGGCGTGCTGGTCGTCAATGACCCGGCGAACGTGCGCAACAGTCCCGAAAAACTCTTCGTCACGCAGTTTCCCGATCTCATGCCGCCGACGCTCATAACACGGTCGCTCGATGACGTCAGGGCGTTCCGGCGGGAGCACGGAGACATCATCATCAAGCCGCTTTACGGCAATGGGGGGGCCGGGATCTTCCGCCTGCAGCAGGACGACACGAACCTCGGCTCGCTTGTCGAACTCTTCCAGAACGTGTTTCGCGAGGCCTTTATCGTCCAGCGCTATCAGCCCGAGGTCCGCAAGGGCGACAAGCGCATCATACTGGTCGATGGCGAAATTGCCGGCGCCATCAACCGGGTTCCAGCAGTTGAGGAAACGCGCTCGAACATGCATGTCGGCGGACGAGCCGAACCGACCGGGATCACGGAGCGCGAAAGGGAAATCTGCGCGGCGATCGGTCCCGAATTAAAGCGGCGAGGGCTGGTTTTTACCGGGATCGACGTCATCGGCGACTATCTGACCGAAATCAACGTCACCTCGCCGACCGGCATCCGCGAGGTCAAACGCTTTGGCGGCGCGGACATTGCCGCCTTGATCTGGGACGCCGTCGAACAGAAGCTGGCGCAAATCAGGAAATAACCCGAGATGCGTACTCCCCCTGATGTTCACGTCATGTTCCTGCTGATAATGTCAGCTTATTGGAGCAACGGTAAATTATCGGACAGTGCGGATGTATGCTGCGGTTTCGACAATGGCGTTTCTGGGGATCGAGGCGCGTCCTGTTGACGTGCAGGTGCATATCGGTCCCGGACTACCTAATGTCTCTATCGTGGGGCTGCCCGACAAAGCGGTCGCGGAGAGCCGAGAGCGCGTCAGGGCCGCGCTTCATGCCATCGGCCTCGGCGTGCCTGCGCGGCGCATAACCGTCAATCTCGCCCCGGCCGACCTGCCGAAGGAAGGCAGCCATTTCGACCTGGCGATTGCGACCGGTATACTCGTCGCAAGCGGCGCCATGCCCGGTGACGCGTTGTCCGGCTACGCCGTCATAGGCGAACTCGGCCTCGACGGCTCGGTCGCGGCAGTTGCTGGCACGCTCCCCGCCGCAATGGGGGCGAACGCCCTGAACAAGGGTCTCATCTGCCCCTGCGCCTGCGGCAGCGAAGCCGCCTGGGCTTCTCCAGACATGCCTATTCTCGCGCCGCCGCACCTGCTCGCTCTCGTCAATCATTTCAAGGGACTTAACATCCTCCCACGGCCCACCCCAAAGCTGGACGACGCCGAATCCGGGTTGGCCGATCTTCGCGACGTTCGCGGCCAGGACATGGCCAAGCGCGCTATCGAGATCGCGGCCGCCGGTGGGCACCATCTGCTCCTGATCGGCCCTCCCGGAGCCGGAAAATCCATGCTGGCGAAGCGCTTGCCCGGACTTCTGCCACGACTCGAGCCGTCCGAAATGCTTGAGATCTCCCTGATCCGCAGCATGGCCGGGCTACTTCAGGACGGACGCCTCAGTCCCAACCGCCCCTTCAGGGCCCCGCATCATTCCGCGAGCATGGCGGCGCTCGTGGGCGGCGGATCGCGGCCGAGGCCGGGCGAAGTCGCGCTGGCGCATCACGGGGTGCTCTTTCTCGACGAACTCCCCGAATTCTCGCCACAGGTCATAGACGCCCTGCGACAGCCGCTCGAAGCCGGGGAAGTCGTCATCGCCAGGGCCAATCACCGAATTGCCTATCCGACGCGGGTTCAACTCGTCACGGCCATGAATCCATGCCGCTGCGGCAAGGCCGGCCAACCGGGATTTTCATGCCGTCAGGGCGCAAACTGCCAGGACCGTTACATGGCGCGGGTTTCGGGGCCGATTCTGGACCGCATCGACATCAGGATTCAGGTTCCCCAGGTGTCGGCGCAGGAACTGGTCGGATCGCCGCCCGTGGAAGGAAGCGCCGAGGTACGCAAACGGGTGGAATCTGCACGCCGCATACAACACTCACGCTATGTGAACATACTGCCTGGCAAAGCCTTCACGAATGCGGAATGTCCGCCACCCCTTCTCGAGAAAATCGCCGCGCCCGATGCGGCTGGACAGGCCATGCTCAACGAAGCGGCTCTGGCGTTCGGATTGTCGGCGCGCGGCTATCACCGTACTCTGCGGCTCGCACGCACCCTCGCCGATCTCAACCGGCAGGAGAAGGTTCTGACCGAACACATCGCCGAAGCGCTCGCCCTCAGAGGATTGGAGCGTGACACGGCCTTCCCGGACAGGCATCAGGTTGGACGTGCGAACGCCCGCCTCGCAGCCGTTTAACGGATCTCCGGTTTCATGGCGGCGCAAATGTCATGGCGGTGACAGATCGTGAGGTGATCGTTGACCATGCCTGACGCCTGCATCATGGCGTAGACGGTGGTCGGTCCGACGAAACGGAAACCGCGCGATTTCAACTCTTTCGAGATCGTCCTGCTGAGCGGCGTTGAGGCGGGAATGTCGGAATGACGATGGTAACGGTTCTGAACCGGCTCGCCATCCACGAAACCCCAAAGGAAGCCTGCGAAGCTCCGGGTCTCGGACAGATAGAGGTAGGCCTGTGCATTGCGGATCGTCGCCTCGATCTTCAGCCTGTTGCGCACGATGCCGGGATCGGCCAGCAGGGCTTCGATCTTGGCCGGACCGTAACGGGCGATCCGGGACGGATCGAAGCGATCGAAGACGCTTCTGAAATGCTCGCGCTTTCTAAGAATGGTGATCCAGGAAAGGCCGGCCTGAAAACCCTCCAGCACGATTTTCTCGAACAGCGCCTGACTAGCGCCGTTCGGGACGCCCCACTCCCGGTCATGATAGTTCCGATAGATCTCGGTCTCCCCCGCCCAGGCGCAACGCTCCGGTTCAGCCATCGGACCGTTCACTCCGCTTGCGGGTCAGCGCCCAGCCAGGGCGGCGTTCTTACTGCGATGTCAACCCCGCCGGCGACGACCGGCTCTCCGGCGGCTATCGCCGTCTCGACGCGGTCGATCCGCAACATGGCGACGCCACGCGTCCCGTCGACCGAACCAATGCGTCCCGCGGGCGTGCCGCCAGCCAAGATCTCCGTTCCGGGCAGAGGCAGCGGGCCGGCGGCCTCGATCATGGCGACCCGCGTCTTGGCGCTGCCGCGATGATGCATCCGCGAGACGACCTCCTGTCCGACATAGCATCCTTTTCTGTAGTCGACGCCATTGAGCGCGTCGTAACAGGCGTCATGCGGGAAGGCTTCGCCATAGGCATAGTCGATCCCCCCCTCGGGAACACCCAGGGCGATCCGATGCTGCCGGTACTGCTCGGCGGCGCGCGCATCGTTCCCTCCGGGCCAGTCGAAATCCGCCGTAGCAACAAAGCGCCTGCCGAGCGGCGCATATCGTGGATCGGCATAGCTTTCCAGCCCGGCTGTGTCCGGCCAGCGTTCATCTTCACCCCAGCTGGCGCCCGCAGTCAGTTCGCTGCTGCGTTCGGCGATCTCGACCTTCGCCCTGAGCCGGTAAAGCCCGAGGCGCTGCGCGAGAGCGGGGGCCTGCGCCCGGCCGACATCGATCAGAAATCCGTCGTCACCGCGACGCCAGATGAGGAAATCGAAAAGGATCTTGCCTTTCGGCGTGAGCAACCCGGCGTAAACAGCCTCGCCGGATGCGAGCGAGACCACGCTGTTCGTCACCAGATCGTTCAGAAACGACGCCGCGTCCGGTCCTCGCACTTCAACGAGACCGCGATCCGGCAGCGGAGCGACCGATAATTTTGTCATGCCTCATACCTAAGCAAGCCGCATGGATTCGTCCATATCGGATTGATCCGCGCCCAGCCGCGACACCGACAGATCGAAAAACAGGCCTTGATGCTGTAGCCGGTCACATGCAGAAAGACCTGAAAGCCATGCTTCGGAATGACGGCGGCACGCATATACAGAAATTCGGACAGGACCATGCCCCAAAGCTACGATCTGCTGATAAAAGGCGGCGTCATCGTCAATCATGACGGAATTCGGGAAGGCGACATTGGTATCCGCGGCGGAAAGATCGCACGGATCGGCGCAATCGGCGGCGCCCCGGCTGAGACCGAGTTGGACGCGCGCGGCCTGCATGTCTTTCCAGGCGTGATCGACAGTCATGTCCATTTCCGGGAACCGGGCGGGGAGACGCGCGAGGATCTCGAAAGCGGCAGCCGCGCGGCAGTCCTCGGGGGCGTCACCGCCATATTCGAAATGCCGAACACAAACCCGCCAACGGTGACGGCCGAAGCGCTGGCGGACAAGATCGCCCGCGCCACCGGCCGCATGTTTTGCGACTTCGCATTCTACCCCGGCGCAACGAAGGAGAATATCGAGCAGCTTCGAATGCTGGAGTCCCTGCCGGGAGCCGCGGGAATCAAGGTCTTCATGGGATCCTCGACAGGCAACCTGCTGGTAGACGATCCGGCCACGATCCGCGCTCTTCTGGGAAAGCTGCGCCGGCGCGCCGCGTTCCATTGCGAGGACGAAGCGCGCCTCAATGCCCGCAAGGCGCTGCAGATCCACGGCGATCCTTCCAGCCATTCGGTCTGGCGCGACGCGCAAGCCGCCTTCATGGCTACAGATGCGCTTCTCCGGATGGCCCGCGAAGCCGGAGCGCGCGTACATATTCTGCACGTCTCCACCGGCGAAGAAATGGCGCTCATCGCGCAGAACCGCGACATCGCGACAGCCGAGGTCACGCCGCATCATCTGCTGCTGCCGGCGAAGGAAAGCTATGCTAGGCTCGGATCGCGGGCGCAGATGAACCCGCCGCTGCGGGAGGCGGATCAGGTCGCCGCGCTCTGGGACGCCGTCGCCCAGGGCGTTGCCGACACCGTCGGCTCAGACCACGCGCCGCATCTCGTCGAGGACAAGGCCCGCGCGTATCCGGACTCGCCCTCCGGAATGCCTGGCGTGCAGACGCTGACGCCGCTACTTCTTAACGCCGTCAGCGAAGGCAGGCTTTCGCTGCTGCGCTTCGCGGACCTGACCAGCCACGGCCCCGCACGGGTTTACGGTATCGCCGGGAAAGGCCGCATCGCCGCAGGCTACGACGCCGATTTCACGCTTGCCGATCTGCGTAAAACCGCCACGATCGACGACAGCTGGATCGAAAGCCGTTGCGGATGGACGCCCTATGCCGGACAGAAACTGACGGGCTGGCCGTCGGCTACGGTCATTCGGGGGCGAATCGTGATGAGAGAGGGCGAGATCCTGGGCGAACCCGCCGGGCGTCAGGTCCGTTTCCTGGAAACGCTGCGGAATGGCGCTTTGCCTGAAGATACCGGGTAACGGTCACTTATCCTGATCCGTGAAGTAATGCCAGACCCCATCCTGAGATATGCCGATCCGGTAATAATCGTAAACGCCCGTCTCGCGCATCGCATTGAAACGCTCAGGCGTGACGATCGTCAGCAGCTCGACCTGCTGCGCCGGGGTCAGGTCGCCGATCGGAGCCGCTGCAAAATACGGCCAGACATACATGACGTCGCCCGATCCTTGTATCTCGCGGACGAAGCCCGACCGGAACAGCCTGATGAGAATCGAGAGGATTTCACGGCCTTCGCCGTCGCCTGAGACAGTTCGCCAATATTCGACGGGATCGTCTATCCTGTCCTCCGAAATGATCGGCGGGATCTCGTTCATTTCGATCGGCAAGCGCATGGACTTTATTTCGCCGGTCATCGCAGCGACCATCATCGCGTGCCGGATACGCTTCGCTTCATCGGACAGAATGTCCGGATCTCTGAGAACCTGAAATCCGTGATTTGCCTCCGCCGCCTTCCGATCGGCGATTTTCTCTGCTTTTACCTGCGGCGTAGTGGAGATCAAGGCGTAGACAAGACCAAATGCCGCCGCTAGGTATAACGGCGCTCTGAATACCGGACGAATCGAATCGGAAAGGGATGAGTTGGGCATTCGGCTCGCTCCTTGGGGAACAAAATTTACGGATGACAGGCAGGCTCAGGCTGGAGCCGCCACGTTAACGGAATTACCGATTATTGAGCCAACCTTATGACAGGACTCTCGAAAAGTGTCGCCAAGTGAGGTTCTGACAGCCAGCACACAGCTAATCGTGAGCGGACTCATCGTTGGCGTCATCATATCGGCTCCGGTCGGCCCGGTGAATGTGGTTTGCATCCAGCGCACTCTTGAACGCGGTTTCTGGGGCGGGTTCGCCGCCGGGATGGGGGCGGTGCTGGCCGATGGCGTCATTGCGATGGTCGCGGCGCTGGGCCTGACCGCAATTTCCGGCATCATGTCCGACCATCAGCAGGTCATCCAGCTCGTCGGCGGCCTGATTATCATCGCTTTCGGCCTGAAGCTGTATTACGCCAAGCCGAAATTCACCCGTCAGAAACAGACGAGCCTGGCCCAGCTCAGGCGGATCGTGGACTGGATTCCCGGGAAGCTGCGCCCCGCATTGAGATTTCAGATCTGGCGAATCCTGCCTCACGCCAGCGTCATACCGCAGACTTTTTTTCTGACCATTACCAATCCCGGTGCGATCCTTGGGCTTTTCGCAATCATAGGCGGCCTTGGATCGGTCATGGGCGGGCTTGCCACCTATTTCGAAGCCATGGTCCTTGTCGTTTCGATCATGACTGGCAGCCTTTTATGGTGGGCGGTGCTATCCAGGCTGATCGACACTCTGCGCGACCGGATCAACGAAAACCGGTTGAAGGTCATCAATCAGGTTGCAGGGGTTGCGATGTTGGTCTTCGGCGGCGTGCTGTTCTTTCAACTCGCCATTGGTTACATGGGACACGCAGCCGATACGCAGCATCCCCCAAGAGTTCTGCCCGGATTCCTTGAGAAACGCCTCGGCCTATTGCGTGATCCTATATAATGTAAATTCGCCATTGTGGATACGGCGGGCGAGACCGTCAGTCATCCGGGCGACGGCGTCTTCGCCATAATGCGAAACAAGGTCGGAGATCGCCGCGAAGAAGGCGGCGTTGGCCAGAAGCTCCGGCTCGATCCCGTCATATACGGCCTCGTCCCAGGCTTCCATGATATATCGGAGGGCGGCCTGTTTCTTTTCGTCCGAGGAAAGACTGGAATCGCAGTTTGTGTCAAAGATCCTGACGCGGTTCACTCTGGGATTCTCCAAACCATAACTCTAACTTTGCCGCTTTTTTCTCATAGCATAGAAGCGTTTAATGCAAAGAAGCGCTTTGCTTCTTACTTAATTGCCGGCCTGTTAGGGCTAACGGTAATTCTCTACAAGCGCATCGGCCAGCCGCTCGCCCTGCTGCATGAAACGGTTGATAGCAAGCAGCGCCGGCCTCGTGCAGGTGCGGTAGGTCTGCGCATAGCCGCGATAGCCCTTGTTGAAACTGTCTACGAGCCGCGCCCGCCGCAATGCCGACGTACCTTCGGAATTCACGAGCTGGCGCATCTGCTGCCGCCAGACCTGACCTTCGTCTGCGCCGCAAAGTTCGCGAAGGTAGTGAACGGCGCCAAGCAGCTCGGAGAGCTGGAAAATCTGTGCGTCATAGGGCTTGGCGTCGGGATCGCGCTGCCCTGCCGAAGGTGGCGTCTGGGCGGACGGCGAACCGGGCTGGAGAAGAATGAGCGACGCAAGCAGTGCAGCGTACAGGGGCGAAAAGGATCTCGATGTCATGTGCTATCTATACTTAAGGTTGTATTTTTGGGTCAATCGCCACTTTTGCGTATGGCCGGGTTTTCATCACTATCCCCATTCCGGGACTGCCTAGATACACCGTCATTGGTAAACGCCCAACAGTCTTAGCCGCGCTTCGGCCTGCGCTGCGCTCTCTGCCAGACCGTCTGTCGCGCCAA
>CAYOUE010000077.1:0-14323 GCA_964407075.1 uncultured Hyphomicrobiaceae bacterium
CCGCCGCTGGGAGGGCGAGGTCGAACCGCTGGAGGGGCAGGCGCTCGCCTGGGTGCGCGCAAACAGACTGCGCGACTACCCTATGCCGCCTGCCGACATTCCTTTGATCCCGATCCTGCAAGACTGGCTTTGATCGCGCCGTATAAGTCAAGCAAGCGCGCCTATCGGGCTTTTGAAGATGAACCATGCGCCTGCGACGATCAGGGCGAAGCCGATCATGTGGTTGACGGTGAGCGGCTCCTTCAGCACCCAGACGGAAAAGGCGGAGAAGACGATCAGCGTAATCACTTCTTGTATCGTTTTGAGTTCCGCAGCCGAATAAACGGCGTGGCCATAGCGGTTTGCAGGTACTGCAAAGCAATATTCAATGAATGCTATTCCCCAACTTGCTAATATAACTGTTACAATAGGCCAGTTTTTATAATTCAAATGACCATACCATGCTGCAGTCATAAATATATTTGATATGGTTAGAAGTATTATAGGGAGCACAGTAGCAGGAATTGACAGGGATATCATCTCTTCGACTTTCCAACCGAGCTTTTTAACGGGTGCAGCGGAGCTTCGGCTCCAGATACAGGAAAACCCTCTGCAATTCGTGTGCTGGCTTATAAAATCCAAGCCCTTTTCACGGAAAACTTGCGATCCTTCCCGGGAACTTACATTTGTTCTAAAAAGCACGGGGGAGCCTTCGTCTCCCCAGGGACAATATGCGAAGAACCAAAGAGAACAGTTTTGCGATTCCGCCGGAGAGACACGACCATTTCATTTTTTCCAGACGCTCAGGACAAGTCCGTCAGCCCGATCTCGATTTTTCTGAAGCTTCTCCCGTTCGTATGGCCCGAGGACCGTCCGGACCTTAAACGACGCGTTGTGCTGGCCGCGATAATACTCGTTCTCGCCAAGGTCGTTACCGTCGCCACGCCGCTCGCCTATAAGGGCGCCGTCGACTGGTTCACGGAAGGCGCGTCCGGTGAATCCGCTTCGGCAGTCACGGTCCTGACCATCGTCCCGGTCGCGCTCATCCTCGCCTACGGCTTCGGCCGAATCCTGATGATCGGCTTCACTCAGATTCGCGACGTGCTGTTCACGCGTGTCGGCCAGAATGCGGTGCGCAATCTTTCGAACCAGGCCTTCGAGCATCTGCACCACATGTCCCTGCGCTTCCATCTGGAGCGCAAGACCGGCGGCCTCAGCCGCGTTATCGAGCGCGGCCGGCAGTCCGTAGAGCTCATCATCCGGATGGGGATGCTCAACTCCGTCCCGACCGTCCTCGAATTGGCCTTCGTGCTCGGCATGGCTGCCTATTTCTTCGGCTGGCAGTTTTCGCTCATCATCGCAGGAACGCTTGCGCTGTACGCCTGGTTTACCTTCCTGGCCAGCGAAAGGCGTATTGCCATACGCCGCGAGATGAATGACAGCGACACCGAGGCCAACACCAAGGCCATAGACAGCCTGCTGAACTTCGAGACCGTCAAATATTTCGGCAACGAGTCCTGGGAGGCGCACCGCTTCGACCGCTCGATGATCCGCTACGAAAACGCCGCCGTCCGCACGTTCAAGACGCTGGCCTTTCTGAACACCGGACAGGCGGTGATCTACACGGCTGGCATGACCGCCTGTATGCTCCTTGCTGCGCGCGGCGTGGTCAACGGCACGCATACGGTCGGCGATTTCGTCATGATAAACGCCATGCTCATCCAGCTTTTCATGCCGCTCAACTTTCTCGGCATGATCTACCGCGAACTGCGGCAGGGACTGGTGGATATCGAGGCCATGTTCGAACTCATGGGACAGTCGCCCGAGGTGAAGGACAAGCCCGGCGCGCAGCCGCTCCACGTTACCGAGGGCCGCATCCGTTTCAAGGACGTGTATTTCTCATACGATGTGCAGCGCCCGATCCTCAAAGGCGTCGATTTCGAGGTTCCTCCGGGAAAGATGGTCGCGATCGTCGGCCCGTCCGGAGCAGGGAAATCCACCATTTCGCGGCTGCTTTTCCGCTTTTACGATACCACATCCGGCCATGTCCTGATCGACGGACAGGACATCAGGGACGTGACGCAGATTTCGCTGCGCGCCGCGCTCGGCATGGTTCCGCAGGATACCGTTCTGTTCAACGACACGATTGAGTACAACATCCGCTACGGCCGGCCGGACGCTACGCCGGAGGAAGTGCGCGAAGCCGCGCGCATGGCGCAGATCGACGATTTCATCCGGCTGCTGCCCGAAGGTTACGACTCGATGGTCGGAGAGCGCGGGCTTAAGCTCTCCGGCGGCGAAAAGCAGCGCGTCGCGATCGCGCGGACCATCCTGAAAGGCCCACCGATCCTGATGCTCGACGAAGCGACGTCCGCGCTCGACAGCTTTACGGAGAAACAGATCCAGACTGCACTCGATCAGGTCGCGAAGAACAGAACCACGCTCGTGATCGCGCATCGGCTTTCGACCATCATTCACGCCGACCAGATCCTCGTGCTTGATGCCGGCCGGATCGTGGAGCGCGGGACTCATATGGATCTGCTTCAGAAGCAGGGACTTTACGCCGGCATGTGGGCACGCCAGCAGGAGGCTGAAGAAGTCCAGCGCCGGGCACAGGAGCTTGCCGAAGACCCCTATGTCGAACGCAAGCCGGCAATATCCCCAATTCCGGCGGAATAGCTGTTCAACCCGCAAAATTTCACAAAAACGCTAAGCATTGACCGGCTTTGCGTGCTATGTGCCCTCATTCGATCCGACTTCTCAGGGGGTGCCCGCCATGGAAGACCGCCACGCATTGATAGACACGATCCGGGCCGGCCTTGTCCCGATCCACTGGGACGGCCACAAATTCATCGGCGCGGGGCTGGTCATTGCGATTCTGCTGTTCATGCTGTGGTCGCCGCTCGGCTGGATCGCTCTGCTTCTGACGGGGTTCGTGGCCTTCTTCTTCCGCGATCCCGCGCGGGTAATCCCCGTGCGCGAAGGTCTGATCGTATCGCCGGCCGACGGCACGATCACCGCGATCGACCTGGATACGCCCCAGACCGAAATGGGCCTTCCGGACCAGCCGCACACGCGGATTTCGATCTTTCTCTCGGTGTTCGACGTGCATATCAACCGCGCGCCGGTCGCGGGGGAGATCGTCCGCACCATCCGGGTTCCCGGCCTCTTCCTGAACGCCGCGATCGACAAGGCGAGCGAGGACAATGAACGTGAAATCATGGTTTTCAGAACGTCGAACGGCGTACAGATCGGCATCGTGCGCATTGCCGGCATGATCGCGCGGCGCATCGTGACCTTCGTCCGCGACGGGCAGACCGTCGATCCTGGCGCGCGGATCGGGCTGATCCGTTTCGGCAGCCGTGTAGACGTCTACATCCCGAGCGCCAACGGCATTCTCGTCGCCGAAGGCCAGCGCGTCATTGGCGGGGAAACCGTTCTGGCAGATCTGCGTTCGGACCAGAACCATCGCGAAGTCCGGTTGGACTGACCCGGCCGCACTGCCTCGAATCCTTCCATCGCTTCAATGTGATAAGTCCAGCCTTTCGGGTGGTGGGCGGTGCGTGTCCTGAGAGAATATACGAGTGGATCGAATTCAAGATTTAGTCTCCCCGTCATCCGTAGAGATTGACGCAAGTGTTTCAAATGTCGTGTCAATTTGATCCATAGGCAGAAAAGCGTGGTTCGCAGCATCGGGTTCGAACCACAGGCTCCGCAGGCAATCCGTCCTGCCTTGCGAAACGGTCAGAGTGAAAGACAACGGAATGACCCAGAACGACACGCGCCGAGGCATCTGGCTGATGGTTGCGACTACATTTGTCTTTGCGATGCAGGACGGGCTGTCGCGGCATCTGGCGGAGGTAACCAACACGCCGATGATCGTAATGATCCGCTACTGGTTCTTTGCAGCCTTCGTGATCGGCATCGCGCGGCGGCAAAAGGGATCGATCCGCGCGGCGGCGGCGACACCGCAACCCCTGGTGCAGGCCTTTCGCGGGGCGCTGCTCGCGCTCGAAATCATGGTCATGGTCGCCGGCTTCGTCTATCTCGGGCTCGTCGAGAGTCATGCCGTCTTCGCCGCCTATCCGCTGCTGATCGGCGCTCTGTCTGGGCCGGTGCTCGGCGAGCATGTCGGCTGGCGGCGCTGGACAGCGATCGGAATCGGTTTCATCGGCGTTCTGATCATATTGCAGCCTGGAACGAACGTCTTTTCGCCCTACGCAGCGATACCTTTTCTGGCGGCCATCATGTTCGCGCTATACGGTCTCCTGAACCGCTACGTCGCGCGCAAGGACGACGCCGCCACGAGTTTCTTCTGGACGGGAACCGTAGGCGCTCTGGTGTCGACCGCAATAGGGATTTTCTTCTGGGAACCGATGGCCGGTTGGGACTGGGCGCTGATGGCGGTGCTTTGCGTGACGGGCGCCACCGGCCACTACTTCATGCTCAAGGCCTATGAAGCCGCTGAAGCGTCAGCAATCCAGCCCTTCGCCTATCTGCAGCTCGTCTTCGCTTCGGCGATCGGCCTCATCGTCTTCGGCGAAACGCTCCGCCTGAACGTCGTGGCGGGAACCGCGCTGATCGTTGCGGCAGGTCTGTTCGCGCTATGGCGCGAAAGGATCAGGCGTGCCGTCTGAAGAGTTTCGCAGCCGGTTGCGCAGGAGAACCTCCCCGCAAGCCATAGTGCCGGCGTCCGGGTTCGTGAGCAAGGATTGGCCTGTGCAGTAGCGGCGTGTAACATTGGGGCAAACTCATACCGCAGATCGCTACTGTCAGCGGTCACAAAAAGGAGATCCCCATTATGGAAATACGAAGCCTCGGTAATCAGGGCCTCGAAGTCTCCGCGGTCGGTCTCGGATGCATGGGCATGAGCCAGGCCTATGGCGGCGCGGACGAAGCCGATGCAATCCGGGTGATACACCGCGCGCTGGAACTTGGCGTGACACTGCTGGATACGGCGGAGGCTTATGGACCATACAAGAACGAGGAGTTGATCGGCCGGGCGATAAAAGGCAAGCGGGATCAGGTCGTCATCGCGACCAAGTTCGGTTTCACCTTCGGCGGCGGCCTCTTTCCGACCGGCGTGGACAGCCGGCCCGAACATGTGGTGGAGGTCTGCCATGCCTCGCTCAAGCGTCTCGGCGTCGACCACATAGATCTTCTCTATCAGCACCGCGTAGACAAGTCCGTCCCGATCGAGGATACGGTCGGCGCGATGGCGCGGCTCGTTGAGGAGGGGAAGGTGCGTTACCTCGGCCTGTCCGAAGCCTCTCCTGCAACCATACGGCGCGCGCACGCAGTCCATCCGATCAGCGCGCTGCAAAGCGAATATTCGCTCTGGGAGCGCGAGGTCGAGCGCGAGGTTCTGCCGGCGTGCCGCGAGCTCGGCATCGGGTTCGTGCCGTTCAGTCCGCTGGGACGCGGTTTCCTGACAGGCCACGCGAAACGCGCGGAAGAACTGCCGCCGGACGACTGGCGCACCGCGATCCCTCGCTTTCAGGGCGAGAATTTCGACCGCAATCTGGCCATCGTGGACGCTGTAGCGGCGCTGGCCGCCAACAAATCCGTCAAGCCCGGCCAACTGGCGCTCGCCTGGCTGCTCGCCAAGGGCAAGGACATCGTTCCCATACCGGGCACGCGCCGCATTCCCTATCTGGAGGAGAATATTGCGGCTTCCTACATCGTGCTCTCGGACGAGGAAATCGCGGCGATCGAGCGCGTTGCTCCGGTCGGAGGGGCGTCCGGCGAACGCGGCAGTCCCAGGCAATTGTCGATGCTGGACCGCTAAAGGGCTGGCGGCAGCCCATAAAGCCGGAACTTTCTGGACCAAGCCGTCATTCGCTGAAGATAATCGGCATGTTGAAGCGGAGCTGCGCGCTTCTTGCTCCCTCCGGCGGCGTGGGAAACGGCGCAGCACTTCGGACGGCGGCAAGAGCGCGCCGGTCGAGTTCCCTGTCGCCGCTGGAGCGGCGTATTCTTGCGGATGACAGTCCGCCCGACGCATCGATCTGCAAGTAGACATCGACGCGCCCGGTTCGGGTTGCAGCCGGTTTGTTGCGGTTGATCCGTGCGCGCACAATAGCGCCATAGTCGCGCAATGCCCCCGCGGTTGCGGAAATCCGCCCGGCGCTTGCGCGCTCATCGCGTTTGCCGCTGGCGCTTGCGCTTGACGCAGCGCGTTTCTCCTGCGCGGCGCGCTGGCGCTGCTCGCGGATCGCAGCTTCCCTTGTAACGCGCTCCTGCTCTTCGGCTTCCCGTTTCTTGCGCATTTCCTCCAGCGCGGCGCGATGAGCGTCTTCGATCTGCTTCAGCCTGACGAGTTCGCGGGCAAATCTTTCCCGCTCTTCCTCCATGGCAGGCTCTGTCTCGGCGGCGCCTTCGCCAGCCGGTTCCGGGCGCGCTGCCGGCGCATCGGAAGCGGCGCCGTGCTGAGCGGACTCGACGGAGTCGAGAATGTCCGCAACTTGAAGATTGACGCTTATGGCTGCAGTCTCGATCGCGCCGGCCCCCGTTGCGCGAGGCTGCGCATAAGCCCAGTAAAAGGCTAAGCCGAAATGCAGCGCGCCCGACAGCATCAGCGCGGCGACGAACAGGTGTCCGCCGCCGGATGTATGGATATCCGCGTTCTGCACATGGTCCGGCTTCAAGTTCACCTCGTTCCCGTGTTGCCATCCGACATGCAATGCTGTTGACCACACTTCAAGCAATTGAACAAGACTGCGACACAGTTGCGGCGGCCTGGTTACGGGTCTATACGCATCCGATGGGGATCGGGCAGGGGCGCTGGCGTCATGGCTGTTGACACGAATGTTCTGTTGCTCGCAGCAGGCGGGATCAGCTTTCTGATCGGACTATTTCTCCGGCGGTGGGCCGGGCGGCGCGATCTCGTCGGGTCGCTAACGGACTCGGCGTGGCAGGTCGTGCGCGGTAAAAGACGGGGCGGGCGGAAAACCGACATCGAGGAGAAATTCGCAGCGATCGCATCAGCCGCCACGACGGCCGGACGGGCGCGCAGGGCGACGGGCAGCGTGATCGGGCATCTCTTATCCGCGACCGTCGGGCTGATCGGACTGGCTCTGATCCTTGCCGGGCTAATCCTGATCGCGGGGGGCGTCTACATGACCCTCCGGCCTTAGCGGAGCGGACAAGCGCAATCCGCGAATTGCAGGAGCGCGTCTTGCATCGGGCAAGACCGGCCGTTAAAAACAGCCTGAAGGCTCAAGACATCCCCTCAATCAGGAAGGACGCTGCGCATGGCCGATCCTGTTTCTCCACAGCTAAGCCCCTATGCCGTCGATCTGGAAGAAGGCCGCAGCTACGTCTGGTGCAGCTGCGGACGGTCTTCACGCCAACCTTTTTGCGACGGATCGCACAAGGACACGGACTTTCAACCGGTCACTTTCAGGGCCGAGCGGTCGGAAACGGTCTATCTGTGCGGCTGCAAAAGAACCAGCGATCACCCCTTTTGCGACGGTTCGCATAACATTCTTTAATCATGCCGGACTATTCCGGATGACATGTTCCGACTGTCCGGACGGGGGAACAGGACAGGCAAAATGAGAGCGGCGCGCCTTTGAATCGGCCGTTCAGAGCGTTATGCTGAGCGACGCCTGCAATTCCCGATGAGCTGGAGCGCAGTCTTGAGCGCCTTCAGATCGGCGGGGTGTCGGCGTTTCTGGAAAGGCTGGATGCGTCATGGCCGAGACACAAAGAAAAGCGACGTCCAAAACCGACTTCGCCTCGGTTCTATTCGACGGAGCGGATGTCGGGGAGTCGGGTATCGCCGATCGCGGGACGCTCTCCCGGCTCGCGGATCAGGTCTTTGATTTTTTCACGGAGCGCGCGCCTGGATCGCAGAAACTGCACCTTTACGACATCGAGGCGCAAGATGGCGAAAGCACACTCACCGTCATAGAGGCGATCAACGACGACATGCCGTTTCTGGTCTCCTCGGTGCTCGCGGAAATCGTCGATTTCGGTCTGAATGTGCATTTTGCCTCCCATCCGATCTTCCGAGTCCAACGCGATCCGCAGGGACGGTTGAAATCCTTCACCGAAGCCGCGAACGGCAAACCATCCGACGGCGCGGCGGAAAGCCTGATCCACATCTGGATCGACGCCATTACGGATGAAAGTCTCCGCCGCGAGCTCGAACAGCGTATTGGCCATGTTCTTGACCAGGTCCGGATTGTCGTCGGAGACTGGCAGGCCATGCTCTCGAAGCTTCGTTCCGTCATTGACGGCTATGTGACGATGCCGCCCCCAGTCGCAGGCGACGAACTGGCCGAGTCGGTCCAGTTCCTGAAATGGATGGCCGAGGGCAATTTCACCTTTCTGGGAACGCGCCAGTACGATTTTTCGATCGAGAACGGCGCGCCGCGCCTCCGCATCGCCCCCGACACCAGTCTCGGTCTGCTGCGCGACCCCAATCTGCGCATCCTGCGCCGCACCAGAAGCGAGCAGGAAATGGCGCCTATCGCCGAGGAGTTCTACAGCGCCGAAGCCCCGCTCATCATCGCAACGGCGAATTTCATGTCGCCGGTGCAGCGCCGCGTCCCGATCAATTCCATCGGCATCAAGCTGTTTTCTGCGGACGGGCGGCTTACGGGCGAATTGCGCATCGTAGGCCTGTTCTCGTCGACCGCCTACAATCAGCCGGTCAGCGAGATCCCATTCCTGCGGCTCAAGGCCGACAGGGTCATGCGGACGCTCGGTCACAGCCAGTCAAGTCATTCAGGGCGGGTTGTGAGGAACATCATCGAGACATTCCCACGCGACGAGCTGTTTCAGGTCTCGACTGACCAGCTTGTCGAAATCTGCAGGAAGCTGGTCCGCCTGGAGCTGATGCCCAGCACATGCGTCGTGGTGCGCTACGACGAATTCGGACGTTACGCCTCAGCACTGATCTACATACGCCGCGATCGTTTCACGACAGAAGTGCGCGAACGCGTCATCGCGCTGCTGGAGCGGCGGTTCGATGCGCGGATGACCAATTTCACGCCGCTTTTTTCCTTCGGGCCGCTGGTTCGGCTGCATGTGGTCATCTGGAAGGACGAAGGGCAGTTCGAGCCGATCCCCGAGACGGACCTGGAACAGGACATCAACAGGATCGTGCACACCTGGCGCGACGATCTAGCCCAGCTCATCCGCAGCAGTTTCGGCCGCAAGGCTTCCGCAATCGCCCATCGCTACAGTACGGCGTTTCCTCCTGGTTACGAGCATTCGAACGACCCGGCCCGCGCAATCACCGACATCGAAAAGATCGAGCAGCTCGACGCGCAGAACCCTGTGGCCATAGACTTTTTCGAGGAAGAAGCGGCGGCAGGCTCCCGGCTTCACGCGATGCTCTATCAGCTTGACGAACCGATCCGGCTAAGCCGGCGAGTGCCCGTCCTCGAAAATCTCGGTTTTTCCGTCATATCGGAAGAAACCTTCAAAATCAGAGTCTTGCAGGGCGAAGGCAAGCGCAGCGTCTTTCTGCACAAGCTGCTCCTCGAACCGATCAACGGTCATCCGGTCGATATCGCAGTTCTGAAAGCCCGCCTGGAAGACTGCTTCATCGCCGTATGGAGAAACGATGCGCGCAACGACCGCTTCAACCGGCTGATCGCTGCGGCCGGCCTGAACTGGAGGGAGGCCGCCCTCATGCGGGCGTACAGCGCCTTCCTCAGGCAGATCGGCGCGCCTTACGGCCTCGATTACATCGCCCAGACGCTTGTGCGCCACGCCGGGATCGTCCGTGATCTGACTCTCATGTTTCATGAGACCTTCGATCCCTCGCGGAATACGCCAGCCGATTTGCGCGCCGCAAACGCCTATCCTGCCGCGCAACGTATCGAACGTGCACTCGACGGCGTGAGCAGTCTCGACGAAGACAGGATATTGCGGCACATTCTCAATCTGATTCAGTCGACCTTGCGAACGAACTTCTATCAGCCGCCTTCGGAGCTTGCCGGGGGAGCGTCCATCGCACTGAAAATCAAGAGCGAGCGAGTCGACGGAATCCCCTCGCCCAAACCTTACGCAGAAATCTTCGTCACGTCTCCCCGCTTCGAAGGCGTGCACCTTCGCGGCGGACCGATCGCGCGCGGCGGCCTGCGCTGGTCGGACCGTCCGCAGGATTTCCGCACTGAGATCCTCGGGTTGGCCAAGGCGCAGCAGGTCAAGAACAGCATCATCGTTCCGCAAGGCGCTAAAGGCGGTTTCGTGCCGCGCGCCCTTCCGCCGGTTGCGAACCGCGAGGCGTTCATGGCCGAGGGCATAGCGTGTTACAGATCCTTTATCGCAAATCTGCTCTCCGTCACCGACAATCTCAAGGACAAGTCCGCAGTCCATCCGGAGCATACGGTCTGCCTCGACGGCGATGATCCCTACCTCGTCGTCGCGGCGGACAAGGGAACCGCGACATTCTCGGACATCGCCAACGAACTGGCCGTTTCGCGCGGATTCTGGCTCGGCGACGCCTTCGCTTCAGGAGGGTCCGCCGGCTACGATCACAAGAAAATGGGAATTACCGCGCGCGGCGCATGGGAAGCGGTCAAACGTCATTTCCGGGAGATGAACGTCGACACGCAGACGATGCCCTTCACGGTTATCGGCGTGGGCGATATGTCCGGCGACGTGTTCGGCAACGGGATGCTCCTATCGCGCCAGATCCGGCTGCTTGCGGCCTTCGATCATCGCGATATCTTCATCGACCCGGATCCCGACCCCGAAACAAGCTGGCAGGAGCGCAAGAGACTGTTCGACCTTCCGCGTTCGAGCTGGCAGGATTACGACAGAAAGCTGATTTCCGAGGGCGGCGGCGTGTTCAGCCGATCAAGCAAGAGCGTACCGCTTTCGGAGCAGATCCAGGGTCTGCTCGGCGTCACCCGGGACAGGGCTTCGCCCAGCGAGCTGATCCGGCTGATTCTCATGGCCGAAGCCGACCTTCTCTGGTTCGGGGGCATCGGCACATATGTCCGCGCGTCTCATGAGACCAACGAGAACGCCAATGACCGCGCCAACGACGCAATCCGGATCACGGCGCGCGATCTGCGCGTAAAGGTCATCGGGGAAGGCGCCAATCTTGGGCTGACCCAGAGCGCCAGGATCGAGTTCGACATGGCGGGGGGCCGCATCAACACCGACGCCATCGACAATTCCGCAGGCGTGAACTCGTCCGACATGGAAGTCAATATCAAGATCGCGCTGGCGAACGCGATGCGCAGCGGCGTAATCTCGCTTGAGGACAGAAACGCGATTCTTGTGGCCATGACCGATGAGGTCGCCGAGGCCGTTCTGAAGAACAACTACCTTCAGACGCTGGCCGTAAGCCTCGGCAGGAAGCGGGGGCTTTCCGATATAGAATTCCAGAACCGGCTTATGGCAGCTCTGGAAAAGACCAGCGGGCTGGACCGGGAACTTGAAAAGCTTCCCGGTAACGCGGAGATCGGCGCGCGCATCGAGAGGCGCCAGCCGTTGACTCGCCCGGAACTGTCCGCGCTTCTGGCATATTCCAAAATCGCGCTTTATTCGGAGTTGATCGACTCGGCGATACTCGACGATCCTTATCTGAGCCGTGTTCTCGCCGAATATTTTCCGCGCTCGATGCGCGAGCGATTCTGCGGCGAAATCGAGACCCACGCGCTGCGCCGCGAGATCATCGCGACGATGCTGTCGAACGAGATCATCAATCGCGGCGGATCGACTTTCACGGTGCGGCTCAAGGAGCAGACAGGCCGCGATGCGCGCAGCGTCGCCTTCGCATTCGCCGCAGTTATGGGCGCGTTCAGGCTTTCGGAATTTTTCGCCCAGATCGACGCGCTTGATGGGAAGGTCGACGGACAGCGCCAGCTTTCGCTCTATATGCTGGTCCAGGACATTCTCCGCCATCAGACCGCATGGTTCATGCGTCATGGCGACTTTTCGGCTGGGCTTTCCTCGCTCATCTCCCGTTACCGGGACGGGATCGACCGGCTTGCGGCGTCCATTGAAGAAATATTCGACGAAGCTCTACTCGGAAGACTCGCCGAATTGCAGCGTTCCATCCTGGACATGGAAATATCCGAAGACGTCGCCAGGCGGTTCGCCGTTCTGAAGGCGCTCGGCGACGGTCCAGACATAATCCTGCTCGCGGAGAGGCTTGAAAGACCTGAAACTGACATTGCGAAACTCTACTTCGAAATCAGCAGCTATTTCCGCATAGATGAAATGCGAGCCAGGATCGAGACGCAGGATCAGCCGGACTATTACAACCGGACCGCTGTCATGAGTACGCTGAACGCCGCGACCTCCGCGCTGCGCATGATTCTGGAGGATATCTTCGCCTCAGGCGCAGCCGACGCGGGCGGTTTCAAGGCTTGGCGAGCAGACCGCGAGTCCGGGGTTCGGCGAACGAGAAGCGGCATTGACGAGGTGCTCGACAGCCGGGAGCTGACACTGGCGAAACTGACCGTCGCGATCGCTCAACTGCGGGAGCTTGCAGAAAGCTCATGACGGCGGGCGATGGGCGGACCGCAATTACGCCGGCGGACGATATGGAGGCCGCGAACGGCGACAGGAGATCGACGGGCACCCTCGCGATCGGCTCATGGATGCTGTTCGACTGGGCGGCACAGCCCTTCTACACCCTCATTACGACATTCATATTCGCCCCTTACTTCACCGCGCATTTCATCGGCGACCCGATTCGCGGACCTGCGCTTTGGGGATATACTATGGCGGCAGCGGCCTTGATCGTCGCTTTCGGCAGCCCGCTTCTCGGCGCGGCTGCCGACGCGCGCGGGCGGCTGAAGATCATGATCGGGTGGCTTTCGGTTGGATTCGTCGCAGGACAGGCGCTGCTGTGGTTTGCGGAGCCGGGCGCGCAAGGAAATCTCGCGCTGGTGATCTTTGCACTGATCCTGGCGACGGTCACGGCGGAATTCAGCGTGGTCCTGAACAATTCGCTGATGCCGCGGCTCGCAGGGCCGGAGAAGCTGGGACGGATCAGCGGAGGCGGCTGGGCCTTGGGCTATGCCGGCGGGCTTATCAGCCTGATCGGTTTTCTCGCGGTCTTTCAGTTCACCAATGACGCCGGGCAAACATTGCTCGGTTTCGAGCCGCTGTTTCCTGTGGATTCCGCAGGTAGGGAGGCCGACCGGATCGTCGGCCCCGCAGCGGCCCTGTGGTTTGCGGTTTTCGTCATGCCGTTCTTTCTGTTCACGCCCGACGCGCCGCGAAGGCCCGCCAAGGGCGGTATAGCTGTTGGCGCGGCCTTCCGGTCGGTTGGCAAAACGCTGCAAAACATCAGCCAATACCGATCTCTGGCCTGGTTCTTTGCGGCGCGAATGATGTTCATCGACGGGCTGCTGGCAATCTTCGCCTTCGGCGGAATTTACGCGACGGCGTTATTCGGCTGGCAGACGACACAATTGGGTATCTTCGGAATCGTACTTTCCTTGGCTGCCGGAATAGGGGCTGCGCTCGGCGGATGGATGGATGACCGGTTCGGGTCTAAAGCGGTGGTCAACGGCGCGCTCGCAATTCTGATCGCGGGGTCACTAGGCGTCATCTCGGTGGATCGGGAGCATGTGCTTTTCCTGATTAAGGTAGCGCAACCGGAGGCGGGTGCGGGGACAGGCATGTTCGCCGGGACGGGTGAGCGCGTCTATCTGGCGTTTGCCATCCTGATCGGCCTCTCCGCAGGGCCGCTGCAATCGGCGAGCCGCAGTCTGCTTGCAAGACTCGCGCCGGTGCAGAATATGAGCGAATTCTTTGGATTTTTCGCGTTTTCGGGGAAAGTCACCGCCTTTGCCGCACCGCTATTAATCGGCCTGGTGGCGGAAACGAGCGGAAGCCTTCAGATTGCGATGAGCGTTATCCTGATCTTCCTTTTCGGTGGATTGCTAGCGATGAGGAAAGTAAGATTGTAGGTTGGGAGAGAAAATGCGCATCAAAAGGGTACAAGCCGAACAAAACTAGCCTCGGCTAAACAATAAATTAAGAATAGCGATCAAATTTCTCGTAGTCCGCATGCAAAGTTCTGCACAAACGCAAGGGGACAAGAATTATCTCTGAAAATGCAAATGGATTTATAAGAATGGAAGAGGGGCAACTCGCATCGGCTAATTCTTTGTATGCCTGGCAACGACCTACTCTCCCGCGATGCAGTACCATCGGCGCTGGAGCGTTTCACGGCCGAGTTCGAGATGGGATCGGGTGGGGGCGCTCCGCAATAATCACCAGGCAAACAAAGAATTAGCATGATCTGGTCAAAACCTGCTGTTGGGCAGGCATTGATAAATGAGAGCAATCAAGCCTATCGAGCTATTAGTACTGGTTAGCTTCATGCGTTGCCGCACTTCCACACCCAGCCTATCAA
>CAYOUE010000078.1:0-1350 GCA_964407075.1 uncultured Hyphomicrobiaceae bacterium
GCCAGGCCGGCGCACGCTGCCTCGAAGGCGTCATGGGCGGCGCGGGCGTGCTGCTCGGCGGTGTGCCGGGGATCGAACCGGCGAAGGTCGTCGTGCTCGGAGCGGGCGTTGCGGGCAGCCACGCCATAGCGATGGCCGCAGGTCTCGGCGCGGATGTCTTCGCCATCGACCGCGATCTCGACCGGCTGCGCGAACTGGATGCCCAATATCGCGGCCGTGTCAGGACCGCCTATTCCACGGCTGCCGCCATCGAGCGCCATGTACTCGACGCCGATCTCGTCATCGGCACGGTTCTCGTTCCCGGCGCGGCGGCGCCCAAGCTGATTACGCGCGAACTGGTTACGCGCATGAAGAAGGGTTCGGTCATCGTCGATGTCGCCGTCGATCAGGGCGGCTGCGCTGAGACGACCCGGCTGACCACCCATGCCGATCCGGTCTACGTCGTCGACGGCGTCTTGCATTACTGCGTCGCCAACATGCCCGGCGGCGTCGCGCGCACCGCAGCCTTTGCGCTCAACAACGCCACGCTGCCCTATGTCCGGCGGCTTGCGGCGTCGGGACTGGCGGCGTTTGCGGAAGACGCGCATTTCCGTGCGGGTCTGACGGTGCATGAGGGCGTCGTCACGCACGAGATCGTCGCGCGCGATCTCGGCTACGCCTATGTGCCTGCGGCCGAAATGTTGAACGCCAGGCAGGCGGCCTGACCTTCACCGCTTCTCCCCACGGGAGAGAGTCCGGAACTCGAACTTACGACGGGAGCGTCAATCATGGACATGCGTAACCCGACTCTGGAACGCGATTCATCTCTTCGCCATCTGAAGGATGCGCGGCTCAAGCGCGAATTCGCCTATCTGGACGGCAAGTGGCAGGCCGCCGACTGCGGCGCGGTCATCACGGTCACGAACCCTGCCAATGGCGCGGTCGTAGGTCAGGTCCCCGCGATGGGCGAAGCCGAGACGCGCCGCGCCATTGCGGCTGCGGATGCGGCGTTTCCGGCCTGGTCTGGCCTGCTCCCGCAGGAACGCGCCGCCCGGATGCGCGCCTGGTTCGACGCGATCACGGCGAATGCCGAAGACCTGGCGCTGCTGATGACGCTGGAGCAGGGCAAGCCGCTCGCCGAGTCGCGCGGCGAGATCGCCTATGCGGCCAGCTTCGTCGAATGGTATGCAGAGGAAGCCAAACGGCTGAACGGCGAGGTTGTGGCGGGGCACGACGGTATGCCACTCCATGCCCGCGAGCCTGCCCACGGTCGGGTAGCCGGTGGCACGCACGCCCTCGACCGAGGCCGACTCCGGGTAGTTGCCGGTGAAGTGGGCGGTGTCGACGACCACCTTGTGGAGGCGGCCGGGC
>CAYOUE010000078.1:1360-14184 GCA_964407075.1 uncultured Hyphomicrobiaceae bacterium
TGAACGGCGAGGTTGTGGCGGGGCATCTGCCCGACCGGCTCATGACCGTGCGGCGCGAGCCGATCGGCGTCGCAGCGGCGGTCACGCCATGGAATTTTCCGGCCGCAATGATTACGCGCAAGGCCGCGGCTGCGATGGCGGCGGGCTGCCCGGTCATCGTGCGCCCGGCCTCGGAAACGCCGTTTTCCGCGCTTGCCCTCGCCGAACTGGCCGACCGCGCAGGCGTTCCGGCGGGCGTCTTCTCCGTTCTCACCGGCTCGCGCGCGATCGTGGCCGAGCTTTGCGCCAACCCCGCCGTGCGCGCCATCAGCTTCACCGGCTCGACCGAGGTAGGGCGCATCCTGCTGCGCCAGTCGGCGGATACCGTCAAGCGCATGGGCATGGAACTGGGCGGGCACGCGCCGTTCATCGCGTTCCCTGACGCGGATCCGGACGAAGCCGTCAACGGCGCGCTGGCGGCGAAGTTTCAGACTTCCGGTCAGGACTGCCTTGCGGCCAACCGCATCTATGTCCATGCCGACATGTACGAAGCCTTCGTGGAGCGCTTCGCCGATGCCATCCGCGAGCTGAATGTCGGAGACGGCCTCGATACGGACACCGAAATCGGCCCGCTGATGAACGAGGCGGCGGTCAGGAAATGCGAGGCGCATGTGCGCGACGCTGTGGAGAAGGGCGCGCGTCTCATCTGCGGCGGCAGGCGGAGCGATAAAGGCGGCCTGTTCTTCGAACCGGCGCTGCTGGCCGATGTCACGCCGGACATGGCCATAAGCCGCGAGGAGACTTTCGGCCCGGTGGCCGCCGTGACGCGGTTTACGGATGAGGATCATCTGCGCGCGCTGATGAATCATCCGGAATATGGCCTCATGGCCTATCTCTACACCAACGACCACAGCCGTATTCAGCGCCTGACCCGCGCTCTCGACTATGGCATGGTGGCGGTCAACTGCGTGAAGGTCACGGGCGCTCCGATCCCGTTCGGCGGTGTCAAACAATCCGGGCTGGGCCGCGAAGGCGGGCGCTGGGGCCTCGACGAGTTCATGGAATACAAATATGTCTGCGCCGCCTACAAGGCCGCGTGAAGGAGCGATTTTCGAGATGAACATGGACCGCACCAACGATCTGGAAGCGCTCGACCGGGCGCATATGTTCCACCCCTCGACCCATCTGGCGCAATTCGCGCGCGGCGAAGCGCCCAGCCGGATCGTGACAGGCGGCGAGGGCGTTCATATCGTGGACCGCGACGGGCGGCGCAGCATGGACGGTTTCGCCGGGCTTTATTGCGTGAATATCGGCTATGGGCGCAGCGAAGTGGCGGAAGCCATCGCCGAGCAGGCCAAGAAGCTGGCCTATTACCATGCCTATGTCGGGCATTCGAACGAGCCGGCGATCCTCTTGTCCGAGCGGATCGTGCGCATGGCGGGCATGGGCATGAGCCGGGTCTATTACGGCCTGTCCGGCTCGGATGCGAACGAGACCAACATCAAGCTGGTCTGGTATTACAACAACATTCTCGGGCGGCCGGAAAAGAAGAAGATCATCTCGCGCTGGCGGGGCTATCACGGCTCCGGTCTCATGACCGGCAGCCTGACCGGTCTTGAACTGTTCCACAAGGCGTTCGACCTGCCGCTGGACCGCGTGCTGCACACGGCCTGCCCGCATCATTACTGGAATGCGGCGGAGGGCGAGAGCGAGGAGGAATTCTCGCAGCGCTGCGCGGACGAGCTTGAGCGGCTGATCCTCGCCGAAGGGCCGGACACGGTCGCGGCTTTCATCGGCGAGCCGGTCATGGGCACGGGCGGGCTGATCCCGCCGCCTGCCGGCTATTGGGCCACGATTCAGGCCGTTCTGGCGAAACATGACGTGCTGCTGATCGCCGACGAGGTCGTCACGGCCTTCGGCCGGACGGGGCAATATTTCGGATCGCACACTTATGGAATCAGGCCGGACATCATCACCATCGCCAAGGGGCTGACCTCGGCCTATGCGCCGCTTTCCGGCAGCATCATCGGCGAGCGCGTCTGGAAGACGCTCGAACAGGGGACGGACGAACTCGGGCCGATCGGCCATGGCTGGACCTATTCGGCGCATCCGCTCTGCGCGGCGGCGGCGAACGCCAATCTGGACATCGTCGATCGCGAGGATCTGACCGGCAATGCTCGCGACACCGGCGCCTACATGCAGAAGCGGCTGCATGAGACATTCGCCGATCACCCGATGGTCGGCGAGGTGCGCGGCGTCGGCCTGCTGGCGGCGCTGGAATTCGTCGCCGACAAGGGCAAGAAAGAGCGTTTCGATCCGGGCAGGAAGGTCGGCCCGGCCGTCTCGGCGGCCTGCCTCGAAGAGGGCCTGATCGCCCGCGCCATGCCGCAGGGCGACATTCTCGGCTTCGCCCCGCCGCTGATTATCACGCGCGGTGAGGTTGACGAGCTTGTCGCGATGGCGAAGCGCGCGGTCGACAAGGTTCACGCCGGGCTTTAGGCGACGCTTACATCCGCGCTGCGCCGGACTCGGGGATGACGGATACGGATTTTCCTATTGCGGCGCGCGCCGTCGCGAGGAACGCTGCAAAGACGATGAAGGCGTTTGCCGCGTGTCCGTATTCCCATTGCGTGCGCAGGGCCTCCCAGTTCTCGGTAGGCCGGGTCCAGTTCGCCGTGGCCTGATTGCCCGGAAAGACCCAGATGAAGAACACGGTCAGGCTGATGGCAATCAATGCGCATGAAATGAGCGCCCATGACGCCGAAGCGGGATCGCGTTTGCGCAGCGCGAGGAAGAGCGCGCCGTTTGCGGCGATCGCCCCGAGGATCGGCGCACCGAACAGCGCCCAGCCTGCGTAGATCTGCTGAACCGTGAAATAGTCGTCCCGGTCGAGCGTTATCTTGGCGGGCAGTTCGAACAGATGAGCGCCGCTGGGGACGAGTATGAGCGCGGTCAGCGCCAGCGTGAGGATCTTGAGAAGCTTCATTCCGGCATCTCCTTCGCTGCCTTTGCGCGATTGCGAAGCGGGACGCCATGATGGGCGGATGTGGCTATTTTTTGATTGCCCGGCCGGGACGCTCACTTCACGAACAGCTTGCGCGGCACGCTGGCCAGGCACTCCCCGCCGCCTTCCGTCACCAGCACGCTTTCGGTGATCTCGAATCCCCAGTCGTCGAACCACAGGCCGGGCATGAAATGGAACGTCATGCCGGCCTGCAACTCCGTCCGGTCGCTGGGCCGCAGGCTCATCGTGCGTTCGCCCCAGTCCGGCGGATAGCTCAGGCCGATGGGATAGCCGCAGCGATTGTCCTTTTCGTAGCCGCGCCGGTTGAGAATGTCGAAGAAGGTCTGGGCGACTTCTCCGCACGTATTGCCGGGCCGGAATTTCTCTAGCGTGGCTTCGATGCCCTCGATGATGACCTTTTCGACATCGAGATATTTCTCCGGCGGCTTGCCGAAATAGAGCGTGCGCGAGCAGGGGCAGTGATAGCGGTTATGCGTGCCGGCCAGTTCGAGGAACATGCCGGTCTCGCCTTCGAGAATGCCTGCGTCCCATGTCATGTGGCAGGCCGACGCTTCCTCGCCCGATCCGATCAGCGGCACGATGGCCGGGTAGTCGCCATAATGCTCCGGCGTGCCCTTGATGCCCGCATGGTAGATCTCGGCGACGAGGTCGTTCTTGCGCATCCCCGGTTCGGCGACCTCCATGATGCGGTCGTAGACATGCTCGATTACCCGGGCGGCCGAGCGCATGTAGACGATTTCCTGCTCCGATTTGACCGCCCGCCTCCAGTTGACGAGATAGGTGGCGTCGCGGAACTCGGCGTCGGGCAGGTTGGTCCGCAGCGAGTTCATGGCGGCTGCGGAGAAATAATAATTGTCCATCTCCGCGCCGATGGCCGAATGTCCCCAGCCGCGCGCCAGGAACACTTCGGAGAGCCTGTCCATCGGATGAAGGTCGGGCGACTGCACATAGTAGTCCGGATACGGAATGATATTGTCCCTGTCGAGGATAGTCGTCAGTTTCGCCCCCGCCGCATCGATTCCCCGCCCGAACCAGAACAATCCGCCGTCGAGCGCGACGACCACGCATTGATGCACGTAGAACGACCACCCGTCATAGCCCGTGAGCCACGCCATGTTCGAGGGATCCGAGACGATCAGCACCTCGATTCCGGCATTCTCCATAGCAGTGCGCGTGCTTGCAATGCGGGCGTCATATTCGGCTGCGCTGAAGCGCATACGGCTCGGTTTCATGCGTGACATTCCTGTTGCGACCGGCCGGACATTGTGCGCCTTACGCCTGCATTGTAGGGCCGGTCTGCACGGTCTGATTGTCTGTTGTGCACAACACGTCGAATTTTTAAGCAGAAACACCCTGCATATGGCCAAAAATCTAACTAAAATATACTTAGATGTACATAACTGTTGATCGTTAAGCCCAAATTTGTAATCCTGAAAATGACAGGTTCAAGACGGTCTATCCGGCGCGCACGCGCCATATTTCGCCCGCATCCCCGCGATGCGATGGCCGGGCCTCGCACAGGGCCGGCCGAACTTCATGGGAGGACTCGATGATCCAGACGAAAAGCATGACCCGCAGCATTCTGCTCGGCGCGGCGGCCACGGTTCTCGCTGTCGCGACCGCCGCGACCGCGATGGCCGAAACCACGCTTGAGAAGATCAAGAAGCAGGGCTACATCCGCATCGGCTTCGCGAATGAAGCGCCCTATTCCTACGCGACTTCGGACGGCAAGCTGACGGGCGAGTCGCCGACGGTCTTCCGGCATGTCATGAAACAGCTCGGCGTCGAGGAAGTCGACGGCGTGCTGACGGAATGGGGCTCGCTCATTCCCGGGCTCAAGGCCGGCCGGTTCGACGCGATTGTCGCCTCGATGTATGTCACGCCGGCGCGCTGCGAGCAGATCATATTTGCCAACCCGACCTATGGAATTGGCGAGGCATTCATCGTCAAGAACGGCAATCCGGATGGCATCAGCAACTATGCGGACGCTGTCGAGAAAGGCAAGACGATCGCCTTCGTCGCCGGAACCGCCGAGATCGAGCACGCCGAACTCGCAGGCATGAGCCGCGATCAGCGTTTGATCGTGCCGGATTTCGCATCGGCCGTGGCCGCCGTCAAGGCGGATCGCGCCTCCGCAGCCGCCTTCACGTCGCTGACTGCGCAGGATCTGGCCTCGAAAGATGACACAGTCGAGCGCGCCGAGCCTTTCACCTTCACGCATGAAGGCAAGATCTACAAGGGCGAAGGCTCTTTCGGCTTCCGCCTGGAGGACACCGACCTGCGCGACGCCGTCAATGCAGAGCTTGCCAAGTTCATCGGCACGCCCGAGCATCTCGAAATGGTCAAGGAATTCGGCTTCGACGAGTCGAACATGCCCGAGAAAACCGCCGAACAGCACTGCGCCGGCGCATAAGCCTCAATTGGCGCCCGGTTTCGCCTTGCAGCGGAGCCGGGCCGTTCCTTACGGGGCAGCGTCATGGCAGAGCAGGGCCATTCCAGGCTGGTCGTCGCCGTCGTCCTGAGCTTCGTGGCCGGACTGGTGGTTGCAACTTTCGCCGGCTTCAGGGAATTTCTCCCCGAATTGCTCCGCGGAGCGCTCGTGACGGTCCAGGTCACAATTGGCGGGGCTCTCGTCGCCATGATTGCCGCGCTGACGGCCGCCGTCTCTAAGATGTACGGCCCGCTACCCATCCGCTGGGCCGCCGTCGCCTATATAGAGACGTTCAGAGGAACGTCCGCCCTCGTCCAGCTTTTCTGGATGTTCTTCGTCCTGCCGCAATTCGGGATTGTGCTCGAACCATTCATGGTCGCGGTCGTCGCGCTCGGCCTCAATGTCGGCGCTTACGGCGCTGAAGTGATCCGCGGTGCGATCCAGTCCGTCGAAAAGGGGCAGTGGGAAGCGGGGCGCGCGCTCAACATGACGCGGATGCTGACCCTGCGCCGGATCATTCTGCCTCAGGCCTTCGTGGCCATGATCCCGCCCTGGGGCAATCTGTTCATCGAACTGATGAAAGCCACCGCGCTCGTTTCGCTCATCACGCTCGCCGACCTGACCTTCAAGGCGCAGCAGATGAACCAGAACACGCTGCGCACCGTCGAGATCTTCTCGATCGTGCTCGTCATGTATCTGGGCATCTCGATGGTCATTACCTCGCTGATGCGCGCGCTGGAACGGCGCGCCGCGCGCGGCCTGATGCGGGGGAGGGGCGCCTGATGGAATGGGACTGGGGCTATACTCTGGAAATCCTGCCGATCCTCGGCGAGGCGTCGCTCATCACGATCCAGGCCACGATCCTCGGCTTTGCGCTCGCTGCAGTCCTCGGGCTGATTTTTGCGCTGATGCGGATGTCGCGCCTGTTCTATGTGCGATGGGCGGCGGGCGGCGTCGTGGAGTTCATCCGTTCCACGCCGCTGCTGATCCAGATCTTCTTCCTCTATTACGTCATGCCGGAATTCGGCCTGCGGCTGGAGGCGATGACGGCGGGCATTCTGGCGCTCGGCCTGCATTACGGCAGCTACTGTTCCGAGGTCTACCGCGCCGGCCTCGACAACATACCGCGCGGACAGTGGGAAGCCGCGACGGCGCTAAACCTGTCGCCTTACGTCACATTCCGCGACATCATCATTCCCCAGGCCATCCCGCCGGTCGTGCCTGCGCTCGGTAATTATCTCGTCGCGCTGTTCAAGGAAACGCCGCTGCTTTCGGCCATAGCCGTGCTGGAGTTGATGCAGACGGCGAAAATCCTCGGGTCGGAAAGTTTTCAGTACACGGAGCCGATAACGCTGGTCGGCCTGTTCTTCCTGTTCTTCAGCCTGGTGTCAGCCGCGCTGATCCGTCAGGTCGAAGCCTGGCTCAACCAGCGGCAGGGAGGCGCTAGATGAGCGACGCAGCAAAATCCGAACTTCCAATGGTCCGCTTCGAGAAGGTCACGAAATGTTACGGCCCGCTGACCGTTCTCGACGAACTCGACCTCGATGTCGCCGAGAACGAAAAGGTGGCGATCATCGGACCGTCCGGTTCGGGCAAGACCACGGTGCTCCGTATGCTGATGACGCTGGAGGAGATCGACAAGGGCGTGATCTGGGTCGATGGCGAGCCGCTGACGCATATGTACAGGAACGGCGCGCTTGTCCGCGCCAGCCGCGCGCACACGCGCCGCGTCCGCGCCAAGATCGGCATGGTGTTCCAGCACTTCAACCTGTTTCCGCATATGTCGGCCGTGAAGAACTGCATGGAGGCGCCGATGACCGTTCTCGGCCTCAACCGCGACGAAGCGTTCGAGCGGGCGGAACGGCTCCTGAACATGGTCGGTCTCGGCGACAAGCTGGACCATTATCCGGGCCAGCTCTCCGGCGGGCAGAAGCAGCGCGTCGCCATCGCGCGGGCTTGCGCCATGCGCCCGAAGATCATGCTGTTCGACGAAGTGACCTCCGCGCTCGACCCCGAACTTGTCGGCGAGGTCCTGAACGTCATCCGCCAGCTCGGCGAGGACCACAATCTGACCATGCTCATGGTCACGCACCAGATGGGGTTTGCGAAAGAATTTGCCGACCGCGTCTGTTTCTTCTATGCGGGCAAGATCGCGGAGCAGGGTGCTCCCGGCGAAATTTTCGGCAATCCCAGCAATGAGCGAACCCAGCAGTTTCTCAGCGCCGTCCTCGAAGCCGGATGAGGACGGTTTGAGCGAAGCGGAAAACGAGCTTTCCGCCAGCCAGGAACGTTTCCGGATCATCTACGACACGATACGGGAGCGGATCGCGCTGCTCGACTATGCACCCGGGGAAAGGCTGTCGGAAGGCGATCTCGCCGACGAGTTCGGGGTCAGCAGGACGCCGGTGCGCCGTGTGCTGGGCCGCCTCGAATATGAAGGGTTGCTGGAAAGCCGCCACGGCGTCGGCACCTTCGTCACCAGCCTCGACATGACGGAGCTCAGGGCGATCTACCGGCTGCGCAAGGAACTGGCCTCGCTGATCGGCGTTCTCAGCCCCAATCCCGCAACCGGGGAGATCCTCGCCAACATGGCCCGCATCCAGGGCCAGTGCCTGCAGGTCGCACGGGCCGAGAACCCCAAAAAGGCGTTCGCGCGCATCAACATCGCCTTTTTCTCCGAACTGATGAAGCTGGTCGGCAACGAGCCGCTCCGCCATACGCTGGAGCTGTTGTTCTACCGCACCGCGCGCATGTGGCCCGCCATGACCACCGATGAGGCGATTGTCGGCGAGGCCGAGATCTTCTACGGCGAGATCGGCGAAACGATCCGCTTCCTCGAATGCGGCGACGTCGACGCCGCCGCCCATCTGCGGCGCTGCCATATCTCGACGGCCTTCCGGCGGCTCGAGGATTACGTTGCCCAGATGCAGCCCGAAAGCTGATTTTTTCAAGTTCGGCGCTGACGGTTCGTTAAGCCTCCTTGACAAAGGAAGGCTCGGCGCTGAACCTTGAAACGCTTCATTGCGACAATTGGTCATAGGCTGGCGCATGTGCGCCTGGCCGTGATTTGGAGAAGTCGCATGTATCAACAGTCCATCTCCGCGAGCAGGCCGCCGATCGATGCGGCTTTCCGCGAGCTCGGGCGGCCCTGCCATCCGCCCGGAGCTTCTGATCCCCTGGCAAGCCACCGCTCGGCGCTCAAGGCGTTTCACCGCGCCGGATCGCTGTTAAGCATCCTTTTCACCGCACTTCTGATCTTTTTCCTGAATGCTGCACTGTCCGGCGCCAAGGCGCAGGACGGCGTCCTGATGAAGGGCGATGCGGTTGTGACGGGATTTTCAGGAGTCAGGCCGTCGGATGCGCCGCTGCCCGAAGGCGCAAGCCCGCTCGACGAATTCTTCATCGACCTCGACGGGCCGTCGGCTCGGATAGTTTCACTGGCTTTCCCCGGCTCTCCTCCCGGCGGCCAGCTTGTTACCCTGCCGCCGGCGTTGCAGATCTTTGCAAGGCAGGTAGGGCAGGTTTTTGCAATTGCGCTGGATGACGGCCTCGGCGCGGGCGTGCCCAACGTCTATCTCGGTCAGAGCGCTGCCTACGGGCTTCACATCGTTCTGCCCGACAATGACGGCGACGGCTGGCCCGAGCGCATCAAGACCGGCGCAGACGGCGCACAGTGGATGCCAGGCCAGTTCGGCAGCGACCCCGAAGGCGGTCCCGGCGCGATCTACAAAGTCGACGGCGTCTCAGGCGCAGTCACCCTGTTCGCCACGCTTCCCGCCAATAGCGGCGTTGGCATCGGCGACATCGTCTTTGACGCCGAAACCCGCCAGTTCTTCGTGTCGGATCTCGATAACGGCCTCGTCTACCGCCTCGGCGAAACCGGCAATGTGATCGACAGTTTCGATCACGGCATGGATGGCCGTCCCGCGGACGGTCTCGATACCGTTGCCGACGACGGCGAAATTGCCAATATCGAGGACGCGGGTTTCGACATCGAAAAGCCCGAGACATGGGGCTTTACGCAGGAAGAACGCCGCGTTCACGGTCTCGCCATCCGCGAGGGCCGTCTTTTCTATGCCGCCGATGGCCAGGTCTGGTCCGTCGCCATCTCGCAGGACGGTTTTGGCGAAGTTCAATGGGAACTCGACGCCGAGCGGGAAGAGGCCGAAGGTCCGATCACGGACATGCTGTTCGATAATGACGGCCGGCTTTACCTGGCCTTTCGCGGCGAGCAGCGCGGCAGCTACGATTTCTCCGTCTACGCAGAACCGGAGAAATCCGATGTCGTCCGCTACACTCTCGAAGACCCAGACGATCCGGAAACCAAGAGCCGCTGGATCGAAGACCCCGAGGAATACGCAATCGGCCTGCCGGAAGATCACCGTCAGGCGGAAGGCGGCATCGCGCTCGGCTATCCGTATGACGAAACCGGCCTCATGCGTTACGGCTCCTGCGGCCAGATGCTCTGGTCGACCGGACACCGCCTGCGCCAGAGCGCGCTGGCCGAAAACGGCGAGGATGAAGGCGAAAACGACGTCCACGGCCTTCAGGGCAACACGATTTCACTCGTGCGTCCCGACAACGTCCCGCCGGAGCAATCCTACTTCACCGACTATGACGGCTTTTTCGGCGACGCCGCGAAATCCGGCCATGTCGGCGATGTGGAGATCTGGCAGCCCTGCGAAGGCGTTTCGCAGCCGGATTTCGGCTTCCTGCCGCCGGGCATCGTGCCTCCGGGCGACGTGCCTCCGGAATTTCCGCCGGAATTCCCGCCGGAGTATGATTACGAGACCAACCTTGAGCTGACCAAGCGCGCGCGTCCGAAAGAATGCTCGCCCTGGTTCGGCGGCTGGCTCTGCCGCTATCATATCCGTGTGACCAACACCGGCCCCGACGATTATTTCGGTCCGGTCATCGTCAATGACTGGCTTCCCGACGATCCGGCCGGCGCTTCGATGGGCTTCTCTCCGGAGCCGCCCTGGTCGTGCTGGAACACGGGTTCCAACGCCTATAGCTGCTTCCGTCCGAACGTCTTCCTCGTGCCCGGCGCAAGCATCGGCCTCACCGCCTATGCATGGGTTCCGGAAGATTACGGCAAGTGCAATCTGCGCAATGCCGCCGCCATCGAATGGGCGCCCGGCGGAACGCAGTGGAACACCGATCCGTTCGACGACGAGGACTGGGCGAACGCGCTTATCCCGTCTGAAGAATGCGAGGATCCGGAAGAAGAAGAAACCGACCTGAAGATCGAGAAGCGCGCGCTTCTGGACTGCTTCCCGCATGATGGCGGCATTCGTTGCGGTTATCGCGTGACGGTCGAAAATCAGGGGCCCGGTTCCTACAATGGCGATATCGTCGTCGAGGACACGGTCCCGAACGGAACGACCGGTATCTTCAGCGGACCTCCCGGCCTGTGGACCTGCGTCGGCGCAAGTCCGGACTATAGCTGCAAGGCCGACGCCGTCAGCCTGCCGAATATCGGCGACAGCGTGTCCTTTACAGTGCGCGTCGATCTGACCAAGGAGCGGGCAAGGGAGCTTGGCTGCCGCGTTCGCAACCGGGTCAGAATCGCCGAGGCTCCGGGCGGTTCTCCGATGAACACCGATCCGACGAACGACACGGCGAGCGCCGTGGCGAACGTGCCGGAAGAGCTGTGCAAGGACGAACCGGAAGAGACTGATCTGAAGATCTACAAGCGGGCGCTTTCCTGCTACAGAACCGAAGACAGTCTCCGCTGCGCCTATCGCGTGACGGTCCGCAATCTCGGTCCTGGAACCTATGATGGCGACATCAAGGTCGAGGACACGCTCCCTGCGGGCATGAGCGCGATCTTCAGCGGAGCTCCGGGTGTCTGGAACTGCGGCGGCGCAAGCCCGACCTACACCTGCACCCATGCGGCTGCCAGCCTGCCTGTGAACGGCACGTCCAGCTTCTTCGTGCGGGTGGACTTCACGCCGGAACAGGCGCGGCAATATCAGTGCCGTGTCCGCAACCGCGTGGAGATCACGGAAGCCCCTGGCGGAACGCCGCTCAACACGAATCCGGCAAACGATGTGGCCAATGCGGTCGCGACCGTTCCGGAAGAGTTGTGCGACCCGGATCGCCGCACGAATCTTGCGATCGACAAGAAGGCCAACCCCGAATTCTGCACGCAAGCAGATAACGGATGGTGGTGTTCCTACATCATCAGGGTTCGCAACATGGGACCGGGTCCGTATAACGGCCCGATTGTCCTGGACGAGGCGCTTCCCGGCGAGCCGGTCAGCGCGATCTGGAACCTGCCCTGGAACTGCGTCGGGAACGGCGGCGGAGGAGGCGGCGCGACCTGCACGCATCCGAACGCCGGCGGTCTGAACGCGAATTCTTCGCGGATTCTGAACCTGACCTTGTTGTTCTCCAACGAGCTCGTGAAGGAAAAGAACTGCGCCCTTCCGAACGTGGTGAAAATCCAGACGCCCGCGCCCGGAACGCCGAAGAACTTCATTCCGGGCGACGACATCGCAGGGGATTCCGCCAAGGTTCCGGCAGAGTTCTGCGTGAAGGAGCCGACGAACCTCCTGCTCGTCAAGCAAGGCGCTCAGCCGGAATGCAACACGACCGGCGGCGGACTGTATCGCTGCCCGTTCAACGTCTTCGTCCGTAATGTGGGGCTTGGCAAATATGACGGCCCGATAACGGTTCAGGACGAGCTGCCTCCGGCAGCGGCAGGCGCGACGATGGAAGTTCCAGATCCCTGGACTTGCGTCGGCGCGGCTCCGTCGATCACCTGCAAGCATCCCGCGATCCAGCTTAATCCTGGTCAGCAGGTTGTCATGCCGGTGAATGTACTGCTTCCGCCTGCGAACTATGGAGAGTGCCATTTGACAAACACGGCGCGTATCCTCCAGGCGGCAGGCGGTTCGGTGCAGAACCAGAATCCGGGTGACGACGAGGATTCGGCGACCTTGAACTTCCCGCCGTTACTCGTCACGGGCGGACCGGCCTATTGCCATACGCCCGTGCCTTCGACGGCTTGCCCGCCCGGCTTCAGCTGGGACGGCGAGGGATGCGAGCGGATCGGCACGGTCTCGCCGCCTCCAACCCCGCCGCGTCCGGTGACGCCGGAAGTCGACGAGGAGTGCCCGCAAGGCTTTAGAGGCACGCCTCCGAACTGCCGCCGTATCGTTCAGCCCGATCCCGATCCGGTCTGCACGGGCGGCCGCATCCTCCGCAACGGTGAATGCGTTTGCCGTGGCAACCGGGTGTGGAACGGCCAGCGCTGCGTAACGCCGCAGCCGACCTGCACGGGTGGCCGCATCCTGGTCAACGGCGAATGCGTCTGCCGCCGCGGCCGGGTGTGGGACGGTCAGCGCTGTGTGCGTCCGCAGCCGACCTGCACGGGCGGCCGGG
>CAYOUE010000079.1:0-12757 GCA_964407075.1 uncultured Hyphomicrobiaceae bacterium
GTGCGGATTTCACCACCTGCGGCAGGAACATCTTGCCCGCCCCGAACAGGTCGCCGACGACGTTCATGCCGTCCATCAACGGGCCTTCGATGACGTGAAGCGGGCGGTCGAACTGGTGGCGCGCTTCCTCGGTGTCCTCCTCGATATAGTCGGCGATGCCGTGCACGAGAGAATGGGTGATCCGCTCGGCGACCGGCTTTTCGCGCCAGGTCAGATCGGCGCCCGCTCCCTTCTTTCCGCCGGTCTTGAAGCGCTCTGCGGCCTCCAGCAGCCTGTCGGTCGCGTCGTCGCGGCGGTTGAGGATGACGTCCTCGACAAGTTCGCGCAGCTCCGGCTCGATCTCGTCGTAGACGGTGAGCTGGCCGGGATTGACGATGCCCATGTCCATGCCGGCCTGGATCGCGTGGTAAAGAAACACCGAATGCATCGCCTGCCGAACGGATTCGTTCCCCCGGAAGGAGAAGGACAGGTTGGAGACGCCGCCGGAGACATGGGCGTGGGGCAAACCGGCGCGGATGCGCTTCACCGCCTCGATGAACTCGACGCCGTAATTGTTGTGCTCCTCGATGCCTGTCGCGACCGCAAAGATGTTGGGATCGAAGATGATGTCCTCGGGCGGGAAGCCTACCCGTTCGGTCAGGATGTCGTAGGCGCGCTTGCAGATCGCGAATTTCCTCTCCGCCGTATCGGCCTGGCCTTCCTCGTCGAACGCCATCACGACAACCGCCGCGCCATATCGCAGAATTTTCTTGGCCTGCTCGATGAACGGCTCTTCGCCTTCCTTGAGGCTTATGGAATTGACAATGGCTTTGCCCTGGGTACAGCGCAGCCCGGCTTCGATGACATGCCATTTCGACGAATCGATCATGACCGGCACGCGCGCAATGTCCGGCTCGGCTGCGATCAGATTGAGAAACGTCACCATCGCCTTCTCGCTGTCGAGCAGGCCCTCGTCCATGTTTATGTCGATGACGTTGGCGCCGTTCTCGACCTGCTCCCGCGCGACCGCAAGCGCGGCGTCGTAATCGCCGGCTTCGATCAGTTTGCGGAATTTGGCTGAGCCCGTGACATTGGTGCGTTCGCCTATATTGATGAAGGCGCTGCCGCTATTGACGATATCCACTTGTAAACTCACTTTTCCTTTTCGCCCACGGAAGACCGCAAGAATGCGGATCAACCGGCGGTTCCGGTTTTCTTCTGCGGCGGCGCATCGGAGTCCTCGATCTCTTCGACGTCGTCCTGTGCGAACAGCTCTTCGAGCTCCTGGGACTGCTTGCGCGCCTGCAAGGCGATTTTCTCTTCATCGGTATAATGCGTGTAATCATCATAGAGCCGCCGCTCGTCGCGTTCCTTGAACGTCTCGATGATCCATTTCGCGCGTCCGCTGCGCATCCCCATTCCCTTCAGAAGGTCCTTGGTCAGTTCAAGCGATCCGAGAAACACTTCCCTCTCCACATCCTCGATGCCCAGATCCATGAGACGGTGGACATGCCTCCGGTTCCGTGCGCGGGCGTAAATGGGGACATGGGGAAAATGCGTTTTGACCACCTGCGCCGTCCGGATCGACGTTTCCACATCGTCTATGGCCAGAACGAAAGCGCGCGCATCCTGCGTCTTCGCCGCCTCCAGAATCCCGAGGCGGCTGGCATCCCCATAATAGATCTTGTTGCCGAACTGATTAACAAAGTTGACCTGCTCAGCGTTGATGTCAAGTGCTGTGAAGGGGATTTTGGTGGCGCGCAGCACACGGGCGACGACCTGACCGAAGCGCCCGAACCCGGCGATCACGACGTGCCCTACCTCTTGCGGCATGTTGTCGAACTGCGGCTCCTTTTTTACCGAAAGCCTGTTTGTGAGAATGTCGTCCGCAAGCAGAAGAAACGGAGTCATAGCCATGGATATCGTTATGGCGACAGCAATGCCGCCAGCCAGACCCGCATCTATGACAGCGCCGGACGCGGCTGCGGCCAGAAGCACGAAACCGAATTCGCCGCCCGGGGAAAGAACAATGGCCAGCCTGCGCGCGGAACGGTCGTTCAGTCCCTGCCACCGCGCGGTCCCGTACAGCACTATGGCCTTGATGAGCATAATAGAAGCAACCGCAGAAAAAACAACATATGTCTCGGAATAGACCAGCTCAATGTTCAACGACATTCCGACAGTAATAAAAAAAAGAGCAAGCAAAAGGCCTTCAAATGGCGCGATATCGGACTCGATTTGATGACGGTATTCTGAATCAGCCAAAAGCACTCCCGCAAGGAATGCGCCGAGAGTCGCGGACAATCCTATATAGGTCATGACATATACTACGCCGACAATCGTCAACAGAAAACTGGCCGTCATGGCTTCGCGAACACCTGTCGCGGCGATCACCCGGTAGATCGGGTTCAGTACGAAGCGGCCTATCAATATTATTCCGATCAGCGCGAGAACGCCTTGCAGCGCGCCGGCTATCGTTGCGCCTGAGTCCGTACCCTGCGTGGAAAGCAGCGGCACGATCGCGATCATGGGAATGGCCGCCATGTCCTGAAACAGCAATATCGAGAATGAAAGCCGCCCATGTTTAGTGTTCAACTCGCGCTTCTCCTCCAGCGCCTGTAGCGCCAGCGGGGTGGCCGATAACGACAGGGCGAGGCCGATCAGGAGCGACGGACCGAAATCCAGACCGCCATATATCGCGATCAGCATGAAAAGAACTGTCGTGACGGCGACCTGAACGCTGCCCGCACCAAACACGCTGTTACGCATGGACAGAAGACGGCGCGGCCGCAATTCCAGCCCTATGAGAAATAGAAACATCGCGATGCCGAGTGTCGCGGTGTTCTGCAGATCGGCCGGATCGCCCAGCATGTCACTGACGCCGCTCAGCGTGATGAAAATGCCTGCGAACAGATAGCCGAGGATCGAGCCGACCTGGAGACGCTTTGCCAGCGGCGCAGCGATCGCGGCCGCGGCAAGAAAGACAATAATCTGCAACAAGAAGCCATCCATGGCTGCTCCTTAACTTCTGTACCGTCGGCGTTATAAAGGCGGGCGAGGCTCGACGTTTCTCTGGATTTTCTGGCTTATTGTCCGGATTATAGCCCATTTTGCACATGCAATTGCGTCCATAACACTGCCATTTTGCGCATTTAGGACAAGCCCCATGCAATGGACGGAACTCCATGACGCGAAGTTCGACATCTGAATATCGTCATCCGGTCCGGCGGGCAGGTCTGATCCTTGCTGCCTGTGCCGGTCTCACGTTTGCGAGCGCGGCGGCCGCGCTGGCCGAGTCAGCCTGCGTGCTATGCAGCGGCCCGGACGCAGCTTATGAATGCAACGCTTATGCCAATGAGCCGATTGCCGAAACCGCGCTGGCGCTCTTTTGCACAAGCCGCCTCGCCAGCGATTACGGCCACAGCAGTTGCGCAGTTGAACGCACGACGTCACGCTGCACCGGGCTGCCCGTTCATTTTCCCTATGAGCCTCTGGAGGGAACTCTGCTCTCTCCCGCTGCGCCCGAGGGAGACAAAGAGATATCCGGCGAGCCCCAGACGCTGGGCGAGCTTGCCGGCGAGACGATCGAGGCGTCCAAACGCACCGTTAAACAGACCGGACAGGCGCTCGGAGATGCGGCCGAAAGTACCGGCAAGGCGATCAAGGACGCCGGCGAATCGATCAGCGGCGCAGCCCGGAAAACCTGGACATGCCTAGGGTCGGCCCTGTCCGACTGCTGAGCGGCGGGCAACCGCGGAAATTGAGAGTTGACGCCCGACGCCGCTCTGGCGCGCGGCTCTATGTGTCCCACACCCATGTACCCTGCGTATCCTGTAGCCTTGCCGCGGCGCGCAGTCTGCCGAACCGCTTCCGGTAGCGCGCCTGGGTGACGCCGGCCGGCCTCGGCACAATGTGGGGCTGGGAGACGGCGGAGCGAATGCTGAAGGACGCCGGTTTAGCCAGTGTCGAACGCCATGTGCTTCCGCACGACCCGATGAACGTCTGGTTCATGTCGCGAAAGTGATTTGGCAGGCGGCGCGTTCTCCGCGCCGTCAGTCCACGTCGCCGGAGTACTCCGAGGCAGGACGCTGAACCCATGTCACGGCCATATCGACCTCTGCCGCGTTCAGCAGATTCATCACCGGGCAGCGGAACTCCACATTCTTCTGCAACTGACGAAACCGCTTTTCAGGCTCGTCGGTATAGACGACGATTTCGAGCGTGGCCTTCTCGAAATAGGGGCGTATGCCCGGCACGCCCTTGGGCCCGCGAATGTCGATCTGGCTTTCGCAGGAAAAGTCCACGCCGGAATAGCTGAAGCCCATCGCCTTGGCCACGCCGTTGATGATGACGCCGTCGCAGCCGACGAGCGCCACCAGCACGGTTTCCAGCGGGCTGGGCGCGGAGTTGGTGCCGCCGAGCGAGGCGGGTTCGTCGGTGTAGACAGGCGCATAGTCGCGCACCTGGATCTTGGTTCGCGTTCCAGCGGCGTTGGTCGCCTTGACGTGGCGGATGCCGATCTTTTTCGTGGCGGGGTCTATGCTTGGCTCTATGATGTCTTCGTCGATCATTCGGATCTCCATTGCAGTTAACAAGATCTGCGCGGCTGTTCAGCTCAGCGGAATGAGAGCGCCCACAGGCGCATCCCCCCGCAAGAGATCGAACAGCAGGGTGATGACGGCGAAAACGATTGCGCCGTATATGGCGGCGGTCCACACACGCATCCGCGCCTTGAAAATCAGCATCCAGATCAAAAGCGCCACGGTGGGGATGCTGAATCCGATCGCCCAGACCGCCACGGCGTAAAACACCAGAACCAGCAGCACCACGGTTTCTCCGGATGCTTCGGCCGTGGCGGGACGGTATTCGCGCAGCCCGCGGAAGAGCAGCCAGAGCGATAAGGGCAGGCCGGGAATGATCGCCAGCGAAGGCATCAGGCGCGAGGTCGGATTGAAGCTCATCATCTCCCAGAGCGCATAGGCGAACGCCAAGCCCGCTACGCCTGCGAGAATCGGAGCGACCGCGGCGTGGGAGTCTTCCAGCTCGATGTCCGGCTTGACGCCGGAAGCGGGCGCGCGCTCCATCCGTCTGCTTCTCACCCAGCGCACTGCGTGCATGGCGAGCGGAATAATAATGACCGAACCGATCAGCAGCACGCCAGGCCGTAACAGCCATGACCATCCATGAATTTGATTGGCCAGCCAGAAATACTGTTCCATCGGCTTGGCCAGCACGAAGCCGACGAGAGCAGGCGCGCGCGGCCACCCGGCGTGCTTCATCAGCCAGCCGACAGCCCCGAGCGTGAACAGCATGAAGATATCGCCCATCGTGCTGGTGGACTGATAGGCGCCGATCACCATGACGAGGACCAGCGGCGCGGCGATGATGGCGAAGGGGATGCGGGTCAGCCTGGCGAGCGCCGGAGTGATGGCGAAACAGAGCGCTGCCCCGACCACCGAGGTGAGCGCGACGCTCCACACGATCAGGAACATGAGGTCCGGGTTCTGCGTAATCATCCGCGGCCCCGGATAGTAGCCGAAGGCGAACAGCGCACCGAGGAAGATCGCCGCCGCGGGGCCGCCCGGAACGCTGAACAGCAGAGTCGGCACGAGGTCGGCAATGACGGTGGCGTTGTTCGCCCCTTCGGACGCGGCTATGCCCCGGATTTCGCCCTTGCCGAAACGGGATTTATCTTTGGCGGAGCGGATCGAATGGCCATAGGCGACCCATGTGGAGGCCGAAGCGCCAACCGCCGGCACGAAGCCGCCGAGAACGCCGATCAGCGAGGCGCGCAGAACCAGAAATTTGTGCTTCCAGAAGTCCTGAAAACCCTCGCCCCAGCGCGCGACTTCAATTCGCGCGCGCGAAATTCCGCCGCCTGCGGCCAGCATATGGATGACCTCGGCCACGCCGAAAAGACCGAGCGCCACGATGGTCAGCGAGAAGCCGTCGAGCAGATAGACCTGTCCGAATGTGAAGCGGAAATCCGCCGCCGCCTGGGCCGGCCCCACGACGCCAAGCAGCACTCCCAGGCAAGCCGCCGCAAGGCCCTTGGCGAGATCCCTGCCGATCATGGATGAGGCGAAGAACAGCCCGACCAGCGCGAACATGAAAAGTTCCGCCGTTCCGAGCAAGAGTACGATCGGCCCTGCTATCGGGATCGCCAGGAACAGAATGAGCGCCCCGACAAGCCCGCCGACCATCGATGCAAGAAATCCGACGCCGAGAGCCCGCGCCGCCTGCCCCTGCTTGGCGAGCGCATGGCCTTCGATGGCTGTTGGCGCGGAGGCGGGCGAACCGGGCGCGCCGAGCAGAACGGACGTGATCGTGTCCGAGGTATAGACGACCGACACCGCGCCGAGCAGCATGGCCAGGCCGGAATAGCTGTCCATGTAATAGACGAAAGGCAAGAGGATCGACACTGCGGCAACCCCGCCTAGTCCCGGCAGCATTCCGAAGACCATCCCGACCAACATGCCGCCGAAAAGCGCCAGCAGCCGGAACGGGTCTAACAGCGAGTCGAGAGCGGAAAGGGCGTGCTCGATCATGCGGAGCCTCGAAAGGTGGGCGGGACCGGCATTCCGGCCCCGTCCGCAGCGCAGATAAAGGGATCCCGCCGCAAGAGCGGGATCCCGTCAGGGCAAGCAGGGGTCATCTCATCAGAAATTGACGCCGTATTTCTCGCTCAACAGCTTGCGGAGATAATCCTTAACCTCCTGCGACGGCGAAAGCGCAGCCTTGACTGCCGACTCCACCTGCGGTCCCGCGCTCAGACGCGCGCCGCCGGTGACTTTCTGGCTTTCGGCCTGGAATTCAGGGTCATCGTTGATGGCTGCGACCGTCTGCTCGAAGATGTCCAGAACCTCCTGAGGCGTATCGGGATGCATGTAGGCGGTCAGCCCGTAAGCGTATGTCACTGAGGCGATTGCCTGGAATGCGTCCCATTCGATGCCCGAGGGATCGGAGCCGTTCATTGTTCTGTATACTTCCCATACGGAAGGAAGGTCCGGCGAGATGGGATCGCGGGCGCTGAGCTTGCCGTCCTCGCCGATACTTCCGCCCGTCCAAAGCGGCACCGCCGTTCCCGCCTCGACCGAGGGGACGACCTGCGTGAGGTAAACAGGCGTGAACTGATAATCCAGATTGGTTTCGCCCTGCTCGAAGGCGAGGCGAATCGGGCCGCGGCCGTTGAAACCGAGCACGGTCTTGACATCGAGGCCAAGCACTTCGAACGACAGAAGGCCCGGAAGATCCGACGCCGCAGCGGCGATGCCGCCATAGACGAGCGGCTGCGTGGCGTTCTTGATGTCGGCGGCGCTGGTCACGCCGGTCGAAGGCGACACATAGGCCACTGCTCCGAACGGATGGCTGTAGGCGACGCGGTAGTCGGCGAGCCGGTATTCGACGCCTTCCTGGCCGAGAACGAACGGATTCGCGGTCGAGGACGTCGTGAACAGAATGGATGTGCCGTCGGATCTGCCGTTCTGCTCGAACCAGTTTGCGCCGAGAATGGAGCCGCCGCCGGGCCGGTCGATCACGTTGATTTCCGGATTTCCGGGCAGATGCTTCTCGAAAAAAGGTTCCAGGAACTTCGCCGACACGTATGTCGCCCCGCCCGGGCCGAACGGCACGATGACGTCGATCGTCTTGCCCGCGAAATATCCGTCCTGTGCAGCGGCGGGCGCGGCGGTCAGCCCGGCGAGGGCAATCGCCGCAAGCGTATATGTCAGTTTGCGCATGTTTTCCTCCCTTGGAACGTAAAGCGGGCCTGCGCGTTGGCGCCTGCCCCATTGCGTCAGCCGATAGAGTTTTCCAGTACTCCCAAACCTGTGATGCTGACGCTCATCCGGTCTCCCGGAACCAGATATCTCGGCGGCTTGAATCCGATCCCGACGCCGACCGGCGTTCCGGTCGCGATCACATCTCCGGGCAGAAGCGTCATCGTCCGCGTCATGGTCTCGATCAGCGTCGGAATGTCGAAGATGAGATCGGCCACGCGCGCTTTCTGGCGGATCTCGCCATTGACGCGAGTCTCTATCTCCAGCGCAGTTACGTCGGCGGTTTCGTCAGCGGTCGCGATCCACGGCCCCATCGGGCAGAAGGTGTCGATACCCTTGCCGATGACCCATTGATTATGCTTGCGCTGCAACTCGCGCGAGGTGACGTCGTTGACGGCGACATAGCCGAAAACGATGTCGTAAGCCTCGTCCTTTGGAACCTGAAAGGCTCTTTTCCCGATCACCACGCCAAGCTCGCCTTCGTAATCCACTGTGCCGGTAGGATCGAGCGAAGCCTTCACGACCGCGCCCGGTCCGCAAACGCTGGTTGTCGCTTTTGTGAAGATGACCGGCGCGGCGGGAACTTCTTCCTTCGCGCTGGAATCGAAGCCGCTGGTGTGAAACTCCGTGGCGTGAGCGTAATAGTTCTTGCCGACGCAGAAAATGTCGCGGCGCGGCTCCGGCATGGGAGCCAGCAGCGTCACGTCCGCAACGGATTTGCGCGGCGCGCCGCCACGGCCTTTCGCGGCCCAGTTCTCGATCGCGGCTGAGCCGCCTGCCACGGCGCGCAGAACGGCGCTCTCCGCCCCCTCGCCTTCGGAGCAGACGACGATTTCGCCGTCATCGAGGAATCCGGCGGCTACGCCGTTTCCATCGCTGAATGTAACCAGCTTCATATTCTCGACACTTGAATATTTTCTCGATAAAATATCAAATCATATAGAAACATGCCTGTCAAACGGGTCATCGCTTCCGTCCGCCGCGCAAGCGATCCCGTCAGGCGGAGGAGCGCTCTTTGGCCACGACACCCGAATTCATGCCGAGGGAGAATGAAAACGCCGTGCTCAGAGCCGAAGATGGCGAGACCCTAGCGCAAGCCGCCTATCGCGCGCTGCGGATCGACATCATCAGGGGCGTCAGGCCGCCGGGGGAAAGACTGCGGATCGAGCGGCTGAAAGGGATCTACAGCATCGGCCCCACTCCCTTGCGGGAAGCCCTGCAGAAACTGAGTGCGGACGGGCTGGTCATCACCGAGGGCAATCGCGGCTTTGCCGTCGCGCAACTCGACGCAAAGGAATTCGAGGATCTGAACATCGCCCGCACTGCGCTGGAGAAAGAAGCGCTCCGGCTGTCCATCGCCAAAGGCGACGACGCCTGGGAAGCCCGCGTGGTCGCCGCAAGCTACCTGATGAAGAAGGAGGATCTCGCGCTCATCAAGGCGACCGGCCGCGTTCCGGACAGTTGGGAGCGCGCCAATTCAACCTTCCACCGGGAAATGGTCTCCGCCTGCGGATCGGCATGGCTGATGCGCACGCGGGCCGGGTTGCACGATCTTTGCGAACGCTACCGCCGCGCCTCGGTATACCAGAAGATCGGCGCACGCGATCTTGCCGGCGAACACGCCGCAATTGCAAACGCCGTGCTGGCGCGGGACGCCGAAACCGCCTGCAGGCTCACGGAAGAGCATTATGCGCTCACGGCGGCATTCCTTTCGGAAGAAGCAGGCGGAGGCGGCAACGTCCCGCTCGAAGCGGCGGGCCGATGACATCGGACCTGGGGCTGTTCTTTGCCGCGGGACTGATCGGCGGAATCGTCAACGCCGCTGCGGGCGGCGCCAAGCTGTTCGTCTTTCCCATGCTGCTAGCCGCCGGACTGCCGCCGCTCGCCGCCAATGCCACGGGAACGGTCGCGATATGGCCAGCGCAGCTTCCCGCCGCATGGGTTTACCGCAAAGAGCTTATCGGCGGCGCTAGAGAATTGTTGCGCCGGATGCTGCCCGCGCTGGCGGGCGGATTGGCTGGAGCGGGCGCTCTGATCTTTTCGTCCGAAACCGCGTTCATGAGCTTCATCCCCTTCCTGCTGGTCCTGGCCGTGATCGCGATCATGCTCGGGCCGCGTCTTGCCAATCTTATGCACAGGGCTTTCCCGCGCGGACGTCTGCAAACTGTAGCCGGACTGCTGCTGTTCGGCTGCGGCTTCTACGGCGGCTATTTCGGTGCCGGGCTCGGCTTCATGCTGCTCGCCGTCCTGTCAGTTGCCGGCGCGGTTCCGCTGCACCGGGCGAACGCCGAAAAGAACCTCTTCGCCTTCTGCCTCAACACGGTCGCCGTCGTGCCGCTGAGCTTATCCGGACTGGTCGACTGGGAGGCGGGAGCCGGCGTGCTCGCAGGAGGGCTTGTAGGCGGATACGCCGGAGCGCGGATGACGCGCAAGCTGCCTGAGGAACCGATGCGGATCGGCGTGGCCGCTGTCGGCGTCGTGCTCACAGCGTCGTTTCTTTTCACATAGGAGTTTTGTCATGAGGATATGCCAGTTCAAATCTTCCGCCGGGCCGCGGCTTGGACTTGTCGATGGGACGGACGTTGTCGATGCGCTTGCCGCAGGCGGCAGCGAGAACATTTTCGGCGACAGCCGCGCCTTCATAGCGTCCGGGACGGCCGGGCGGGAAGCCGCGCGGCATCTTCTCGCCTCGGCGCCTGCCTCTGCGCGCCTGCCCCTGGAACAGACGCCGCTCGCAGCGCCCCTCCTGCCTTCCACCGTGCTCTGCTCCGGAAGCAATTACCATGCCCACAACGCGGAGAAGGCGAACACACCGCTCAGCGGCAGGGAGCCGGAATATTTCCTGAAGACCGCCGATTGCGTCATCGGTCCGGACGAGGAGATCGTCCACGATCCGATGCTGACGTCGAAGATGGATTGCGAAACGGAGCTCGCCATCGTGATCGGCGCGCCCGGCCGGCACATCCCCGCCGAAAAGGCGCTCGACCACGTCTTTGGATACACTATCGCCAATGACGTTACCGCGCGCGACCGGCAGGTGCGGCGCACGCCCGAGGGCTTCACCTGGTACGAACTCGGCAGGGGCAAGGCGTTCGACACCAGCCTTCCGCTCGGTCCGGTGATCGTCATGGCCGACGAAATCCCCGATCCGCAGGCGCTTGCGCTTTCGACACGGATCAATGGCGAACTGCGTCAGAGCGCTTCGACCTCGGGCATGATCTGGTCCTGCGCCGAACTCATCCATTTCTTCTCCACCAGCTTCACCCTCAAGCCGGGGATGGTGATCCTGACGGGGACGCCTGCCGGAACCGCATGGTCGGTCGATTCCGAACTGGGCGGCACATGGCAAGCCGAGGGAGATCTCGTTCCGGCCACCCGCTACTGCCTGCCTGGCGACGTGATCGAAAGCCGGATCGAACCGATCGGAACGCTCCGCAACCGCGTCACGGGCTACACGGGTTAGTCCTCATTCCGTTTGGCCTGAAACATTCACGACGGCAGTCGTGTATAAAACGCAATTGACGCGGCCATAAATAACTATATAACTAGTTTTATGGTTTCATTGGGCGACAATCCGGATTTTGAAGAAGTCGCGCAAGGCTTCGCGGCGATGGGTTCGGAAGCGCGGCTTCAGGTCGTGCTGACGCTGGTGCGGGCCGGCCGGCGCGGACTGACCATCGGCGAGATCCAGACCCGGACCGGAATGGCCGCGTCGACTCTGGCCCATCATCTGAAATTCCTGGCTTCGGCCGGGCTGATCGAACAGGAAAAAACCGGCCGTTCGGTCGTCAACCGGGCGAATTTCTCACGTCTGGAGACGCTCGCCGCCTACATCATGAAACAGTGCTGCGCCGAAGAGTCGGGCAAATGAGGAGAAAGACATGAGCGAAGCCACGCAAACGGCTCCGAGGCGGCCGATAGATTGGAAAGCCTGGCTCTGGACGCCATGGACGATCGTCGTCCTCGCGCCTGTCGCGGTCTCGCTCCTCGATCCGGCAAACGCCGAAGCCGTCACGGTCTTCGCAGCGCAGGCCTTCGCCCGGACGCTGCCCTATATCGGCTTCGCCATTTTGCTGATCGCCTGGCTCAAGGCCGCAGGCGCCGAAACGGTTATCGGCAATGCCTTCAAGGGCCGCGAAAACCGCATGATCGTCATGGCGGCGCTGTTTGGCGGCCTCGCGCCGTTCTGCTCGTGCCAGGTGATACCCTTCATCGCGGGGCTTCTGGCCGTCGGCGTGCCGCTCGCGCCGGTCATGGCGTTCTAGCTTTCCTCGCCGCTGATCGACCCGCCGACGCTGCTGATTACGGCGGCGGCGCTCGGCTGGCCCTTCGCGATCGCCAAGGCGGTCACGGCGGTCGCTCTCGGCCTCATGGGCGGATACGCGGTCAAGGCTCTCATGACGCAGGGCGCGTTTGCCGACCCGCTGAAACCACGCTCGACAGGAGGCTGCTGCCGCAAGACATCGCGAATCGAAGGCAGGCCCGTATGGCGGTTCTGGAGCGATGCCGATCGCCGCGAAACCTTTCGGACGGAGTTGTCCGCCAATGCGCTCTTTCTGGCGAAGTGGCTTGCGCTCGCCTATGTGCTGGAAGCGCTGCTCGTGACCTATGTTCCCGCGTCGCTGATCGCGGGCGCCGTCGGCGGGGAAGGGCTGCTGCCGATCGTCATTTCGGCGTTAGTGGGCGTGCCCGCCTATCTGAACGCCTATGTCGCGCCGCCGCTCCTGGCAGGCCTTACCGAACAAGGCATGAGCATGGGCGCAGCCATGGCTTTCATCATCGCAGGCGGCGTGAGTTCGGTCCCAGCGATGGCGGCGGTCTGGTCGCTCGTGAAGCGCGAGGTCTTCGCGGCCTATCTTCTGCTCGGGCTGACCGGCGCAATACTGTCCGGCGTCATCTTTCAGCTTGTTGCTTAAAGCTCTCGTTTCCGGTGCGGCCTGAAAGGCCGCTCAGATCCGGTGAAGTTCAGCGTCCCGCCGCAGCGCCAAGCAGCGGCGGGA
>CAYOUE010000079.1:12767-14140 GCA_964407075.1 uncultured Hyphomicrobiaceae bacterium
GCGGGACGTAGCGTTTGGCCACCAGATCAGGCGCTGTATTCCTTGGACTTGAACGACAGGTGAGCCACGGAAGCCGGGGCGTCCGCAATCTTGCGGATGTTGCCCCAGGTCTGCTTGTAATTCGGGATCACCAGTTCGTTCGTGCCGGCATTGACGACGTTGCCCTGCACTCCTGTCGGATAAGCGAAGAGCATGAAGGTCTCGCCAGGCCGGGCTGAGGGCGTAGGATAGACCATCGCCTGGGTGGAGCCTGCGTCGTTGTAGACCTCGACGAGATCGCCTTCCTTCACGCCGACCTTGGCCATGTCATCGGGATGCATCTCGATGTATGGGAAGGGCCAGCGGTCCATCACGAGGTCGTTCTCGACGTCGAGATAGGCGGACTGCCACACCAGATTGGCCCGCCCGTTGTTGATGAGGAAGTCATAGCTCGCCTGCTGCTGCTCCTTGCCCGGAGCCTGCAGACCGCGCCAGACCGCTTGCATGAAGCGCGCCTTGCCGTCCTCGGCGCCGAACTTGCCGTCCGCATACAGACGCTTCGTGCCTACGATCTTGTCGCCCTCGACGCCCGTGGCTGGCTCCTGAAAGCCGTTGGTGCCCATCGCGCGCAGGCGGTCATAGGTGACGAACTCGCCCCCGCCGGCGTTCTGATGGTAGCCGTCCATGAAGGCGTCTTCCTCGGTCTGCCAGTCGAAGCCGCCGAAATTGGCGGCAAGATCGGCGTGGCCGGTCTCGTTGAGGACGCGCTGCATGTGATTGGCTATGCGGGCGGCGATCAGGCAGTCGGGCATCGCCTGTCCGGGCGGGTCCATGTAGCGCTCGGTAAGCCGCATCCGCCGTTCGCCGTTCATCGAGGTCAGGTTCATCTCACCGCTTGTGGCAGCGGGCAGGACGACGTGGCAGGCTTCGCCGATCTTGGTCGGAACGATATCGACGTCCACTGCGAACAGGCCGCCATCATCGATCGCAGCCACGATGGCGTCGACCATCGCATCGCGATCGCCGTAAGGCACCGAATTCATCGCGTCCTTCACCTTGTCCGTGCGCTGCTTGTAAATGCGCTTGAACTGGCCTGCATTGAGCGTCGTCTTGTAGTGGTCACAGCCCCAGATGTGGTGTACGCCGCCCTGGCCTTCGATCAGCAGCCGGTCGACATAGGCAGCGGGACGGCCGACATGGGCCTCGTTCGGACGCGCATAGCCTTCCTGATGGCCGCCGAGCCGGACCACGCCGCCGCCTGGACGCCCGACATTGCCGGTCGCAAGCGCGATGTTCACCAGCGCGCCATTGGTACGGTAATTGTCGTTGCCCCAGATCAGACCTTTCTCGTAGGCGAACATGGTGCGGCGGCGCGCGCCGCCTTCCTTCGGTTC
>CAYOUE010000080.1:0-13928 GCA_964407075.1 uncultured Hyphomicrobiaceae bacterium
CTTCGAGCAGTTCGGAATATTCCTCGCCGACGCCCTTGATGCGCATCAGGTCGCACATATTGGCCCATTTCAGAATCAGCTTTTCCTCGATGCCGGATTCCTTGGCGAGATCCTTGCGTCCCTTGCGGGTCGCCGCCTTGTCGAGCAACTGCTTGGTGTTCCGTATACCGACCTTATCGAGCTTGGACGCGAATTTAGGTCCTACGCCCTCGATTTTCTGTATGTTGTAATTCACGACCACCTCCATTCAGCGGGAACCGATTGAAACGCAAGTTCACAGCGCATTGCGCATCAATCAATAAAAAATGTTATGCGCGATGCGCAATAGCGCAACCTGATTTTCTGCGACCATGGCGCGAAAATGCCAACAGAAGCGTGGACAAACTGCAATTTCTTGCGCAGTTGAATCAAAAAGCCGCAACGGATCGCATTGCGCCCGCGCAATAATCCAGGCGGCCGGCCAGTATGCGAAAGTGATTCTACCAGACGGCAGGAAGGCATGTGAGACATGAGCGAACATTCAGACCACGCCGTATTTCTCGGCAAGAGCGTCAAGCGCGAGGAGCTGCTTCTGCGTCTCGCCAACCGTCACGGGCTCATCACGGGGGCGACGGGAACCGGCAAGACCGTCTCGCTGCAGATCATCGCCGAGGGTCTGTCGCAACAAGGCGTTCCGGTCTTCGCCGCCGACGTCAAGGGCGACCTGTCGGGCCTGGCGGCGGCGGGGGAGTCGAAGCCGGCGCTGGAAAAACGCGCCGAGACGATCGGCTTCGAGGATTATCGCTATGAGGCCTTCCCCGTCATCTTCTGGGATCTGTTCGGGGAGCAGGGGCACCCGATCCGCGCAACGCTCCGCGACATGGGCGCGCTGCTTCTGTCCAGGCTGCTGGAGCTGAACGACGTGCAGGAGGGCGTGCTCAACATCGCCTTCCGGCTGGCCTCTGACGAAAAGATGCCGCTGATTGACCTGAAGGACCTGCGCGCGCTCATCGCACATGTGTCGGAGCGGGCGGAAGAGCTCTCGGCAAAATACGGCAACGTGTCGAAAAGCTCCGTCGGCGCGATCCAGCGCCGTCTGCTGGTGCTTGAGGAGCAGGCGGCGGCGCATTTCTTCGGCGAACCGGCCTTGGACATTGGCGATTTCATGCGTACGGACAAGGACGGCCGCGGCATCATCGGCATTCTCGCAGCCGACCGGCTCATGGCTTCGCCGCGCCTCTACGCCACATTCCTGCTCTGGCTGCTGAGCAAGCTGTTCGAGGAACTGCCTGAAGTCGGCGATCCCGAGAAGCCCAAGCTCGTATTCTTTTTCGACGAGGCGCATCTGCTGTTCGACGAAGCGCCCAAGGCCCTGCTGGAGCGCATCGAGCAGATCGCGCGGCTGATCCGGTCGAAGGGCGTGGGCGTGTTCTTCGTCACGCAGAACCCGCTCGACGTGCCGGACACGGTCTCCAGCCAGCTCGGCAACCGGATCCAGCACGCGCTGCGCGCCTATACCCCGCGCGAGCAGCGCGCCGTAAGGGCGGCGGCCACGACCTTCCGGCCCAATCCCGAGTTCGACGCAGAGCGCGTCATCCTGGATCTCGGCGTCGGCGAGGCGTTGGTCTCGATGCTGGAGAAGAAAGGCGAACCGTCCGTCGTGCAGCGCACCCTGATCCGCCCGCCGTCGTCCAGGCTCGGGCCGCTGACGCTGGAAGAGCGCGAAGCCGTGATCGCTGCAAGCCCCGTTCTCGGCGTTTACGACACTGCGGAGGACCGTATATCGGCGCATGAGATCCTGGAGCGGCGCGCTAAGGAAAAGGAGGCGCAAGCGCAGGCGGGCGAAACCGGAAGCGCGGGCGAATTCCGCATCCCGAGCCGTCCCTCGTCACGGACTGGCGGGACGAGCGCATCTCGCAGACAGACGGCCAGCGAAGCGTTCTTCAAATCCCTGGCCCGCTCTATCGGCACTGTGCTCCCGCGCATCCTGGAAAGAATGCTGCGGCGCTGATCGCTGACAGGCGCGCGCTCATGACCGCTTGCCCTGCTGCGATTGCTCGGCATACTTGATGTCCCGCCTGCAGGCGCGGGGTTGCCTGATTGCATCGAGGGGACATGAACAAGATTGTTGCGTTTATTTTCGTCCTTGCGTTTTCCGCCATGCTCGCCGTCGGCGCGCGCGCCCAGGGGACGCCAGGCGATTTCGACTATTACACGCTCGTGCTGAGCTGGTCGCCAACCTATTGCGCGGACCGCGACCGTCCACGCCGGGACGATCTGCAATGTTCCGGACCGCGGCCCTATGCTTTCGTCGTGCACGGCTTCTGGCCGCAATATGACAAGCCCCGCCGCGGCTATCGCTGGCCGAACAACTGCGACACGGGCAGCCGCCCATGGGTGCCCCAGCGCGTCATCGACGACATGCTCGACATAATGCCGAGCCGCGGCCTCATCATCCATCAGTACCGCAAGCATGGCGTGTGTTCCGGACTCGGCGCCAAGGACTATTTCGAGCTGACACGCGAGGCGTTCGCGCAAGTTTCCATCCCCGCGCGCTTTCAGAGGCTCGATAACTATCTGACCATCTCACCCGATGACCTTGAAAAGGCGTTCCTGCGCGAAAATCCCACGCTTCGGCCGGAGATGGTGAGCATAGATTGCAAGAACAGGCGGCTGCGCGAGATGCGGATCTGTTTCAGCCGGGATCTCGAATTCCGGGCGTGCGGGCCGAGCGAGCATCAGCCGCGTCTGTGCTCCAGCCCGCGGATTGTCATGCCCCCTGTGCGATGAGGCCGCCCTATTCCTTCACGGAAGCGATGCGGCGTCCCGGCGTGCCTCGGACGCCCACGGTCTCCTCTATCCCCTGCCTGATGGAAGCGAAGCCTGCTTCGACGGTTTGCGTGAAGACGCTGGCGCTGAAGCGGCTTTCATAGGCAATAAAGGCCAGACAAAGGGCGAGAGGGATGGAGCGGGCAAGCATTACGAACCTCGAAGCCTTGGCGGCGCGCAGCATGGCGTTGCATGAAAAGTTGCGCGGGAAACATGATCTGATGAGACAGACCTAAGCCAACGGACTTAAGGAATGGTGGATGCGGTTGAAAATATACGAGCGATCGAAATTGGTGGAGACGATCGTGTCTTGGCGACTATGCGCCAGGGCGGCCGGATCCCGATGGGGGCTAGGATCCGGCCTTTTGGGCACTAGAGAGGGAGAGGATTGGTCACGAAGAGACAAGCCGAAACCTGAAATCTTCATTTCCCATCCTGTTACACTACGCTACGCTTACAAATTCGATGACAGCGAATAATTCCGCCGCCCTCAAGAACACACTTAAAGCGTGTGCTTTTGAATTGCAACACCTTATTGTTGCAAAGGGATACATTTCTGAGGAAAAAATGTGAGAAACCCGCTTGGCCGGAGCCTGCGGCGCGCAAGTGAACAGGACGGTTGAAACTGGCGTATGAGTGAGAAGCATCCGCAGCCCATAGCCCTCGTGACAGGGGCTGGCCAACGCATCGGGCGCGCCATTGCGCTCGATCTCGCCCGAAGCGGCTGGAGCATCGCCATTCATTACCGTTCCTCTGCGACCGCGGCGAAGAGCCTGGCGCGCGAGCTGGACATGATGGGCGCCGGAGCGGCGCTGATCGAAGCCGATCTCGCCGATATCGAAGCCGTGCAGAGCCTGATTCCGCGCTGCACGGAGAAACTCGGCGCGCCGTCCTGCCTCGTGAACAACGCGTCGCTTTTCCTGGACGATTCTCTGCACGCGCTCGATCCCGAACGCTGGCAGGCGCATATGAACATCAATCTGCGCGCGCCCGTCCTGCTCGCCAAGAGCTTTGCTGCTGCGCTGCCGGAAGGCGCGGCCGGCAATATCGTCAATATCATCGACCAGCGGGTCCTGAAGCCCGCGCCGGATTTCTTCTCCTATACGGTCAGCAAGGCCGCGCTCTGGTGGACGACGCGGACGATGGCGCTGGCGCTGGCGCCGCGCATCCGCGTCAACGCCGTATCGCCGGGGCCGGTGCTGGCGAGCATCCATCAGACGCCGGAGGATTTTGCCGCCGAGGCGCAGGCGACCCTGCTCGGACGCGGCGCTTCTCCGGAAGAGATTGCGGCTGCGGTGCGTTTCCTGCTCGGCGCTGACGCCGTGACAGGACAGATGATAACGGTGGATAGCGGTCAGCATCTCGGCTGACCGGGGCCTTTCAGCCCTGCCCGTAGCCTCGGAAGGCGTCAATCACCCGCGCGATCTCCTCGTCATCGAGAACAGGCCCGCTCCCGGCCTGAAGCGTGCGGATGTACATTCCGGCAAGCGTTTCGACCTCGCCCGCGAGATCGAGCGCGGACTGGAGGTCGGGGCCGGTCGCGATCTGGCCATGATGCGCCATCAGGGCCGCCCGGCGGTCTTTCAGCGTCGCAGCGACCGCATCGGCGAGCGCCTGGGTGCCGAAAGTCGCATAGGGCGCAAGCGGTATGTCCGAACCGCCTGCAAGACACACCATGTAATGGAAGGCCGGGATCGGCCGGTGCGCGCAGGCCAGCGCCGTTGCGTCGGTCGAGTGGCAATGCACGATCGCCTTCGCCTCGGGCTTCACCCGGTAGACCGCCGCGTGCATCCGCCATTCCGAAGACGGCTTGAGTTCGCCCGGCAGCGTTGCGCCGTCCTCGGCGACCCGGACGATTTTCGCCGCGTCCAGCTCCTCGTAGCGCACGCCGGAGGGGGTCATCAACATGTCGGAGCCGAAGCGGGCCGAGACATTCCCTGCGCGGCGGGGGCTAAGCCCCTGCTCGCTCATGGCGCGTGCGGTATCGGCGACGGCGCATCTCAGTGCGTGCTCGTCCTGCTCAAGCGACCGCGCGCTCATCGGCCTTGTCCGGGTAAAGACCGCTCAGACCCTCCGCGGAGGCCTCACAGACGCCGCGCTCGGTGACGAAGCCGGTGACGAGACGCGCGGGCGTTACGTCGAATGCAGGATTGGCCGCTCCGCTTCCAGGGGCGGCAATGTCCAGCGTGACGACCTCGCCTTCCGCGGTTCGCCCGGTCATCTGCAGCACCTCTTCCGCGCCGCGCTCCTCGATGGGGATGTCCCTGCCATCGGGCAGACGCCAGTCGATCGTCGAGTAGGGGATCGTGATGTAGAAGGGTACCCCGTTATCCTTGGCCGCAAGCGCCTTGAGATAAGTGCCGATCTTGTTCGCGGCGTCGCCATTGGCCGTTACGCGGTCCGCCCCGGTGATGCACAGATCGACCTCGCCGGACTGCATCAGATGCCCCCCAGCATTGTCCACGATCACCTTGTGCGGCACGCCGTGCGCGCCAAGTTCATAGGCGGTGAGCGCAGCCCCCTGATTGCGGGGGCGGGTTTCATCCACCCAGACATGGACCGGAACGCCCGCGTCGTGCGCCTGGTAGATCGGCGAAAGCGCCGTTCCCCAGTCGACGCAAGCCAGCCATCCCGCATTGCAGTGCGTGAGTATGTTGACCGGCGCGCCGCCTTTTCTCTCTGCAATGGCGCGGATCAGCGGGACCGTGTGAGCACCGATGAGGCGATTGGTCTCCACGTCCTCGTCGCAGATTTGCGCGGCGCGCGCATAGGCGGCTGCTGCGCGATCGGGTGGAGGAAGCGGCGACAAAGCGCGTTCCATTTCCTCTAGCGCCCAGCGCAGATTGATCGCGGTTGGCCGGGTGGCTCCGAGAAGCCGGACGGCGGCGCGTAGGGAAGCGTCAGATGCGTCCTCGCTCATTGCAAAACAGACGCCGTAAGCTGCCGTCGCGCCGATCAGCGGCGCACCGCGCACCTGCATCGTCCGGATCGCCCTGGCCGCATCGCCGATGTCGCGCAGCGTCGCGGTCGTGAAGGCATGAGGCAGCTTCGTCTGGTCGATAATCTCGACCGAGCGGCCGTCCTCTCCAGGCCATATCGTCCGGTAATGCCTGCCGTGAATCTTCATTGTTCCGCTCCCGCCGCCGGCAGAGCGGAAAAGCGCGCGCCTGATTTCGCACCCGCATCAGCCCTGCAAGGATGTGTTCCGCCCAAGTGTCCTCACCGGATGCGCAGGTGTCAACAAATCAGAAGACGGAGAGGATCCCATCAGCCCCGGCCCATTGCCGGGTCCGGTCAGCTGGCGCTCAGCACGGCGTCCCGGCCCCGGCCATCGGGGCCGTTTGTCTTCTGCACCATAGCCAGCGCGGCGGCGGCCGGCAAGGGTGTGCCGCAGAATGCGCCCTGCGCGTATGCACAGCCCAGCCTTTTGACGATTTCGTAATCCTCAAGGCTCGCGACGCCTTCGGCCGTGGCGGCGATATCGTTCTTCACGGCGAAATCCAGGATGGCCTTTAACTTGCCAGCCGCCAGTTCGCTGCCGGCCAGATCACGCGTTACGGAAGGGGCGATCTTCAGCCGGTCGAAAGGGAATTTTCCAACATAAAGCGGAGCGGAATAGCCTGCGCCGAAGCGGTCAAGAGAAACCTCGACGCCGATCCGCCTCAGGATCTGAAGCGTACGGGCGACCGCCTTGCACCGGCTCAGAAAGGCCTCCTCGTGCAGTTCGACGATGAGCCGCCCCGGGGCAACGCCATGCCGATCGAGCGCCTTGGGCACGAATCCGGCCAGCCCCTGATGGCGAAGGTGGTTCCCGATCAGATTGACCGTGACGCTCATTCCGTCCGGCAGGGCGGAAGCCATCTTGCAGCCTTCCTCGATAAGCCATTCGCCGAGAATCCCGCAAAACTCGCCGGGGTCGGGCCCGGACTTGCCTGCGTCTTCTGCGGAGCCAGTCCAATGCGGGTACATCTCGAAGCCGGCGATATGTCCGCTTCCCGTGTCCAGAATGGGTGCGAAGCAGGCCTGCAGGCCGCCTTGCTGGATCGCCTGCCTGACCTCGCATCGGTGGAACGGGCCTGAGCAGACGCTCTCATCGTCATCATTGTAGAATCTGTAGGCGCCTCGCCCGTCCTGCTTCGCCCGGTAGAGCGCCATATCGGCCCGCTTCAGCAGCAGCTCGGGATCCACGCTGGCGCCGCCGAATATGACGACGCCGACGCTGGCTCCGATGTTCACGGTCTGAGCATCCACTTCGAAAGGTTGCTCGAACTCCTCGATGATGCGCTGCGCGAGATTGGACGCCGCCTGTTCCGGTTCCGGCGAGGACATCACGATCACGAATTCGTCGCCGCCTGTGCGCACGACCGTATCATCATCCCTGACACAGAGTTGAAGGCGTTTGGCTGCAGCCTTGAGAAGCTCGTCACCTGCATGATGGCCCATGCGGTCATTGACTTCCTTGAAGCGGTCGAGATCGAGGCAAAGCACGGCCCCTGAACGCGCCGCCCGCTGGCCATTCGCGAGGCGATCAAGAATCTGGCTCAGCTTCCGCCGGTTCGGAAGGCCGGTGAGGGGGTCATGGTGCGCGAGCAGCTTCATTTCGAGCTGCTCGGTGACGTCCTCCGTCGTCGAGACGAAGCCGCCATCGGCCATGCTCCGGCGCGTAATGGCATATATACGCCCGTCGGAAAGCTCCTGAATGCGGGACTGCCTTGCTTCGGCTTCCTCCATCCATTTCTTCAGGAAACGGTCGAAATCGATATCTCCGAAAACCCCCTTTTCGTGCATGGAGCGCAGCAGTTGGGGGAGTGAGACGCCCGGCTTCAACTCCTTGCTGGTCAGGGCGTAAAGATGGCCGAACAAGCTGTTATAAGCGATGATTCTATCGTCGGGGCCGAACACCGCGACGCCCTGCGGCATATGCTCGATCGTGGTGTCGAGGCGGTAAAGCAGGCTTCGCGCGGCCGAAGCGCCGACCGCAAGGCAGATGACGAGCGCGGCCAGAGAAACCAGTCTCTCGATCTCGGCTCCCAGCAGAACGGCGAAAGACGTCAGGTAGACAGTGTAATCCTTCGTGATGGACTCTGCGCCTTCCTTGTAGATCGCGGCAAGCACGACCAGGACCAGACCGGCGCAGGCCGCCACGCCTGTCACGAGAATCGGAAGCGGATGGAACCGGAGCGCGCGCGACGCGACCAGCGCGAACAGCAAGGCCAGCGACGGCGCCTTGAGGACGGCTCCGGCCGGATGCTCGTAGGCGAACTGATAAGCCCACACCAGCATGAGAAACAGGGCGATATCGAAAACGCTGAGGATGTTCAGCGTGCGCTCGGGAAGCGTTGGCAACCGGGTGAGCCGCAATCTCAGCCAGGAACTGAGTGCGAGCGCGGCAAGAGCCGCGATGACGAAGCCATTGGCCGGAGCGAGGTCGCTGCCGATCCGCGCGCCAAGGTGCAGCAGCAGCACGAACAGGGCGATGCATCCTTGCGCGTAAGCGACGGCCCGCTCACCGCGCACATCGTGATCTGCGAGTACGGCCCTGATGTAATGCGATGCGCCCGATCCCGGTTCCGGAGGCTCGGCCCCGCGCCGCCCGGCTTTTGCGCGCAATGTGGCGCAGACATCGGAGCCGTCCCGGATTTCATGCCGCGCAGCGCCTGCCGGACGGCCTGCCGTCTCCTCGGATATCCGCAACATTCGGTTTGTGGGCCTGAACTTACGCTAACGCCTGTGGTTCTGCGCAGAGTAATCCCCCCGATTGAACGATCCGCTAATGCAGCCGTTAAAATTGACCGCAAATGCCGCTGGAACTGGCGGATGGCTGAGCATGGATCGCCAGCCGCAACCTATTTGATCCGGCGCTGGATCTTGACGCTGATGACGATGAGGACCAGAGGCCAGATGATCCAATGGACGATCTGCATGACGATCGCATAGAGCGCCGGAGAGACCGATGTCACCGTATAATATGCGGGCGCATCGCCAAACCAGGCGGCCGGGTTCGCCACTCTGAGCGGACGATTCTCGGCAGGCTCCCATCGCGGGGCTTCGACGAACGGGATAATGGGGACATGGATGCGGGCGACAACTCGCAAGGACTCCACGTAGTCCCATTCCTGAGGCGAAGGCGAGGAAGAGCGTCGGAGCGTTTCGGTTTCAGGCGCCGACTCGCTGAGCCGGTATGAGGTTGGAGCAATGTTTTCGGGCATTGAGAATATGAGGAAAGATGGAATTGTGAGGAGTAAGGCTATCCCAAGCAACCTCCAGCCAAGTGTCCAGTACCCGGTAAGCCTCCCTATCGACTTTTCGAATATCCCTCGAGAGCCGAGCTTACGCATACTTCTGTAGATTTTATCGGCAGGCTCGTCATCGCCCTGATCGCGGAGTACTTTCTCGACGTTCCTGAAGACTGTGCGATTGAACGGATCGCTCTCTTCCAGAAAGTCGCGGATCGCCTGCTGCTTGTCATCTCCCTTGAGCGTTATTCCAGACGAGTCCTTCATCTCTATCTGAGTAAGATGCATCTCCTGAAGATCGGCCTTGACTGGAATCGGCTGTCCAAGCGTCAGCTTGCCGATCTCCGCACGATCCAGGACAAGCCTTTTGCTATTGTTCTGATCTGTAGTCGGCAGCGACTTTCCCGATAATATGAGATGCGGGGTGCGGATGTCTGTTAGATCGAGCTCTCCGCCGATGACTGCGTGCCCGCCTTTCAGATCGTAAAATTTGACCTCGCCGCCCGCTCTGGCGCCGCGCATCTTCACGTCCTTTTGCACATCGACGCCGGAAAGATCGGCGCCGCCTGCGCATTCGAGGCGGTCCATCTCGATGGACACCGCCTGCAGAACGCTGCGATTCTGCACGGCCTTTTTCGCGTAAACTTGCGCGTCGTCTTCGGACATGCAACCCGACGCGGTCACGCTTCCGGCGCGAAGAAGACGGCATTCGATCCTGTCGCCGACCTTCAGATTGGTCAGATCGAAACTGCCGCCGATTTCCGCATTGTCGATCTTGAGCGTCTTGCCGATTCTTGCCGACACTTCGCAGGGATGCGGAATCCTCTCCGTATGCGTTTCGTCGATTTTTTCATTCAGGCCATGAAAAAGATAAATTTCAGGCCGGCTCCTGAAGAACTGGAAACTGTCGTTGACCTTGACGCTTTTTATTTCGACGGAGTCCGATACGGCTTCATTCTCGCCGTTTCCGACCTGAAGCGCGTAGAAGTCGATAGACTCGAATTCGGCGTTCTGAATCGTGACGGCGCCAACGGTGGTGGGCATGAATTCCACCTCGCCGGCTTCATTCTCGCCGGGCTTGTCGATCAGTTCGGCGCGCATCTGCACGCGCGAAAAGCTGCCGGTAATGATGGTCAGTGTCCCCGCTATCCGCGCCGCGCAAAAACGGATGTCGGATCCGACCTGGGCGCCGGAAAGTATGACGTCGCCGAATATCCGGGTCGGTTTTGCCGTACCGTAAGGGTTTCCATCGACAAAGCCTGTAATGTTGGCTCCGGCCGCTGAAAAACTTCCGTGCAGTTCAGCTCCGCAGACCATGAGAGAACCTGCAAGCTCGGTGTTCACCGTACTGAGGCAAGGCCGATTGAATGGCTGTCCCGGCAAGCCCAGACAGGTCTGAATCATCGGCTTGCCCTGATATTGCAGGGATTGCAGAACAACATTCCCGGAGATCGACGAGTTCTCCAGTACGAACTGTTGCGCTGACACTCCCTGCGCATCGATCGCCGCCTTGACGGTCATCGAGTCCAGTTCGACGAAGCCGGGCAGCAGCAGGAACAGAATCGGATCGCTCGAACCATCGACCCGGAGAAAACCAGGCGCATCATGTCCGCAAGCCAGAAGGTTCCGCCAGATTGCATAGCCGGGCGGTCCGTATCCGACATAGTCCCGGCTGCATTGCAGCCGCTGGATATTCAGCGCGCCGTCGATCGTTGCGCCGCTCAGACACAGATTGCCGACAATATGGGCCGGACGAGCTGCTCTGTCTTCTGATTGAGGCGAAATCCGTATGAGAGCCGGTTGTAATGTTACGGTACGGCCGAAACGTCCGCCCCTGGCGGAGAAGCCGTATTCGAGCTTCAGATGCGCCAACGGCTCGCGCCTGTCGATCCTGATGCCGGATAAATCCGATGCGCCACTGACGTCGATCTCGTCGAGATCGGCTCCGCCTGAAATATGGGACGATACCATGTTCAGCGTGGAGTTGATCCTGGCGCCCCGGAGGCTGAAAGCGACATGCTCCGTCTGCTCAGGACTCTTGCCGACTCTGTTTCTGTCATAATAACCGAAAACCCTCAGCTTGCTGAGCCTGAGCTCGCCGTCGCAGACCATATGCTTGGCATGGAAACGTCCGCGCACGCTGGAATTGACGATTGAAATCGAGCGCGAGCTGCGCAGATCGTCAATGATGAAGTCGCCGTCAATGTCGATCCCGTTGAGATAAAGATTCCTGTCAATCGAACAGCCCGTCAGCTCGACATCGCCATTCACCTGCGCATTCTGGATCCGGACCGGCTCGAAGGTTTCGGAGCGTGACAGTAGAATCTCACGGAACTCCTCCGGCGTCATCTCCTGGCTCTTTCCCTCAAGCAGAAGCACCGGATAGGACGGATGAAAGAGACGCCGGTTGACGGGAAGGTCTGCGGCTTCAGGCTTGTCGTTCAGCATCTCGATCATGCCGCTTTTCGCGATCGCGAAAGTGGCGCGGAAAAGATGCCGGCTGTATAGGACGTTCGCCTCGACCCCGCGCTGCTCTTCGTCCCCCTCGACCGGGACAAACCTTGCGCGGGTAATTCGGCCTGCGGCGTCCGATCTCTTCGCTTCCCGCGCGTCCTCGTCCACACGGCTGCGCTGCTCCCCGGCAAGTTCGCTTGCGAGTTTGCGGAGGTCGCCTGCGTAGTCCTTCGAGTCGAGCAATTCCGCGACTTTTTCATCAGGCACGGAAATGAGCGGCGCAGGCCAGCCGAAATTCTCCCGCCGTTCGCCGACCACATCCTCGAAGCTGCGTCCCTCCGCCCACGGAATGTCGCTACCCTCCTCGACAATCATGAACGGGCCTTCCTCACCGGCGACGAAGGTACAGAAGAACTTCAGATATTCCAGATACTGATCGTCGCTGAGAAGCGTTAATGGTGAAGAGGTCGATTGCCCGTTACTGCCGCTCGTGTACAAATTGTTGAGATTATGAATGACGGGACTTTGCCCGTTCAGAATACGGGCCTCGGGATTGACTTTACCGATCAGCGCGTAAACATGCGCACTTTCGAAACCGCCGCTCAGATCGGATCTGCTGGCAAGTCTTTTCAGGTCGATCTGGAATTCATAGAGCTGCCAGCCGGGATAACACAGCATGTCCCGCCTGCGCACGCCGGTTACGACAAGCGGCTCATCGCCATGATCGCTGGCGCTGAAAAAGCTCCTTTGCTGCGCATCTGTGATTTTACTTTTCAGATATTCAACAGATTCATTTATATCTTGTAAAATTTCCCAATAGTCATCATCAATAAACATTTATTATTTACCCTATACCTAACAAAGTGCTCTTATAGGCAAGTCGCAAACTTCCATAATGCAGATTTGTTTTCAAGTATTTTTTAGAAAATTTTTATCTGAATGACTTTAAGTTGCAGATCGACTACATTTCTACTTTATTCACATCTGCATACTTGCCGACAAAGAGCCGAAGTCAGTTCTAGGGCGCAAGGCCGGCGTCATTCGCCATGCACCCCGAAGCCCGGAAAGAAATCGGCCGGCAACTGCCCGGTCCCCACAAAATAGAGCAGCGCTGAAACCGTCAGCACCGAGAAGACCGTCGTAACGAGGATGCTTGCGGAGGCGCGCTCGATCCAGACGCCGTATTGCTGGGCGATGACGAACACGTTCGTCGCGGTGGGCAGCGAAGCGAGCAGCACGGCGGTCATCGTCCAGACCGGATCGAAATCGCCCGCATAGCTCAGGGCGAGATACATCGCGGCGGGGTGCAGTACGAGCTTCACCGGCACAATGTAGAAGAGCGCCGTAGGTACGCGCTTCAGCGGACGCAGGGCGAGCGTCACGCCCATCGCGAACAGCGCGCAAGGCGCGGCGGCCTGGGCGAGATAGGCGATCAGCCGCTCCAGAGGCAGAGGCGGGGCGGCCTCAAGAGCCGCAGCCGCAACGCCCACCGCCGTCGCGATGATGAAGGGGTGGAGCACAATGCGCCGCACGACTTCCGCAGCGAGCCGCAGCGGGCCTACCTTGCGCTTGCCCGAAAGCGCCATCATCGCCGGGGCGAGCGTGAAATGCATGATGTTCTCGAAGCAGAAGATCAGCGCCAGCGGGATGGCCGCACTCTCGCCCAGCGCAAGGATCGAAAGCGCCGCGCCCATATAGCCGATATTGCCGTATGCGCCGGCAAGCCCCTGGATCGTCGCTTCCGCGACCTTCCCGCGCGTGGCGATCATTCCGAGCGCGAAAGTCAGCATGAAGATCGCGAAAGTGACCGCGATGTTCACGCCGATGAAACGCCAGCTCGCAAGCTGCTCGATCGGCGTTTTCGACAGCACGCTGAAGAACAGCGCAGGCAAGGCGACATAGACGATGAAGGTGTTGAGCCAGCCGAGTTCGTCCAGCGGACGGCGGGTGATGCGCGCGGCGATCACGCCGAGCAGAATCAGGCCGAACAGCGGCAGGATCAGGCCCACGATCTCATACATGAACCGTCATCCCGCTCAGCCGCTTTCGATCTCTTCCCGGAGCATCTCAAGCTCCAGCCACTCCTCCTCGGCTGCCGCCAGCGCCTCCTGCGCCGCAGCGAGCGCTGCCGTGTGCGTCTCGAACGCCTTCGGATCGCGCCCATAAAGCCCTGGATCAGCCAGCTTTTTCTCAAGCCCGGCGATCTCCTCATGTAGGGCTTCCATCCTGGCGGGAAGCGTCTCCAGCGCGTGCTTCTGCTTGAAGCCGAGCCGCTTGCGCTCCGGCTTGCGCGCCTGCGCGTGCGGTTTCGCTGCCGTTTTCGGCGCTTTCGGCGCATCCTGCGCGCGCCGCCAGAAGACATCGCCGCCGCGCTGCGCCAGCATGTCGGAATAGCCTCCGGCATATTCGGTCCAGCGCCCGTCGCCTTCC
>CAYOUE010000081.1:0-13903 GCA_964407075.1 uncultured Hyphomicrobiaceae bacterium
GTTTTTCGCGATGACCGCTATCCGGCCGTTCCGCCTGTGCGCAGACCAGGTCAACTCCCTTTTTTTCCATGTTCGACCTGTGAACGATACCGGCAGGGATTTCCGGATCAGCAACGCCACGGCAGAGCCGGCGCCTCCCGTGCTGCCGGGCAGTTCATCGACGATCACCCGGTAATTTTCTTCATCTACGACCGGGCGTGCGGCAAGTCTGACGATACGGACCACATAGTCGCGCTGCGGGAGGAGTTCGGCGATCGGAGGGCTTATGACGACGTCACGAGTCGGCTCAAGGCGATCCTCTCCATCGTTCTGGGTCCAGCGGAACACGCGCATCTGGATCGTAATCGGAGTTTCGCCTTCATTCCTTACGCGCAGCGCGGCCGTTCTTGCTGGCTCCGCGAGTTCCACGCTGACCGGCGCGATCCGGAGCGATGACGCATCCGCCGGCACGTGGAGACAGGCTTGGCAGCACAGGGAAACCGCGATCAGAAGCTGTAACCGGGCCATAGCCTCTCGTCTCTCTTCAATAAGTGACTGTTACGAGAACCGTGTCGCTGTAGGTTCCGGCGGCGGGCGTCGTCTGGGCCGGAACGCGCCCGTAGACGTCGATGACCTGGACCGACCCATCCCCCGTACCGCTGACCGTATCCGTGCTGATGGTATCGCCCCAGTTCGTCGTGCGCGCGGAATCGGAGAACAGTCCGTAGTCGATCGTCGCGCTGGCCGGCCCGGTCATCTTGCGGTCGCTCGTCGTGGCGCCGGCGCCCTGTCCGGCTCCAAGGCCAACGTCATAGGAAACCCCGGACGTGCATTGCACAGAGATCGACCCGGCGGCGTCTACATCGCTGTTAAGCACGCCCTCCGCGCCGAAATTGACGGTGGCGGTTGTCGTGACTTCGCATTCAGCCTGGATTTCGATCTGAACCGTGAGATTTCCGGTCGCTGTGGCGGCGTGTACGCGCTCGGAGGCAAGAATGCATATGAGCGCAACAGGAATGCCGGAGAAAAGGACTGGTAGATCGTGAAGTCCGACATGAATGCCTGGAGCCGCAACCATCAAAAAGCCTCTTCAATATAGACGGGTCAACAAACCCTTAAATCAATTAAATCGATTCTCAGATTTAAATATAAATGATTTAACGATGCGTAAGATATATGAGTTCAATAAAAAATTTAATTTAATTAAAATTATGCGTATATTTTAATTGCATTTATACTTTTGATTGCGCTGTTAATTACATAGCTTTCCGGAAAGGTGAATCATGGCCATCGCAAATAGCTAAAATAATTGCCTTTTGTGCAACCATTTTTTTTCGACGCACCTCTATGTTGAGCGGATCAGGTCATACCACTCGTTCCGGTCAGGCTCATGCTCTCGGCGTTCTTTGCTGCGGTCGCCCAATCATCAGGAAGCCATTTGGAACGCGGCGAAGGAGCGGCTTTTCTCAAGGCCGCAGTGTCGCTGTACGATTTGATCGGCGTGTCTTATCTATGCCTGAACCTGCCCGTTCCTGCGCAGTCAGGCGCGCTGCGTCATTGCCTCTACACCAGCACGAAGCTGCGCCAGCGGATTTCGGGAGAAGCTCTGAACACCGCACTCCTGAGCGATCTCGGGCTTCTTGCGCCTGCGCCGGTTGACTGGCGCGCCTCCGAGCGGCTTGCCATAGAGCTGGAACTCCGGTGCGCCGAGATTTTGCCTGGAACCTCCAGAGTCCATGGCGCGTCCTTCATGCTTGACTGCGCACATGGCGAGACTGCGCTTTTCGCGTTCGCGGCATCTATCGAGGATAAGCGCTGGGACGAAATGAAGAACGAGCTCATCCCGGAGCTCCGCATTCTCGCGAGCTACTTTCACAGCCATGTCCTGCGGCTGAACGGTCATGATTCAAGGGAACGGATGCTCGTGACAGCGCGCGAGCTTGATTGCCTGAAGTGTACCGCGGAGGGCAGGACGGCGCGCGAGGCCGGGCGGCTGCTGGGTATCTCGGAACGGACGGTCCGGCTACATCTCAATTCGGCGCGCGAGAAAATGGGATGCGCCAACACGACAGAGACGGTCGCGCGCGCCGTCGGCCGGCGTCTGATCAGTCTGCAGTAGCGCTGTACGATCCAACGCGGACTGTATGCAAAGGCCGCAGCGTAATTTCCTCCCCGCGGGAAGTAGAACCTTGCACATTCTCCTCGGCAAGCCGGCCTTGCCGGACCTCACTTCTCTCGGAACGCCCTTGAGAACACATCGGTGACTGGCGTCACGACATAGTCGAAGAATGTCCTGTCCGCGGTCTTGATGAAGATGTCGGCGGGCATCCCCGGCATTGCGCGGAAGTCCGGAGCCTTCAGTTCGGCGTCGTCACGGTCGAGACGTACCCGCACAATGAAGGAATTGCTTTTGCGGAGTGCGCCTGCGCCCGCTTCGGTCCTTTCGCTTTCGGATATTGTATCCGCGGAAAGATAGACAACCTCGCCCGCGATCATGGGCGTCACTCTCTGATTGAACGCGGTCAGGCGGACAAGCGCCTTCTGGCCGCGATCGAGATGGGTGATCTGGCTGGGATCGACGCGCGCTTCGATGACGAGTTCGTCATTAACCGGCAGCAGCTCCAGGATCGGCTCGCCCGGCGCGATGACGCCGCCTATCGTGTTCTGGTTGATCTTCACCACGACGCCCTTGACGGGCGATCTGATCTCTGTCCGGTCGACGATGTCTTTCGCAGCGCGGATCTGCTCCTCCACGTCGTCCAGCTCGGTTTCGCTCTCGCGAAGTTCGGTGATCGCTCTCTGGATCGCGCCGGAGCGCAGCGACTCGATCTGTTGCTCCGCCCGCGCGATGCGTTCGCGTGCGTCGCCGATGCGCCCGGTCAGCTCGCCCAGCTCGCCGGAGAGACCGGCCTCCGATCTGCGGATCGCAAGCACCTCCGATTTCCTGGTGAGCTGGCGGTCGAGAAGCTCCGTCTTGTCCTTCAGCTCCTCCTGAAACAGCGCAAGCCGGGCGCGGGTCGACTCGATGCGCGCCTCGAAACCGGCTATACTTTCTCGAAGTCCTGCGATTTCCTTCCGCAGCACGTTCTCCTCGCTGACCTGCTTGTCGCGGATCGCCTTCAACTCGATGCGCTGACGGCTGACGATTTCGGTGATCTCCGGATTGGCGGCCTCACGCTTCAATGCGTCCGGAACGGTCAGATCGGCTGCGCCATATATCTCCGCTTCAAGTCGCGCCCTGGCGGCCAGCAGCCTGTAACGCCGCAGGACAAGCCGCCGCAGACGCGCGTAAACGGCCGTCTGGTCGAGCCTAATGAGTACCTGTCCAGGCTCCACGACCTCGCCTTCCGAAATGAGAGTGTCCTTGAGGATTCCGCCTTCGAGATGTTGGATCTGCTTGTTCTGGCCGATGGCGACGAACGATCCCGAAGCGACGACGGCGCTTTCGATCGGGGCGAGCGCCGCCCAGACGCCGAAGCCGAAAACGCAGGTGAAGAGCACGAGAAACCCGGCGCCGACGGGCCAGCGTGTGCTGAGCGAAATGTCCCTGTGCCAGTTCCGCAGGCTTGGGCATGAAGACGACATGACGCTCTACTCCGATAAGGCGGATTGTTCGACGGCCTGAGCCTGAGACGCGGGACCGGACCCGACCAGACGCCGCAGGACTTCCCCGGGCGGGCCGAAAGCCTCCATGCGGCCCGAGCGCAGGATCAGAACGCGGTCCACTATGCTCAGCAGCGCAGGACGCTGGGTTATCACGACGATGGTGACGCCCCTTTCCCTGGCCTGCCTGATGGTTTCGCCGAGAGCCTGCTCACCCACCGCGTCGAGGTTCGAGTTCGGTTCATCCATAACCACAAGCGCGGGATCGCCGAAAAATGCCCGGGCCAGCGCTATGCGCTGTTTCTGTCCGCCTGAGAGCGGCGCGCCGTTCCGGTCCAGCACGGTTTCGTAGCCGTTGCCGAGCTGCGTAATCATATCATGCGTGCGCGCAGACCGCGCCGCCGCCAGCACGGCGCTGTCGGGGACATCGGTCCGCATACGGCATATATTGTCGCGGATGGTGCCGGGGAAGAGTTCCACTTCCTGCGGCAGATATCCTGTATATTCGCCGAATTGCCGCCGGTCCCAGTGTCTCAACTCCGTTCCGTCGAGCCGTACCTTGCCGGACGTCGGGAAAAGACAGCCGACCATGATGCGCGCCAGAGTCGATTTGCCGGAGCCGGACGGCCCGACGATAGCGAGCGACAGACCGGCCTCCAGAGTGAAATCGATGCCGTTAAGGACCGGCTCCTTCTTGCCCGGCGGTATGTAGAGGACGCGCTCGACGCTCAGATTGCCTGCGGGTTTGGGCAGCAGAAGCCGCGGCGGTTCGGCCGCGAACAGAGCAATCGCCGTCTTCACCCGTTCGTAGCTTGCGCGTGTCTGGACAAGGCTGCGCCAGCCCTCGATCATGCCTTCCAGCGGCTGAAGCGCCCGCCCCGCAATGATGGAGGCTGCGATCATGGTGCCGCCGGTCAGTTCGCCGTTCAGGGCGAGATAGGCACCCCACCCCAGTATCAGGATCTGCGCCAGCAGTCGGGCGAATTTCGAGGAGCCGCTGATGAAGAAGTTCCGCTCCTGGCCGCCGAGGTTGTTGGCGAGCGCGCGCGCCTGCTCCCGGCCCCAATGGGCGATGCTTTCGTTCAGCATTCCCATGGCATTGATGACCTGTGCATTGCGGGCGAGCGATTCAGCCTGATCGGACGCCGCCGACGCATGGGCGCCGCCTTCGGCGAGCGGGCGGGCCGTAGCGCGCTGGTTGATCCAGGCGATCGCCATGAGGATGACCGCCGAAGCCAGCGCGATATAGCCGAGATCGGGATGGATAAGGAAGATGACGGCGAAATAGAGCGGCGCGAGCGGCGCATCGAACAGCAGCAACATGGTCGGGCTGGCGATGAAGCTGCGCACCTGGTGGAGGCTTCGCAGCGGCTGTGTGTTGCCGCCTTCGCCCGTCGGCGCGGAACCGACCACCGCCGCCAGGATCGGGCCGCCGAGGATCGTTTCCATCTTGAGGGAGAGACGGCCCAGAACCTGACGGCGCAAGATGTCGAGCACCGAAAGCACCGCGATCAGCCCCACCGCCAGAACCGACAGCATGAGCAGCGTTTCAAGGCTGTGACTCGTCAGAACCCGGTCCGAAAGCTGAAAGAGATAGACCGGAAGGGTCAGCATCAGCACATTCACGAAGACGGAGAACAGCCCGACCGTCGCCAGGCCCTTTGCGGCCTCGCGCTTCCAGTGCTTCATGGGATCGTACTGCGCCGCGCTCCGCCGGGCTTCCGGATCATCCTCCAGAACTGCATCCCGTTCAGCCCCCGCGCCGGAGGGTTCGTCTTCGTCACCACTTGAGACGGGAAGCGTCAACCATCCGTCACTGCCAAACGGACGGAACGTCACGACCAGAGATCGCCGAACAGTTTTCCGCCGCCGAACAGGCTCGGAAGGTTATGGGCGGCGTGAACGAGCTCGAGGTCAGGTTCAGGGATGATCTGAGACATCGCCTCGTCCTCTCCGCCGTCGCCGAAAAGGTCTCCTATTACGGGCAGGGAGCCGAGAAGAGAACCGGCAGTAGAGGGTGCATTCGTGGCCTCGTCGTCAGGAGCGACGAGCGCGACGACAAGCTCGGTGACAGCGCCGTCCGTTGAAAGAATATCCGGCATGGCCGAAGCGGATTGCTCCGCCATTGCGGTTTGCGTTTCCGGCCCGGCGCTCTGAAATGCGGTCTCAAGGAGATTGCCGGCCGATCCCGTAATCAATGCCGATGCGCCGGCCTGAACGACTCCGGCGTCAATGTCGATGACGGATGACGCAAGATCCAGAAGCGGGGCCTCGCCGTCCGGCGAAGGCTCCGGACCTGATGCGGTTTCAGCGCCGCTCCCGGCCTCTGCGGCAAGGCTCGCCGATCCGAGGCTTCCGCCGCCGGGAGAGGCTGTTAAGGACAGCCCCAGCAAGACCGCCGATCCACCCATGCCGGCAAGCTCCGCAAGCGGCTCGAAAGTCTCCTCCGCCAGGGTCTCGACGGTGGAGCCGACGGTTTCGACGACAGGTCCGATGCTTTCCAGAACGTTCTCCGTCGTCACCGCGGCAGTGTCCGTGACGGCGGTTGCGACGTTTCCGAAATCGATCGTCTCGCTCTCGGTCAAGGCGGAAACGACGGGCGCGCCATTGACGGTTTCGAAGGCCACGGAAATCAGACCCCCGGCGCTATCCTGCAACGATGCCAGCACCGGCTCCACGGACTCACCCGCACTCTCAACCATATTGACAAGTGTCGCGGTCGTCGCTCCCGTGCTGTCGATAACGGTATCGGCCAGCGCCGCAAAATCCGGGAGTTCACCTTCGCCGGTCAGCGGCAGGCTGTCTGTAATCTGATGCAGCAGCGGGGACGCCACCCCTGCAAGCAACACGTCCACGGTCCCGAGCGCGATGTCGGCGGTGTCCTGAACAAGGCCGAGCGCATCGAGGTCGAGTTCAAGCGCGAGATCGAGGTCCGTCTCAAGGCCAAGCTGGCCGAGAATGTTGTCGATCAGCGCAAGGTCGAGATCCACATCCAGCGCGATCGATGTTTCCAGCAGGTCGAGCAGGCTGCCGTCCGGCGCGCCGATCGAAATGCCCGGCAGCAGAACCGTATCGGTTAGAGGCGGAACGGCCTCGCCGCCGAGTATTAAAGTTGGAACCTCGCCGTTCTGAAGCTCCGTCTGCCCCGGCTCTCCATTCTGTCTCGATACTCCAATCGTTGCCGCGCCTGAATTGACCGCCTGTCCTTCGTCCGCGGCTGCAGAGAGAATGTCCGGAAAGGTCAAGATTTCGGCCGGACCTGCTGCCGATAGTGAGGAGCCGCCTGCTTCCGGGGATATTTCTGCGCCCTGCTCCGGAAGCGCGCCGGTGAATGCGGGAACGTCAGGCCCATCCTCCAGCGCCGCCACTCCGCTTTCGTCCCCGCCTTCTCCCTTGCCGCCTGGCCTTTCCTCGGTTGCAGCGTGCGCGCGTCCTCCGAAGATCTGGTCGGCGACGGCGATCTGCGCAAGCATGAAGGCCCAGGTCAGGAAATTCCAGAGTTTACGTTCGCGCTCCTGCCGGGCAGCCTGTTGCGCGCCGTCTGTCAGGTCTGCGGCTTTCCTGTCGGCGGCAGGGAATGAAGTGGCGGGAGCGTGCATCGCTGTTCTCCATCGGGTTCTGCAAGGATGCTGCGTAAGCAGTGGACGGATTGCCGTCCCGCCAGGGATGTTAAGAGACGCGCTTTAACAATGTTCATCCGGCCGGATGGAATCCGGCCGGATTTTTTTCATTCTCCCTTAACCGTCATCGCCGAGAAGGCCGCCGAGGCCGCCAATCTCGAACAGATTAACTTCGCTGAGCAGACCGTCGACTCCAGTATCGCCTAGCAGCCCGTCCGCTGCGTCCAGACTTGCGATCGCACCGACGTCGGACAGGTCGAGCCCGCCGATGGACGGAAGCAGTCCGCCGGCGTCGGCACCGCCAAGCACGCCGTCGACGGTTTCCACAAGGCCGTCGATCAGAGACGCTCCGGTAGTATCGCCTCCGAACGCCTCTGTCAGATTTGCAAGGTCGGCGAGATCGCCGTTCAGGACGCCGCCAAGATCGGCGTTGACGTCGACCAGGTTGTTTTCGCTGCCGATGCTGATGAGGCCGGATTCGCCGGAGCCGTCGGTCTCGACATTCAAGCCGAGAAGACCTCCCTCGTCCGGTGTCATTTCACCGACGCCGAGCACGCCCAGATCGGCGTTGACGTCGATGAAATTGTCCTCGCTGCCGACGCTGAGAAGGCTCGAATCGCCTGAGCCGTCATTCTGGACGTCCGCACCGATGAGGCCTCCATCTCCGGACCCGCCAAGGCCGGCGTCGCCGAGAAGCCCGCCGTTCAGCGAGTCGGAGATCAGAGGCGATCCCAGCAGCGGCCCGCTGACGAGAGGCTCCTGGCCGAGTGAGCCGCCTGCTTCCACGTTGATCTCGTCGGGACCGTCGACGACAGTCACATTATCCGGCAGATCGATGAGCGGATCGCCATCGGACGCTTCATTATCAGGAGGATCCTGTGTCGGAGGATCTTGCACTGGAGGATCCTGCGGCGGCGGATTGGACGGCGGCGGATTCGATGGCGGATTGTTCTGAGGCGGAGTAGGGGGGCCAGTATCGTGGAATTGGGTCGCCATTCTACGCTCCTGTTCGGTTCTGCCCGGATCACGGCGGTTGCGACTTCAGTGAAATCCTGATCGCGCCGCGATTGGGTTTGACGAACCGGAGCGGAATCGTCACTGAAACGGTCTTTCCGTTCATATCGCAAGGGGGTTTCGACCCGCTCCGGTTCAGATGCCGTCTCCGGGGCTCGTTCCGGGCTCCCTGGAGTAAGCCAGGTCAGTCTAGCGCCGCACGGAACGGGTGCGGGAGAAGCGCGCTGTGATGGTTAGGGAAGGGTGAAGTGGAGAATTAATGCATGTTTATCAGTGACTTGAAGGTCTCTCGCGACTGCGGCGAACGCAGGACGCACGCGCCGGAGAGAGCGAATGCATTGCCGCATCCGGCAGGTTGCCGTGACGGGAGCCTGCGATCACGTCCGGCGCAGGCTCAGGTCGATCCCGCCTCGACGAAGAAATTGTTCGCCGTGCACATGGCCGAGTCGTCCGAGGCGAGAAACAGCACCATGCGCGCGAGATAGACCGGCGCGATGCCTTCCGGGATGCACTGCCGCTTCTTCTGCCTGTCGAGCGCTTCCTCCGTCACCCAGAGCTGCTTCTGTCTTTCGGTCATGATCCAGCCGGGAACGACCGTATTGACGCGGATATTGTGCGGGCCGAGATCCCGCGCGAATGAGCGAGTCATGCCGTGAACGGCGGATTTGGCGGTTGTGTAGACCGGCATTCCGCCCATCGCCTCCATCCAGGAGTTGGAGCCGAAATTGATGATCGAGCCCTTGCCCGCCGCGATCATGTCCGGCGCAACGGACTGTATGGCGAAAAACATGTGGCGCAGATTTGTGGCGATCCGCTCGTCGTAATAGTCCGGCGTCACGTCCTTCCAGTCGTGGCGGTCGTCGCGGGCCGCATTATTGACAAGAACCTCCGCAGGGCCGAGCGCAGCCTTCAGCGCAGCGAAGGCCGCTCTTATTTCGTCGATGTTGCGCAGGTCGCAGCGCTCGAAATGGACTGTCGCGCCGCCGCCGCTAAGTTCTTCGGCGAGCGCCTTGCCCCGCGTTACGTCCATATCGACGAATCCGATGCGCGCGCCCTGCTCGGCGAAGGCGCGAACGGTTTCCTCGCCAATGCCGGATGCGCCGCCCGTGAGATAGACAACGGCGTCTTTGAGGCTGGGATAAATCGCAAATTTCATATCGGTTTCCCTGTTCTTGTGTGGATGCCCGTTTCGATGAGCGGGAAAGGGACCGCAAAGGATCAAAGGATACTATTCGCCCGGGAGCTGCGAGGCATCAAATAGAATCGCTCGTCGCGCGACAGCCCTCGCTGAAAATCCCGCCCTGACGCCGCGCCGCTCAGCCTTGTCGCCAGCAGGAAGTGCAGAGAGGCTGGGCGCAGGGCGGCAAGCTTCGCGCCAAATCTCGGACAGGGGATAGTATATATAAATAAAATTGAATATAAGTACTTGTAAAAATTGCAATTAATTAAATTATTCAAGAACAGATATTTAACAATTTTGAAATTCGCAAGGCGATAAATTGAGACCTTGCGTATGGAGTTTGCAATATATGATGCGCGTTGTTTCCTGCCTGACCACACAACATGATTGGCGGCTCGTCATTCTGGCGGGACTCATATGCATTTTCACCAGTTATGTCGCGGTCAATCTGTTCCAGCGCGCGCAGGTGACATCGGGACGATTCCACATCATTTGGCTGGCTCTGACCGGCGTTACGGCAGGCTTTGGAATCTGGGCGACCCATTTCATCGCGATGCTGGCTTACGCGCCCGATCTGCAGCTTGGCTATGATCTGCCGCTGACGCTCCTTTCCCTGCTCGCCGCGGTGATTCTGACAGGTGCCGGGTTCTGGCTGGCTTCGAAGTACACCACGTTCCGGGCAATTTCAGCTGCCGGAGCAATCGTGGGACTTGGCATCGCAATCATGCATTATTCGGGAATGCAGGCTCTCGAAGCGCCAGGACGCATGGTCTGGTCCTGGGACCTCGTGGCAGCCTCGATCTTTCTCGGCTGTCTTTTCGGCATGGCCGCCCTTCTCATGATGCCGCGTAAGGACTGCGCGCGGCCGCTTCACCTTGCGGCGTTCCTGCTGGCGCTCGCCATTCTGGCCCATCACTTCACCGCTATGGGCGCTGTCGAAATCGTTCCCGACCCTTCCGTATTCCATTCGGCGCTGGCGATGTCTCCACACGCTCTGGCCGTGGCCATCGCAAGCGCAGCGACGGCTCTGCTCGCCATTTCCCTGACCGGAGTCTTTGCGGCCAGTTCCCGCGACCAACTCATCGAGACATCGGACGCGATGCTGGCCAGCCAGGCGAAGCGTTACGAAATGGCGCTTACGAACATGTCCCAGGGCGTCTGCATGTTCGACAAGGATCAGCGCATCGTCGTGGCGAATCCACGCTATGCGGAGATATACCGCCTCGATCCCGAAGAGATACCGCCGGGGACGCCCCTGAGGGCCGTTCTGGAGATGCGAGTCGCACGCGGAGTATACGGCGACGCCGACCCGCAGGAAGTCGTGGAAGCGGGGGTAGCGGCCTTCAATCGTCCGGCCAGCGAAATTCTCCACCTTTCCGATGGCCGGATCATTTCCGTATTGAGGCAGCCGATGGCGGACGGCGCATTCGTCAGTACCCACGAGGACATCACGGAGCGTTGCATCGCCGAAGCCAGGATCGCGCATCTGGCGCATCACGACGTCTTGACCGACCTGCCGAACAGGGCGCTCCTGCACGAGCGTCTGGAGCGCGCCATCGCGGCCATGCGGAACGGTGGACGCGAATTCGCCTTGATCATGCTGGATCTCGACCGCTTCAAGGAGGTCAACGACACACTCGGTCACTCGGCCGGGGACGTCCTGCTCAAGGGCGTGGCGCGCAGGTTGCTGGAATGCGTAAGGAACGAAGACACCGTCGCGCGCCTCGGCGGGGACGAATTCGTGATCGTGATGAGAACCGCGAAGCCCGAAGCCGACGCCGTCGCGCTGGCCAAGAGGATCCAGTAGTCATTGAGCGTGGATTTCGAGATCGAGGGACATCAAGTAGAGGCGGGCGCGAGCATCGGCATTGCGATAGCGCCGCAGGACGGCGACGATCCCGACGAGCTTCTGAAACATGCCGATCTGGCGCTTTACAGGGCCAAGAGCGACGGCCGCGGCTCCTTCCATCTTTACGAGCCGGAAATGGACCGCCGGATGCAGGCGAGGCGCAGCCTTGAAAACGGTCTTCGCAAGGCCATCGACAAAGGCGAACTGCAGGTCCACTATCAGCCCCTCGTAAATATCGAGGCTGATGAGATCTGCGGTTTCGAGGCGCTCCTGCGCTGGTCGGATCCCGAGCGCGGTGATATTCCTCCCGTCGAGTTCATCCCTCTCGCCGAAGAGACGGGCCTTATCATGCCGCTGGGAGAATTCGTGCTCAGGCGGGCCTGCTCCGACGCCTGCGGATGGCCGGACCATCTGAAGATCGCGGTCAATATCTCGCCGGTTCAGTTCAAGAAATGCAATCTCGCCAAGTTGATCCTGCGGATCCTTGCCGAGACCGGCCTGCCGCCGCAAAGGCTGGAGCTTGAAATCACCGAGTCGGCGATGCTGGAAGACGAGGAAAAGGCATTCCGCGAGTTGCGCAGGCTGCACCGGCTCGGGGTGCGGGTCGCGCTCGACGATTTCGGCACCGGCTATTCATCGCTGAGCAACCTGCGCAAGTTCCCGTTCGACAAGATCAAGATCGACCGGGCCTTCGTCAGCGATCTGTCCGCAGCCAATGTCGATGCGCTCGCCGTGGTCCGGTCGGTTGCCCAGCTCGGCGTGAGCCTCGGCATGGCAACGACGGCGGAAGGCGTCGAGACGAAGGAACAGGCCGATCAGGTTCGGGCGGAAGGATGCACGGAAATGCAGGGCCATTACATCTGTCCCCCGAGTCCGGCCGGTCAGATAGAACAAATTATCCGCACTCTGTGCCCTAAATCCAGCAGTGCGGCTTGATGGAAGCGTAAGCGCTGACGCTTCCTTCCCGCACCGTGCTTTGCGGGGCTCCGGCTCGGTCCGGTTCGCCGGTTACACGAGCTGCTCGGGATGATCCTCGATGAAGCTCTTGAATGCGGCGAGAAGCTGCGCGCCAAGCGCGCCGTCGACGATGCGGTGATCGCAGGAGAGCGAAAGCCCGATCATCGTGGCGATCTCGATCTCGCCGCGGCGCACGACAGGCCGCTTCTCGCTCTGGCCGACGGCCAGGATTGTCGCCTGCGGCGGATTGATGACCGCGGTAAAGCGGCGCACCGGATACATGCCGAGATTTGATATCGTGCTGGATCCGCCGCGATATTCATCGGGCGAGAGCACGCCCCGGCGCGCGCGTTCGGTCAGCCGCCTGACTTCGCGCGCGACCTCGCGCAGCGACAGGTTCTGAACATCGCGCACGATGGGCGTGAACAGTCCTCCCTCCACCGCGACGGCCACGCCGATGTCGGCTGTTCTGTGAACAAGCGCGCCCTCACCCGTCCAGGAGACGTTCGCAGCTGGCGTGCGCATCAGTGCGAGGCCAAGCGCCTTGACGAGGAAATCGTTCAGCGAGATCCGCACCGCCGCGCCGCCGCCTTCGCCCGGCCTTGCGTTGAGGTCGCGCCGCAGATCGAGCAGCGCGTCCAGCCTGCAATCCATGTGGATGTAGAAATGCGGGATCGACGCCTTGGCCTCGGTCAGGCGCGAGGCGACCGTGCTGCGCATACGGCTGTGCGGAACGAAATCGAAGTTTTCCGGATCGTAGGCGGCGCGGACCTGCGAATCCGCCGTCCCGGCCTCAGCGGAAGGGGGATCGGACCCGACGGTTGATCCCGCCGTCTCGTCGAGCGCGGATCGGTCCTCACCCTCGGCGAGCAGCAGCGCAAGCAACGTATCGCCTTCTATGCCGCCGCTGTCCTCCGGCACAATGATCCGGCCGACTGATCCGGCCTTCTCGGCCTGGATTTCCACAGTGGTCTTGTCAATCTCGACTTCGGCAAGCAGATCGCCGGGCGCGACGGCGTCGCCCTCTTTCACCAGCCAGCGGGCAAGCCTTCCAGCCTGGATGGACGGCGAAAAGGCTGGCATTCGTACTGCTATCGGCATCAAACAACCTCAGAGCCGCGCCGGCATCCTCTTCTCCGTCGCCGCGCCCCGATCAGCGGAGCGTTGATGCGCCTTCGGGCTCTTTGGCCGGTTCAGCGCGTATGACGATTATATCACCGGGATGGGCGAAATTCAGCAGCGCCCGCGCCTGTTCGTCAAGCAGGTCGGTCTGCTCCGCGACCCGGCCCGTCATCAGCGCGACGTCGTGCTCAAGGCGGAGCCGCCGGTCCTTCAGCGCTTTCAGTTCGGCTTCGAGCAGCCCGATTTCCGCTTGAAGCGCGGCGCGCTTGTGCAGGCCGTGGTCGCCCCTGACCGCGTGGTAGGAGAAATAGCCGGTCAGCGCAAGACACACGGCGAGCAGAATGGCGTAACGGCTGTTTCTGTGTCTGCGCGTGGTAATCATAGAACGCTGCGGCTCCCAGGCGATTGAGGGTTACACAGATGCCGTCAAGCGATTAAGACCCGCTTAACGGCCTGCCCGAATCCGAATCCCGCGGCCCATCCGCAACAGTCAGGCGATCTGTCCGGGCAGGACCGAGCGCCCCGCATAGACACCCATCGAGTCGAGTTCCTCCTCGATGCGAAGAAGCTGGTTGTATT
>CAYOUE010000082.1:0-13820 GCA_964407075.1 uncultured Hyphomicrobiaceae bacterium
TAGCCCTTGAAGGTAAGATTGGAGTATTTCGACGCCATGAGCCTCGCCCCCTACCAGCGCTTGGTTTTCAGATTGTGAACGTGGACGTGCTCGCCCGGCGCGGCGGCTGCGATCATGCGGCCGATGTCCTCGCCATATTTGACGACCGTGTCGCCCTCGCCGAGCGGCGACAGGGCGACCTTGTGGCCGATGGGAATGTCATGCTTCGCCGCGAGCGTCAGCGTCGTGTCGTTTTCGGTGACGACCCCGAGCATCTCCGTGCCCGCCTTCAGCCCTTCGACGACGACGACGCCGACATTGTCCTTGGGGGAATGAACGAGAAAATGCGGCTCAGACATGCTTGACGACCTCATTTTATGCGTGAAGCGACCAGTTTTCTATCTTATATAAGATATATGATAGAGACGCAATCGGCGATGACGGCGCAAGGGGCGGATCCGGCCATGAGGGAAGGCGGAAAGCCTGTCAGCAACCGGCCGCTCTACGCCCAGGCGCGCGACATTCTCTTCGAGCGCATCAGTTCGGGCGAGTGGCGTCCCGGCGACGTCCTGCCAAGCGAATTCGCCATCGCCCGCGAACTCGGCGTCTCGCAAGGCACGATCCGCAAGGCGCTCGACTCGATGGCCGCGGAGCGTCTGCTCGTGCGCAGACAGGGGCGCGGCACCTATGTCGCCGAGCACACATCGGCGGACGTGCTGTTCCGTTTCTTCAATTTCTTCGACGGGAACGGCCAGCGCATCCAGCCCGGATCGCGCGGTACAAGGCTTACCGAGGGCCGCGCGAACGCCGAGGAATGCAGCAGGCTTTCTCTGCGCGCGGGAGCCAAGGTCTTCCGGATTTCGCGGATCCGGACACGGGACGGCGAGCCTTTCATCCTCGAAAAGATCGTTCTCCCGGTAGCGCTGTTCACAGGATTGTCGGGCGAAAGGCGGCTGCCGAATACGCTCTATGACCACTTCCAGAAAGTTTACGGCGTGACGATCGCACGCGGAACCGAACGGCTGACCGTCACGGACGCCGGCGCCGGCGAAGCCGCCCGGCTGGGCGTTGCGAAGGGGACCCCGCTCCTGAGGCTGGACCGGATCGCATACAGCCTTCAGGACCGGCCCGCCGAATGGCGCGTCAGCCTGTGCCGGATGGACGGCGCGCATTACGCCGTCGAACTCGGCTGAAATCCGCCCGCCGGCGACTGCGCCAGCGGCGCATCTCACGTCATATTCAGCATGTTGCGCAGGGCGAGGCCGAACAGGAACATCATCACCGCGCCTTGGCGAGATCACCGCGGAAGACGGAAGGACAAGTCTTGCCCGCAGTCGACGTTCCATGTCCGAAGCGAGAGATCTTCACTTAGTGACCGCCCCCCCCAAAGGCGCTGCGAAGGTGGGTGCTTCGGGAGAAAACCTGTCCCTTTTCGCTCATGCACCCTCCACCTGCTCAAGGTTCGGAGCTACCGGCAAACCAGGCGCGGTTGGACATGCGGCAATGCACAGATGTTATGGGAAGCTTTCCGCAAGACCGGCTCCAGCCGCTATATGTGGGCCATGCTTTGGGGTGAACGCGCGGTACGCGCAATCATAGACGCCGAAATGGCCTTTAGTGGCTATGTCCGGCTGGACCGGAAGACCGAAGCTAGGCTGTCCGTCTATTTGGACGATGACGAGCAGGCGCGGCTTCTTGCAGATGCCGAAATAATGACCGGCAAGCCTCAGGAGAGCCTATCAGACGCCTTCATCATGCTGATGCCGGATGATTACGACATTCAGCTGTGCATGGAGGGCTTGAAGGCAAGACCGTTTCCGGCAGCGGCGCGATTGTGCTGAATTCCTGTCCAAACGCTTGGCGACAAGAAGATTTGAACCTTTCAGCAGTCTGTAGCGACCAAGAAACAGGCAAGCATGAAGGACAAATCCCATGACACACAAAATGCTCTCAGGTCTGGCCGTAGTTATCGCGCTGGTGCTTACTCATGCTCCCGCGGACGCTCAGCAGTTCAAGCAGCGAAAAAACGCATACGCCTCTCATTCGGGCGGCAACGGCGTTCAGCAAGGATCGCAACAGCTTGGCGGAAACCAGCAGAACAGCGCCAATATTGGCGTTTACATGGGCGCATATGCATATCAGATCGCGCGGAAGTGCCTGGACAATATGATGCCTGAATGCCCGAAGAAGAAGTGACCATACGAGGCGTTCATTGCTGGGGTAAAAAAATCCCTGCCCAGGCGGCACATGTCAGTTGATCGGTCCGGCAAGCAAGGATGTGGCCGCCTGCTTCTGGGGACAGCCGCCGGCGGATGGGCAAGCTCCGCCTATGGAGTCAACGCTACCCGCCGAGCACCCATCCGGCGCCGATGCCTCCGGGCAGCAGCACCAGCGACGCCCAGAGGAAAGCCGATGCGAGGCCGGCCAGGGCGAACGGCAGGAGCGGCATCCGGCAGATCCCGGCAACGAGCGGAGTGAAGGAGCGCAGCGGTCCCATGAACCGCGCCAGAAACATGCTCGCCCAGCCCCAGCGCTCGAAAAATCTGTGCCCCCTGTCGAGGAGCGCCCGGTTGTTCCGCAGCGGCCAGTATCCGTGAAGCCTCTCACCGGCGAAATAGCCGAGACCGTAGGAGACCCAGTCGCCGAACGCCGCGCCGAGCGCTGCCGCGAGCCAGAGCGGAGCGATGTCCGCACCACTTGCGCCGAGCATCGTCGAGGCGGCGATCAGGATGAGAGTGCTGGGAACGAACAGCGAGACGCCGACGATCGACTCGGCCATCGAGATCAGAAAGGCGAGCGGCAGCAGATAACTCTCGTTCTCGCTCATGAAGCCGAGCAGCTTTTCCCAGTAATCCGCCACCTGCCTGGCCTCCCTGCGCCTTGCAATTCGTTTTCACGGCCACGCCAGGCATTCATTCTGGCTTAACCGGATGTACGCGACGTGAAAGACGCTGCATATAGATAGCCATTACGCCATCGCCACCCGGTAAATTCCTGGGGAACCGGCCGGCAAGCCTTGCGATCCGGCGGAGCGCGGTTCACAATGGCACCGCGCTTGAAACGCCGACTCCCGGAGAATGCGATAAGATGGCTGCATCAGCCAACATCGTACCGCAACAGAGCCTCTGCGACAGGTGCGCCGTCCGCAGCCGTAGCCTTTGCGCCGCTCTTGACGCAAGCGAAATCGGGGCCCTCAACGCCATCGCTACGCGCAAGGTTCTGAAGGACGGCGAACTGTTCGCTCTGGAGGGCGATCCCGCCATATCTTTCGCCAATGTCATCTCAGGCGTGGCCAAGCTGACCCAGACCTTCGACGACGGGCGCGAACAGATCGTGGGCGTGCTCTTCCCTTCCGATTTCATCGGCAGGATTTTCCTTGACGGAAGCAATGTCCACCTTTGTACGGTCCAGGCAGTCGGAGAGGTTCATCTCTGCGTCTTTCCGGCGGCGCGCTTCGAGCGGGCGCTGCACAAATATCCGCATCTGGAACGCAAGCTGCTGGAGCGGACGCAGAAGGAGCTCGACACCGCGCGTGACTGGATAACCATGCTCGGCCGCAAGACCGCGCCCGAGCGCGTCGCCACTTTCCTGCATCATCTCGCGTTGCGCTCCGCAGAAGCGGGCTGCACTCCCGGCGACAGCTTCGACATGCCGCTCACCCGCGCCGACATCGCCGACTTCACGGGGCTGACCTACGAAACCGTCAGCCGCCAGATCAGCCGCCTCAGGAAGGACGGGGTCATCGTCATGACTTCGCCCCGCCGCGTCGACGCCGTGGACATGGACGCGCTCGCCGACCGTGCGGGGCGGATCGCTGGCTGAGCCCCGCCTGGGGGAGAGGCGGCAGCCTTGTCCACAACCTTTGATGTCATCATGTAAAATTAACGCGCAATGGTTGAAATTTCTGCGCTCATATGAGAATTATCGTGCCTGTTTCGCTCCTTTTCGTGATGCGCAGGCCGATTCGTGACCCTGATATCCTACGCTCAGAACCTGGAAGACGTAATGCTTTGGCGCGCGCTGAAGTCAGTCGAGAATGGCTTTTATATAGACATCGGCGCACAAGATCCTGTCATGGAATCCGTAAGCATGATGTTTTACGAAAAAGGCTGGCGGGGAATACACGTCGAACCTTGCACAGAATATGCCGAAAAGCTACGCGCCGCCCGCCCTGACGAGATTGTTCTTCAAGTTGCTGTCGACGACAGCGAGGGAGACATCGAATTCTTCGAGATTCCCGGCACAGGGATCAGTACAGGCGACAGCCTGCTCGCCCAAAAATATGAAGAAGACGGCTGGCCCGTCCACAAGAAAAAAGTTGCCTCCCTCCCCCTCTCCAACATTCTGGATCAAGCCGGAAACCGCGAAGTTCATTGGCTGAAGATTGACGTCGAAGGGATGGAAAAGCAGGTCGTCTCCAGTTGGGGACAATCAAAAGTCCGCCCGTGGATCGTTATAGTTGAAAGCACAAGACCGAATTCTCAAGAGCCCTCCCATGAATTATGGGAATTCATGCTCATAAATTCAGGTTATGATTATGTATATTTCGATGGTCTCAATCGATTTTACATTGCACAAGAACGAATATATCTAAATGTTCATTTTAAATACGGCCCATGCGTTTTCGACCAATATATCTCTTACGAACTGAAGACAGCTCGCGAGCAGATCGAAAAACTCTGCTCGCATCAGGAAACGGCAAGATTTGACAATCAGTCCGCCGGGCTTGAGGCAAGGTCCAATCACAAGGCGAGCAAAAGTCTGGAGGCTAAGACTCCACGACATTTTTCACTCAACATACCTAAGTATTCGCATGAGCTATACGCCGCTCTGCGCGGAATTGCGCATCGTCAGCGCGACCTGTCTCGCTTTATCCGGCGTTGGGTGTATCAAAAATCAAGAACCGAAAATTCATATTCATCTGCCAACCGACATTATTCCGAAATTTTAGCTCACAGTACGAAGTATAATGAGGAAATACTTAGTCCGAGAGCATTCGAAATATACAAACAGCTGAGCAAAGAAATCACTATAGCGGATGCAACCCCGTGATGCGCATTGTTATCGATATGCAAGGCGCTCAAACCATGAGCAGGCGACGAGGCATCGGACGCTACACACTTTCATTTACTGAAGCACTAATCAAGCTTCAGAGTGAGCATGAATTTATATTATTATTTAACAGCTTGCTACCTAAGCCGCATAAATACATTCATAATATTATCAATACTTATCCTGAAAAAACATGCTGCCTGGAATGGAAAGCAATAGGGCCTACTTGCTACAGCGAGCCTGCTAATCTTTGGCGGAGGCGCGCGAGCGAATTGATCAGAGAGGATTTTATCAGGAATTTAAATCCTGATTTCACTATTATGACCAGTCTTTTTGAAGGATATTCAGAAGATGCGGTTACAACCCTGATGAATAATAATTCATATATATGTCAATCCATTATATTTTATGATTTAATACCTTATTTGCATAAAAATATTTATTTAAAATGTGAAAAAAGTCGAACTTGGTATAACGACAAAATAAATCATCTCAAAAAATCTGATCTGATATTTACAATTTCCAATCACGCAAAGAACGAACTTATTGAAAACATTGATGTAAAAAACGCAGAAATTGAAAATATTTATGCTGCCAGTAATTGTATCGAATTTTCTAACGACATAACAGAGCCCGCGGATTCAGAATTCAAAGAATTGATTAATACAGATTACGTACTTACATCTGGTGGCTCAGAACAAAGAAAAAATTTAAAAGTCGTTATATCAGCATTTCAAGAATTACCATTACATATCAAAAACAACATAAACCTTGTAGCAATTGGATTTAAAGATCAAAAAGATATTAATGATTACAAGAAATATCTTAATAATGATAATATTGATTCCAAAAACATTGTATTTATTGATTATGTCAATGACAAAAATTTAAAATTATTGTATTCTAAATGTATTTTGTTTGTTTTCCCCTCTTGGCATGAAGGTTTCGGCTTTCCGGTATTAGAAGCCATGCAGTGCGGTGTACCCGTTGTTGCCTCTAACGCAACCAGTATTCCAGAAATAATACAAGATAAAGAAGCTCTATTTAATCCATTTTCTATTGATTGTGTAAAGAGTAAACTAATTACTTATTTAACAAACAGCCAAAAACGCGATAAATTAAGAAAATACTGTATAAATCAATCTTCAAAATTTTCGTGGCGCAACACTGCAAACGTTGCATTACAATCGATTGAGATCTATGACCGTATTAATAAAAATAAAACAAAACATGAAATTCATGGTGATTTGATTTCATCTATATGTGATATCAATTTGAATCAATCATATCCAACTCAAAGCGATATGATATTATGCTCTGAAGCAATTGAAACTAATGAATTAGTCATTAAGAATTACCGTTATTCAAATAGCTGAATGAACTTGATTCTTATAATTCTATTAATGAACAAAATCAGCAGAGATTTTTGAATATGAAAATAAGCTCGGGTCTTTGTAAACAAGATGATTTCAGTCACCCCATGTTTGAATTCTGGATGAACGGACTCAAGGAAACAAAACGTTATCATCGGAAGCAATGGGAGTTTTATTTCATAATTCAAGCTCTATACGATCATGGTCTCCTTCAACCTGGCAGGAGTGGTCTTGGATTTGGCGTAGGCACGGAGCCGCTCGCGGCATATTTCGCATCACACGGGGTCAGAGTACTTGCAACCGACCAGAACTTAACAAACGCAATCCAAGGCGGATGGGCACAGACCGATCAGCATTCATGCGAAGCGGAACAGCTTAACTCACGCGGAATATGCGGAACTGAACAGTTCAGGGAGCTGGTGTCATTCAGGGAAGTCGATATGAACGCCATTCCTGACGATCTGGAGATGTCGTATGATTTCTGCTGGTCGGCCTGTTCCCTGGAACATCTGGGATCTATTGAACATGGATTTGATTTCATAGTGAATTCCATAAATACGCTGAAGCCGGGGGGGATAGCTATTCACACTACTGAGTATAATTTGAGCTCTTCAACAAAAACTTTCGAATCAAAGCACTTATCCTTATTTCGTAAATCTGATATAGAGAGAGTATGCGCCAGATTGACCGATTCAGGTCATACGGTTCTTCCTATAGATTGGGATCCAGGAAATTCTCCAGTCGACAAATACATTGATCTCCCCCCTTATCTGGATGCGCCACACCTTAAACTGAGAATAGGGGAGTATGACTGTACATCGATTGGCTTGATAATAAGGCGCGCGTCATAGGCAATACGCGCAATCAGCAATAACCTTTCGACCACGGCCATGCGAAAGAATTTCAGGATCAATTTTACCTCTGGCGTCTTTCTTCCATAGTGAAACGGGACTGCCGATTTACATGAATTTCTGCGTCTCTATGAAAGACTCTGATCTCGGGGGACGTATCCCCACGCTAGCATGAATCAGACGCGACAAGGTGTCGCGGATTGCGTATAGTTTAGACGGAATTGCACGTCGGCTCACTCAGTAACCGCCTTTGTTGCGCGTTAGACCTGGTGCCGGCGAAACGTGAATGGCAATCCGCTAAGCAGGAGATGCAATCATGGCCAACACAACGAAATCCGGCATCGATATTCTGGGGGGCGCGGCGCTACCGGAGGTTCGCAAGATCACGCTCGCAGACCTGAAATCGGCCCTCGAGAAAGGTTGGGACGACTTCAAGGAGATGCCGACCTTCGCTATCTTCCTCGTGGTGATCTACCCTGTCATCGGCATCGTTCTGTTCAGTCTTACTTTCGGCTACGATCTTCTGCCATTAATATTTCCCCTGATGGCAGGTTTTGCGCTGATGGGACCGCTAGCTGCAGTAGGGCTTTACGAGTTGAGCCGCCGGCGCGAACAGAAGCTCGGCATCTCTTCGAATATATTCAGTTTTTTGAGTTCACCAGCCATCGGTTCGATTCTGATTCTCGGTGCTGTGCTTTTCGCGATTTTCGTTGCCTGGATAGGCGCAGCGCAACTCATTTACAGATCCATATTTGACACCGCAGCACCAGCTTCGATATGGACCTTCGCCGAGCAGGTTCTTGCCACCAGTGAAGGCTGGACACTGATCGTCGTTGGGTGTGGCGTCGGCTTCATTTTCGCACTCACAGTGTTTTGGATCAGCGTCATATCCTTTCCGCTGCTACTTGACAGAAATGTCGGCGTTACCGTCGCTGTCCTGACATCCATCAAGGCCGTTCTCGTCAACCCGGGAGCGATGACAGTCTGGGGACTGATTATCGTAGCGGCGCTCGTGCTTGGATCTTTGCCGGTCTTTATCGGACTGATTATCGTCCTGCCAGTTCTGGGTCACGCCACGTGGCATGTTTACCGCGCTGTTGTAGCGCATTGACCAGAATCCACCGCAATTCATGACCTGCTGTTGCAGCAACTAAAAAGTTATGATTGAATAGCTTTTAGTCAGCTGCACAATGTTTGGACATTGAGGTTGACAAGTGCGTGTCAAGAAAACTTGACACACACTTTCTGGCCGTTAAGTGCGATTGAATAATTCAATAAAAAAATCCTGCAGGCAGGGCATTGGCGTTGCAGCGGGGGAGGAAAATAGTCTGCGCATTTTTTGGTTGTCGCCGATGTGCGGGGATACCCTTAGGCAATATCAAGAAATATGCAGTATTAGCCCTGAACTGTAAGGTTAACTGGCTATGATTGTAGCACTGATACTGCTAGCGGTGGCGCTTGGTTCGGTTCTCTTCCATTTCTTGAGCCCCTGGTGGTGGACGCCCATCGCGTCAAATTGGGGATTTATCGACACTACCATCATCATCACTTTCTGGATCACCGGCGTCGTATTCATCGCCATAATTCTATTCATGGCCTACTGCGTCTGGAAATTCAGGCAGGGCTCGCAGGCCGAATACAGGCCGGAAAATAGGAAACTCGAAGTCTGGCTGACAGTCCTGACGTCGATAGGCGTAATCGGAATGCTCGCACCGGGACTTATCGTGTGGAACGATTTCGTCAACGTCCCCGACGACGCGACGGAAGTCGAAGTCATGGGCCAGCAATGGCAATGGAGCTACCGGCTGCCTGGCGAAGACGGCGTGCTCGGCGCTTCCGACATCAGGAGTGTGGACTTCGACAATCCCTTCGGTCTGGACAGATCAGACCCCAATGGAAAGGACGACATACTGGTGCCGGTCGGAGCCGAGCTTTACCTTCCGGTCGACAAGCCGGTCAAAGTTCTCCTGCGCTCCTTGGACGTCCTGCACAATTTCTACGTGCCTGAATTCCGCGGGAAGATGGATCTCGTTCCAGGCATGGTGACTTATTTCTGGTTTACGCCGACAAAGACCGGGACTTATGAAGTTCTGTGCGCGGAGCTTTGCGGCGTCGGCCACCACATCATGCGCGGCACCGTCGTTGTGGCGGATGAGACCGACTATCTTGCTTGGCTGCAGGAGCAGCAGACTTTCGGACAATCCATTGCGCAGGCCAGCGCTCCGGACCCGGACACCGGACGTCTGGAGGCAGCCGCGCCTGAACAGCATGAGCCGGAACTCGCCACGGCGGCGCAGGCGGATATGCCGGACGAACAGAATTCAGAAGGGGCGAACTGATGGCCGATATCGCACATGACGCCGTAGGCCCGGAGCGGATTCCGCCGGCCGAGGTCGAAGAGGTCGAACTCTATCACGCCAAAAGCTGGATCATGCGGTGGGTCTTCTGCCAGGACGCGAAAGTCATCGCCATCCAGTATTCGATTACGGCGATCGCGATCGGCATGGTTGCGCTCGTCCTGTCATGGCTGATGCGTCTGCAGCTTGGTTTCCCGGACACCTTTTCCTTCATCTCGCCAGAAGACTATTACCAGTTCATCACCATGCACGGGATGATAATGGTGATTTACCTGCTGACGGCGCTATTCCTTGGCGGCTTCGGCAACTACCTCATCCCGCTCATGGTCGGCGCGCGGGACATGGTCTTCCCCTATGTGAACATGCTGAGCTACTGGATCTACCTTCTGGCGGTCCTCGTGCTCGTCGCAAGCTATTTCGTCCCAGGCGGCCCGACCGGCGCGGGATGGACGCTGTACCCGCCGCAGGCGATTCTGCAGGGCACGCCCGGAACCGATTGGGGCATCATCCTGATGCTGGCGTCGCTGGCGCTCTTCATCGTCGGCTTCACCATGGGAGGTTTGAATTACGTCGTCACAGTGCTGCAGGCGCGCACACGGGGCATGACACTGATGCGGATGCCGCTGACGATCTGGGGCATATTCATGGCCACGATCCTGGCGCTGCTCGCTTTTCCGGCGCTGTTCGTCGGAGCGGTCATGATGCTGCTGGACCGGGCGATCGGCACAAGCTTTTTCATGCCCGCCATCGTCCAGTTCGGCGAGCATCTCGGCTATGGCGGCGGCAGTCCGATCCTGTTCCAGCACCTGTTCTGGTTCTTCGGGCATCCGGAAGTCTATATCGTCGCCCTGCCCGCATTCGGCATCGTTTCCGACCTCATCTCCGTCCATGCGCGGAAGAACATTTTCGGCTACCGGATGATGGTCTGGGCGATCGTCGTCATCGGCGTGCTGAGCTTCGTCGTATGGGCGCACCACATGTATGTGAGCGGGATGAATCCGTATTTCGGATTCTTCTTCGCCACAACGACGCTCATCATCGCCGTGCCGACCGCGATCAAGGTCTACAACTGGCTGCTCACGCTTTGGCGCGGCAACATTCACCTCACTTTGCCGATGCTCTTCGCACTCGGTTTCATCGTGACATTCGTGAATGGCGGCATGACGGGACTGTTTCTCGGCAATGTCGTCGTTGACGTGCCGCTGTCGGATACGATGTTCGTGGTGGCGCATTTCCACATGGTGATGGGCGTTGCGCCTATTCTTGTGATCTTCGGCGCCATCTACCACTGGTACCCGCTGATGACCGGGCGGATGCTTCATGAAGGAATGGGCCAGTTCCACTTCTGGGTCACGTTCCTTGGCGCATACGCAATCTACTTCCCGATGCATTATCTGGGCTTCCTGGGCGTTCCGCGCCGCTATTTCGAACTCGGCGAAACCGCGATCTACCCGCAATCAGCCGTCGTTCTGAACGAATTCATCAGCATCATGGCCTTCATCGTCGGCTTCGCCCAGATCGTGTTCCTCTTCAACCTCGTATGGAGCCTCTACAAGGGCAAAATAGCCGAACGCAATCCCTGGAAAGCCAATTCGCTTGAGTGGCAGACGGAAACCGTGCCGCCCGGTCACGGCAATTTCGGCAAGGAATTACCTGTCGTCTACCGCTGGGCCTACGATTTCAGCGTGCCCGGGAGCAAGGAAGACTACATTCCGCAGAACGTTCCCGCAGGCGGCATCAGGGCGCAGGAAGCCAAGGCATGAACCTGCTGCGGCAATTGGCGGAGAAGCCCTGGCTCAACGTCTCGGAGGAAAAGGACTTCCAGAGCCCCGGCAACGGTGCGGTGGTCCGGCGTCCGGCCAGCATGGGGCTGAACTTCCTTATTGCGGCCATGTCCGTGCTGTTCTTCATGCTGGTCGTCGCCTATGCCGGCCGCATGGCGTACGAGGACTGGCGTCCCGCGCCGCCGCCCGATCTGCTCTGGCAAAACACGATCATGCTCATCCTGGCCAGCGCCGCGATGGAGTGGGCGCGCTACTCCGCCGGCCGGGACCAGCGCGGCGGCGTAAAGCTCGGCATGTTCGGCGGCGGTGTCTTCGCGGCGGCTTTTCTCACCGGGCAGGCGGTCGCCTGGCGCGAGTTGAACGCGATGGAGTATTTCGACGCCACCAATCCCTCGATCGCTTTTTTTTACCTCATTACCGGATTGCACGCCCTCCATCTCCTGGGCGGGCTGGCGGCGTGGGGCTGGAGCTTCGAGAAGCTGCTTCGCAGCGCGGATTTCGCCAAAGTCAGCCGGAGCGTGAACCTGTGCACGCGCTACTGGCACTTCCTGCTCATCGTCTGGCTTGTCCTCTTCGGCCTGCTTTTTTCCGGAAATGACAGTCTGGACATTCTGCTGACCATCTGTGGATTCAAGTAGACGGGGCTTAGGCCATGCAAGATACAGTCATGACGAATCAAGGACACGCCGCCGCGCGGCCTGGCGGCATGAAGGGGTTCGTTGCCGACTGGTCGTCCGACCAGAGATCGTTCAAGGGAGTGCCGTGGGGGAAGGCCATGATGTGGATCTTCCTCCTCAGCGACACCTTCATCTTCTCCTGTTTTCTCCTTGGCTACATGACGGTGCGCAGCTCAACGGTCGTGGAATGGCCTAACGCCAGCGAAGTCTTCGCGCTGACAATCGGCGGGGTCGAAATGCCCCTCATCCTGATCGCGATCATGACTTTCGTGCTCATCACGTCGAGTGGGACGATGGCCATGGCCGTGAATTACGGCTACCGCAAGGACCGCAAGAAGACCACCTACCTGCTGCTGGTCACTGCGCTGCTCGGCGCGATGTTCGTCGGGATGCAGGCCTTCGAGTGGACCAAGCTGATCGAGGACGGCGTCCGCCCTTGGGGGAACCCGTGGGGAGCGCCGCAGTTCGGGGCCACTTTCTTCATGATTACCGGCTTCCACGGCTTCCACGTCTCGGTCGGCGTGATCTTCCTGCTGATCGTGGCGAGAAAGGTCTGGCGCGGCGATTACGACACTGGGGAGCGCGGTTTCTTCACGAGCAGACGTGGAAGCTATGAGCATGTCGAGACGATGGGCCTGTACTGGCATTTCGTCGACCTGGTCTGGGTTTTCATCTTCGCATTCTTCTATCTCTGGTGAGGGCAGGCATGGCTCAGCATTCGTCCAAGACGGCGACGACCGCGCAAGTTGAAGGGCAGCAGCATCCGATCAAGCTGTACCTTGTCGTATGGGGATGGCTCTTCGTCCTAAGCTTCTTCTCATACATGGTGGATTATCTGCAGTTCCAGGGCCTGCTGCGCTGGAGCCTCATCCTGATCTTCATGATGCTGAAGGCCGGCCTCATCGTCGCTATCTTCATGCATATGGCCTGGGAGCGTCTCGCGCTCACCTACGCGATTCTTCTGCCGCCGCTGCTGGTGCTCGTCTTCGTCGCCATCATGGTCTTCGAGTCGGACTATACGGTTCTGACACGGTTCAATTTCTTTACCGGCGGGGCCTGAACAGCCGCCCGCATGAATGGAGAGCCGCATTCGCATGGAGGGATTGGCCACGGACGTTCGGATGGGGGACCGCCTCAGGCGGCTCTCAAACGTCTTTAAACTGCGCATCGGTTTCGCAATTACCCTGTGCGCCCTCGCCGGCATGGCCATGACCCCGGGCGAAGCGCTGCCGGCCTGGAAAATACTGGCTCTCATGCTGACGGTTTTCCTGTCCTCGGCGGCGGCAGGAGCTTTCAACCAATACGCCGAGCGGGAACTCGACGCGCGCATGGCGCGAACGGCCCGGCGCCCCTTCGTAACAGGCGCGTTCGAGCCGCACTGGCAGTGGCTTGCCGTCATCGCTGCGATCACCGCGATCGCCGTCGGCGGCGCGGCCTGGCTGCTCAACCCGCATGTCGCGCTCTATGTCTTTCTCGGCGCATTCGTTTACGGGATCGTCTACACGGTCTGGCTCAAACAGCGCAGCGTCTGGAACATCGTCATTGGCGGTCTGGCGGGCACCTTCGCGGTCCTAGCAGGAGCGGCCGCCGTCACGCCCGATCTCTCCCCGGCCTCGATCATCCTTGCAATCGTGCTTTTCCTCTGGACGCCGCCGCATTTCTGGAGCCTCGCCATCATTCTGCACAAGGATTATGCGGCCGCCCGCGTGCCGATGCTCCCGGTCGTCGCGGGCGACGCGCTGGCCGC
>CAYOUE010000083.1:0-13802 GCA_964407075.1 uncultured Hyphomicrobiaceae bacterium
GCCGAGGCGGCGATCGCGAACGAGCTGATGAAGTTCGCCACGAACGGCACGCTCTATCGGGGGTCGAAGCCGGTCATGTGGTCGGTCGTGGAGCGGACGGCGCTCGCCGAGGCGGAGGTGGAGTATAAGGAGCACACCAGCCCGACGATCTTTGTGAAGTTTCCTGTTGTTGCTGCGACGGCAGACGCGGCTACAACGGATCGCCTTGGAAAGGCTTGGGCTGACATCAAGCAATTGAACAGTGCAAGCGTGGTGATCTGGACGACGACGCCTTGGACAATCCCCGGCAACCGCGCTATCGCATATTCACCTAAAATCTCATACGGTTTGTATGAGGTGACGGCCTCTCCAGACGATAATTGGGCGAAAACTGGCGACAAGTTGATTGTCGCCGACGCACTAGCAGAGAACTTAAAGGCCGCCGCTCGCATCGAGAAGTGGGATCGTCTTGCTAAGGTTGACCCTTGGCACATCAAGGCGACCCGCCACCCCTTTCATAAGCATGGCTACGATTTCGAGGTCCGCCTCTATGAAGGAGACTTCGTCACCGAGGAAACGGGCACGGGCTTCGTGCATATCGCCCCCGGCCACGGCGCGGACGACTATGAGCTGTTCGTCAAACACAGGAAAAGCTTCGAGGAAGCCGGCGTCCCCGAAGTGCCGCATACCGTGCGCGAAGACGGCTTCTATTTCGAGCAAGTCCCGATATTTGGCGGGCCGTACCCGAAGCGCGTCATCGACGACAAGGGCAAGTTCGGCGACGCCAACAATGCGGTGATGCAGGCGCTGATCGAGGCGAACGCGCTGGTCGCGCGCGGCAAGCTGCGCCACCAGTACCCGCATTCATGGCGGTCGAAGGCCCCGGTGATCTTCCGTAACACGCCGCAATGGTTCATCGCGCTCGACAAGCCGGTCAGGATAAAGGGCGTCAAGGGCCAGCACACGATGCGCGAGATCGCGCTGAAGGCCATCGGCGACACCCGCTTCGTTCCGAGGAGCGGCGAGAACCGGCTGCGCGGTATGACCGAGGGCCGGCCCGACTGGGTCATCTCTCGCCAGCGCGCCTGGGGCGTGCCGATCACGGTGTTCCTGAACGAGAAGACCGGCGAGGTGATCCCGAACGAAAAGTTCAACGGCTCGAAAGAGCTGATCGGGCGCATCACCGCGGCCTTCGAGAAGGAAGGGGCGGACGCATGGTTCAAAGACGACGCCAAGGAGCATTTCCTCGACGGCCTCGTCGCCGATCCCGCCGAGTGGACCAAGGTCGACGACATTCTCGACGTCTGGTTCGAGTCCGGCTCGACTCACGCCTTCGTTTTAGAGAAGCGCAAGGACCTCGGCTCGCCCGCCGCGCTGTACCTCGAAGGCTCGGACCAGCATCGCGGCTGGTTCGGCTCCTCGCTGATGGAAAGCGCCGGCACGCGCGGCCGCGCGCCCTTCGCGGCCGTGCTCACGCATGGCTTCATCCTCAACGAGAAGGGCGAGAAGATGTCGAAGTCGGAGGGCAACGCGCTCTCCCCGCAGGCCGTGACGAAGCAGTACGGTGCGGAGATCCTGCGCCTGTGGGTCGCGTCCTCCGACTATTCCGCCGATCTGCGCTTCGGGCCGAACATCCTCAAGACCGCGGTGGACGGCTACAGGAAAATCCGCAACACGCTGCGTTTCATGCTCGGCAATCTGGCGCATTACAGCGACGATCTGCGCGTCGAATATGCCGAGATGCCGGAGCTGGAGCGCTTCATCCTGCACCGGCTCTGGGAGCTGGACGGCGTCGTTCGCAAGGCTTACGACGATTTCGACTTCAAGCGGGTGTTCTCTGCGCTGTCGAATTTCTGCACGAACGATCTGTCCTCGCTCTATTTCGATATCCGCAAGGACGCGCTCTATTGCGAAGCGCCGTCGAGCCTCAAACGCCGCGCGGCTCTGACCGTTCTCGACGAACTGTTCGACCGGCTGACGGTCTGGCTGTCGCCGATCCTGTGCTTCACGATGGAGGAGGTCTATCTGTCCCGCTTCCCGGACGCGAAGGACTCGGTGCATCTGAAAGTCTTTCCGGATATTCCCGCCGGCTGGAAAAATGACGCGCTCGCCGAAAAATGGCTGAAGATCTGGCAGATCCGCCATGTCGTGACCGGCGCGCTGGAAATCGAACGCCGCGAGAAGCGGATCGGGGCAAGCCTCGAAGCCGCGCCAATCATTCATATCACGGACAAGGCGCTGTATGCGGCGGCGAAGGACGAGGACTGGGCCGAGATCGTTATCACCAGCGCCGCGAAACTGACTTCGGCGAAACCGCCTGCAGGCGCGTTCATGCTGAGCGAAGTTCCGGGTGTCGCCGTCGTCCCGGGGCTGGCGAAGGGCAAGAAATGCGCGCGGTCATGGAAGATCTCCTCCGATGTCGGGTCGGACAAGGACTTCCCGGACCTCAGCCCGCGCGACGCCGCCGCAGTCCGTGAAATCGAGGCTCTGTCGAACGCAGCCTGACAGCACGCGCAGCAGGCTTTGTGGGTAAATCGCCTGCAAAGTCTCGCTGTGCCCCCGACTCACATTATCCAGTTGGCTGATATCGCAAGCTGGTTGGAGGGGGTAAATGCAGAAACTGTCATTCGAGCCAGCCGCAGAGGAACTCGCCAAGCTGTATGCCGCAGCGGCGCCGTCCCATGCGCGGCACCTTTCACGCGAGCTTTACAGCCTGCTGCTGAGGACGCACGAACTGGCCTATGTGTTCAAGGGTTTCCCGCCGGAAATCGCTTCCGAACTTGCGCGCGAAAAGCTCCGCGAAACCGTCGTCAAGGATCACTGTTAGGCTAGCTGGCCGATGGCTTCACGTCCGCCAGAAATGGAACCAGCGGCGTGGGTGTTCCTGATCGGGTTCCGGGCGTTGCGCTTCGGCTTGCGTGACGCGCTCCCCAACCATGTTCGCAACCATGTTCGGAAGAACGCGCACGGCCTCATAGACCTTGTTTTTCGTTTCCTCGGACTGCTGATGAGTGAGGCGGACCGCGTCCTCGACGCGCTGGCCGATCGCTAGTTGCAGACGCTCTTCCATCGCTGCGAGATTCCCGGCGATAGCCTGGCCGACATAGGCGTCGAGCGCGCCGAGCTTGGCGCGCAGTTCGCCGTCGAAAGACGTACTGAGGCCGTTCACTTTGCCATGGAGATCGCTGAGCAGCTTCATGGCTTCGGATTCCCCGGCGTTCTCCTCTTCGATACGGCGGCGAATTTTCGGCAGAACCTCGATGACCGCGGGCCGCGGCTCAGTCCGCGCCAGCGCTTCGATCACGAGACTCAGCGTCAGGTTCGGAACGCCTTGTCTGGCGGCCAGGGCGGATGCCTCGCAAAGGATTATTCTTAACGACTGCGACGCTTCATACGCGGCGTTTTCGGCAGGAACTTGCGCAAAGGAACGGCGCGCGCACAGCCGGGCAAGCTCGTGCGTCAGCTCCTCGATATCGTCGCAGGCGATGGCAAGCGCCGCCTCCGCATCGCGCACATGCGAAGCGCCAAGCAGCAGATGATCGATATCGATGTGCAGCGCATTGAAATTGCGGGCAAACTCGCAGGCCTTTGCCCAGCATTCCGACAAGAGCTTGTCCGCCGCCAGATGCACGGTCAGAATGTTCTGGCTCGAAAATCTTGCCGAAATGACAGTCCCGTCGCCGCCGTCACCGCTGCCGCCCGGCCTGGTTTCGTTTCGTTGAAGGGACTGGGAATATGAGGAAGGAGTATATACGGAGTCGACCATGATACGCCTCACAAACGGTCTGCGGCCCGTCATGCAGTTATCGAATGTATCGGGCAATGCTGTCGGACATGGAAAACATGCCGTAAACGTTAACTCTTGTGATTTAGCGGATTACTGCCCGCTTGACTATCGAATCATTCAGATCTTGCCGCGCCGAGACAGCGACGCAGCCAGATCGGCAAGGCTGGCCAGATTGTGGCAGGGGCGCAACTCGCTGACATGGCGTTCGAGTTCGCGCGCGCCCGCCGCGAGCGGCTCATACCGGTCGTAGCGCAACAGCGGATTGAGCCAGATCACCCGGCGGGCGGAGGCGCGCATGCGGCGGGCGGCGTCGGCGACGCCTTCGCCGCCTGCGCGGTCGAGACCGTCGGTGAACAGAAGAACGGTTGCGTTCTGGCCAAGCACACGCCGCGCCCAGCGCTGATTGAACGTCTTCAGGCTCTCCCCGATCCGGGTGCCGCCCGACCAGTCCTTGACGCCGCCGGCGACTTTCGCAATGGCGGCGTCCGGGTCGCGGTCGCGCAACTCGCGGGTTATGTTTGTCAGACGCGTGCCGAACAGGAAGCAGTGAACGCGCTCGCGGGCGTTCATCAACGCATAGAGGAAATGCAGGAAAAGCCGCGCATAGGCGTCCATCGAGCCGGAGATGTCGCAGAGCACGACGAGCGGCGGGCGACGCAGTTGCTGCGTGCGGTAGAGAGGGAGCAGCATTTCGCCGCCGCCGCGGGTGCTTGCGCGCAACATGCGGCGCATATCGAGCCGCCCGGTGGCGCGGTCCGATGGCGCATAACGGCGCGTGCGCAGTTTCGCCGTCATCAGCGCCAGTTCGGCGATGACCCGTCTCGCTGTCAGAAGCTCCGCCGCGCTCATCTGCTCGAAATCCTTCTCGGCCAGGGTTTCGGCGTCACTGGCGCTGCCGCTTGCATCAAGCTGCAATTCATCGCGTTCGCGCGCCACCGCGCCGCCGCTGCGCAGAAAGAGGCTGTCGGCCAGACGCCGCGCCACCGGATCGGCAGGCGGGGCTTTCGCGCCCTTCGCAGGCGGGGTCATGATGGACAGAAGCTGCTGCAGATAAGCCGGATCGCGCCAGACGAGCTGGAAGGCTTCGTTGAAGATGTCACGCTCGGAAGGCCGGGAGACGAAGACGCTGTGCAACGTCCAGTAGAGCGTCTTGGGATTGCCGATGCCGGCGGCCATCACCGCCTCGGTCGCAATGATCACTTTCTGCGTGCCTACCGGCAGCCCCGCCGCGCGCAGGAGTCGGCCGAAATGCAGGATGTTCTGCGCCATCCGCCCGCCATCCGCATCGCCGGCGGCGATATTTGCGCGCAGGCGTTGTCGCGCAGGGGCAGTCTCAGTGGTGGTCGAACCGTTTCGCCCAATCATGGCGGTTATCGTCAGCTTTCGCTTTGTGCGTCCGCTGCGGTCTGGCGGGCGCGCGATTTCACCTGCTCCAGAATCCTCGTCGCCTCGCTGCCCTGAATGCGTGCGATGTCGTCCTGATATTTCAGCAGTGTCCCGAGCGTCGAGTTCACATCCTCCGGCTCCAGCGCCACGCAGTCGAGTGCGGTCAGCGCCTGCGCCCAGTTGATGCTCTCGGCGATGCCGGGATTCTTATAGAGGTCCATCGTGCGGATCGACTGGACGAATTCGACGATCTGCCTGGTCAGTTCGGCGGGGGCTTCGGGCGCCTTGAGCGCGAGGATTTCAGTCTCGCGGGCGAGCGTCGGATAGTCGATCCAGACGTAAAAGCAGCGGCGGCGCACCGCGTCATGGACTTCGCGCGTGCGGTTGGAGGTGAGGATCGTGATCGGCGGCTCCTCGGCGCGGATCGTCCCCAACTCGGGCACGGTGATCTGGTAATCGGCGAGGATTTCCAGAAGGAACGCCTCGAACGGCTCGTCGGTGCGGTCCAGCTCGTCGATCAGCAGGACCGGCCTCCTGCCTTCGGCGGACAGTTCCAGCGCCTGAAGCAGCGGCCGCTTCAGCAGATAGTCCGGCCCGTATATATCGCGCTCGATCTCGGCGGTATTCGCTCCGCTGGCGGCCTCGGCGGCGCGGATGTGAAGAAGCTGCCGGCTGTGGTTCCATTCGTAAGCGGCGGAGGCCAGGTCCAGCCCCTCGTAGCATTGCAGCCGGACGAGCGGGCGCTTCAGCATATGCGCCAGCACCTTCGCCAGTTCGGTCTTGCCGACCCCCGCCTCGCCTTCGAGCAGGAGCGGACGTTTCAGTTTCAGCGCAAGGAAAACCGATGTGGCGATGGCGTCGCTCGCAAGATAGCCGCCTCTGGCGAGCAGCGCTTTCGTTTCGGAAACATCTGCGGGCAATTCCGCCATCAAGTGACTTTCATGATTTGCGCGCGCACCGCATCGGCGAGCGCTCCCGGCGCAACGCAGAACACAGCGCGAGGCGTGCCAGCCGCCGCCCAGACAGTTTCAAAGCGTAGGAGATCCTCATCCATGATGACGGCGACTTCCGTGGCGTGACCGAAAGGCGGGACGCCGCCGATGGCGAAGCCCGTGACTTCGCGGACATAATCTGCATCCGGCCGGATCAGCTTTTCGCCGAGCAGCGCCGCCACGGCCTTTTCGTTAAGCCGGTTGACGCCGGACACAAGCGCCAACAGCGGCCCGCCGCTTTCCGCGCCGCGGAACAGCAGCGATTTGACGATCTGTGCGACGTCGCAGCCGCAGGCCGCCGCCGCGTCCTCGGCGGTGCGTGTGCTCGCCGCCATTTCCATCACGGAGATATCGAGACCGAGGGCGCGCGCTGCGTCCTGCACTTTCTGCGCGCTGGCTGGCAGCGCCGCCTCCGGCTTCCCCGTCATACGATTGCGGCTTCCACGGCGCGCTCCGCCATTGCGCTGATGAGCGCGGCGCGGTATTCGGCGCCGCCGTGCATGTCGCTCATGAGGCCGCCCGGCGCAACCTTCATGCCGCTGATCGTCGAAGGCGCGAAATTGTTTTTCAGCGCCTGCTCCATCTCGGAGACGCGGAACACGCCGTTCTGGCCCGCTCCCGACACGGCGACACGGGCCTCGCCGGACGAGAAGATCCCGCCCGATTTCTGCGACACGAACACGCTGACGAGACAGTAGCGCGACGCGCGCTGCTCGAATTTGGCGTATCCGGCCCGGTCTGGGACGGGGAAATGAATGGCGGTGATGATCTCTCCCGGCTGAAGCGCGGTCGAGAAAAGGCCGGTGAAGAAGCTGTCGGCGTCGTAGCGGCCGCGATCCGTGACGACGGTTGCGCCGAGGCCGAGTACGGCAGCCGGATAATCGGCGGCTGGATCGTTATTGGCAACCGAGCCGCCGATGGTTCCGCGATGCCTCACCTGAATGTCGCCAATGCCGGAGGCAAGCTTTGCGAGTGCCGGGATCGCCGAGCGCACATCCTGGCTCGCCGCCACCTCCGCATGGGTCGCGCCCGCGCCGATAACGAGATTGCCGCCATCGCGCCGGATGCCTTTCAGTTCGGCAAGCTGGCTGATGTCGACAAGCAAGGCGGGCTTGGCGAGCCGCTGCTTAAGTGTCGGTATCAGCGTATGGCCGCCGGCAATGAGGGAGGCGTCGGCATTCGCGCTCAGCGCCTGGGCGGCTTCCGCCACGGATGAGGGGCGCACATAATCGAAATTATACATTGTTGTTTCCTCCGCCTCTTGTTATTCGGCCGCCATTTTCTGGCCGCTGTTGATTGCGCGCCAGACCTTTTCAGGCGTTGCAGGCATGTCGATGTGATCGACGCCATACTCCTTCAGCGCATCGACGATGGCGTTGATGACAGCAGGAGGCGCGCCGATTGCGCCCGCCTCGCCGCAGCCTTTCACGCCGAGCGGATTATGCGTGCAAGGCGTGCCTTTGAGGGTCTCGACCTTGAAGGACGGCACGTCGTCCGCGCGCGGCATGGTGTAATCCATGTAGGAGCCGGTAAGCAACTGGCCGTTCTCGTCATAGACCGCGTTTTCCATCAGCGCCTGGCCGATGCCCTGGACGACGCCGCCATGCACCTGCCCTTCGACGATCATCGGGTTTACGATATTGCCGAAATCGTCAGCTGCGGCGAAGGAAACGATTTCCGTCGCGCCGGTCTTCGGGTCGATCTCCACCTCGCAGATATAGGTGCCCGCCGGATAGGTGAAGTTCTTCGGATCGTAGAAGGCGGTTTCCTCAAGACCCGGTTCAAGCGTTTCGATCGGGTATTGATGCGGCACATAGGCCGTCAGCGCGATTTCGCCGAACGCCTTCGTCTTGTCCGTGCCTTTGACGGTGTAGGCGCCATTGGCGAACTCGATGTCCTCGGCGGAGGCTTCGAGCAGATGCGCGGCGATCTTGCGGCCCTTCTCGATCACCTTGTCGAGCGCGTTGACGAGCGCGGTGCCGCCGACGGCGATCGAGCGCGAGCCGTAGGTGCCCATGCCGAACGGCACCTTGTCGGTATCGCCGTGGACGATGTCGACATTCTCTATGTCGATGCCGAGCTTGTCGGCGACGACCTGCGCGAAGGTCGTTTCATGGCCCTGGCCGTGACTGTGGCTTCCGGTCAGCACGGAAACGCTGCCCGTGGGATTGACGCGGACGGTCGCCGCCTCGTAAAGGCCAGCCCTTGCGCCGAGCGCGCCCACGAGACTTGACGGCGCAATGCCGCACGCCTCGATATAGGACGCGACGCCGATGCCGCGGAGCTTGCCTTTGGCCTTGGCGGCGGCGCGGCGGGACTCGAAATTGGCGTAGTCGGCCAGCTCCATCGCCTTGTTCAGAGCGGGTTCGTAATCGCCCGTATCGTAAACGACAGCGACGGGCGTCTGGTACGGGAACTGGTTCGGCTGGATGAAGTTCTTGCGGCGCAATTCGGCCTGATCGACCCCCATTTCCTGCGCCGCCTTGCTGAGCGTGCGTTCAAGGATGAACGTCGCTTCCGGACGCCCCGCGCCGCGATAGGCATCGACCGGAACGGTATTTGTGAACACCGCCTTCACATTGGTATATATCGCAGGTGTTGCATACTGCCCGGCAAGCAGCGTGCCGTGCAGCCAGGTCGGAATGCAGGGCGCGAAGGTGGACAGATAGCCGCCCATATTGGCGAGCGTGTCGCATCTGAGCGCCGTGATTTTTCCGTCCGCGTCGAACGCCATTTCCACATGGGTGATGTGATCGCGGCCATGCGCGTCCGAGATGAAGGATTCGGAACGCTCGGCGGTCCATTTGACAGGCCGGCCGACGCGCTTCGATGCCCACGTGACAAGCGCTTCTTCCGCGTAGTGATAGATCTTGGAGCCGAAACCGCCGCCCACGTCAGGGGCGTAGACGCGCAGCTTGTGCTCGGGGATCGAGAGCACGAAAGCGCCCATCAGCAGGCGGATCACATGCGGGTTCTGGCTCGTGGTGTAGAGCGTATAGTCATCCGTGCCGGCCTCATAATGGCCAATGGCGACGCGCGGCTCGATCGCATTGGGGATCAGGCGGTTGTTGACCAGATCGAGCTTCGTGACATGCGCAGCCTGTGCGATCGCAGCGTCGACCGCGGCCTTGTCTCCAAGCTCCCAGTCGAAGCACAGATTGTCGGGAGCCTCGTCATGAACGGCTGTCCCGCCCTGAAGCGCGGCCTTCATGTCCACAACCGCCGGCAGTTCTGTCAGGTCCAGCCGGATGAGCTCGGCGGCGTTTTTCGCCTGTTCGAGACTTTCCGCGATGACCGCCGCTACCGGATCGCCCACGTGGCGCACCTTGCCGGTTGCAAGGATCGGATGTTTCGGCTCTTTCATCGGATTGCCGTCGCGGCTCGTCACAAGCCAGCCGCAGGGTACGCCGCCCGCACCGGACGCGTCGATGTCAGCGCCGGTATAGACCGCGACCACGCCGGGCGCGGATTTAGCCGCCGAGACATCTATGCCGTTGATCGTCGCATGGGCGACGGACGAGCGCAGAAAATAACAATAGGTCTGATTTGGAAGGTTTATATCGTCAGTGTATTTGCCCGCCCCCTTGATGAAGCGGAAATCTTCGCGCCGCTTGACCGCCGCGCCAATGCCTTGGACCGTCATGATTTTCCTCCAGAATTATTCGGGATGCTGCATTATTCGGCAGCGGCGCGCTGTCCGCCCATTGCTGCGGCGGCGATTTGAACGGCTTTGACAATGTTGTGGTAGCCTGTGCAACGGCAGAAATTGCCTGACAGCCAGCTTCGTATCTCGGCTTCGCTCGGGTTTGAATTCTTGGCCAGAAGGTCGGCAGCCGACATAATCATGCCCGGCGTGCAGAAGCCGCATTGCAGGCCGTGCGCTTCACGGAATGCCTCCTGGACAGGGTGGAGATCGCCGCCGTCCGAAAGGCCCTCGATCGTCGTTACCCGCGCGCCGTCGGCCTGTGCGGCCAGCACCGTGCAGGCCTTGACGGAATTACCGTTCATGTGAATCACACATGCGCCGCATTGGGAGGTGTCGCAGCCGACATGCGTGCCGGTAAGGCCCAGGTTCTGTCGCAGGAAGTCGGTGAGCAGCATATTGCCGCTGACGGAGCCGCTCACCGCCTTACCGTTCACTTCCAATGATATTTCAGCCATGAAACCGTCCTCCCGATTATGTTCTGGTGCGATTTACTGTGCAGGTCTTTATAGTTATAACATGCTCAGGCGCAGCGATGTTTTAGCAGTATGGCATAAATGACCCCGGCGGGAAAATAGCTGAAAGTGTCATGCGCGCCCGCGACGCAGCGGTCCTGCCGAGGCGCTGACGCTGGCTCGGAACCGCCAGGAAACTGCCCCTGATGCAGGTCTATTCGCGCGTCTCTCCGCGCGGTCCCGTTCCAATAATTTGGTTATCTCTTCGTCGAGGTCTGTCCGGCTCATTATTGCGGCGAACCGGTAGGCGGGGAAAAGCGGTGCCCCATCCGTTCGCGATGTTTTAAACTGGCCTTTCCGGCGGCCGCTAATCCGGCAGCTGCAAAAAACAATGCTCAATCAGGGACGGGACATGCTCAAGGGAATGCGCATCATCAGCTTCACGCACTGGCTTCAGGGGCCGGCGGCGTCGCAATATCTGGCCGATATGGGCGCCGACGTCATACGGGTGGAAGCGCCTGGACGCAGCTTCGAGCGCGGTCTGCGCGCGGCAGGCAAGGATTGCGGAGGATTCGGTACGCTGTTCCTTGCCGCGAACCGCAACATCCGAAATATCTGCATCGATCTGAAGCAGCCCGAAGGCGTGGATCTGGCGCTCAAGCTGATTGCGACGGCTGATGCGCTCATCGAGAATTACCGGCCCGGCGTGATGGACCGGCTGGGTCTGGGCCATGACGCGGTGCGGAAGGTCAACCCGGATATCATATACGCCTCCGCGACGGGCTACGGCCCCGACGGTCCGCTGAGCGGGCGGCCCGGGCAGGATCTTCTGGTTCAGGCGCGTGCTGGCCTGGTCATGCAGAACGGCAAGCAGCCGACGGCTGCGGGGGGCGCCGTCATCGACCAGCACAGCGCGACGCTGATGGCCCTCGGCATTGTCGGGGCCTATGTCAGGAAGCTGCAGGGCGGCGGCGGAACGCGCGTGGAGGGCAGCCTCTACAACGCCTGCGCAGATCTCATACAGGAAGCGTTGACCCATTATTTCAGTGGCGGGCACGACCCTTCGGTCAAGCCGCGCGACGAACGTCTCGCCAACTGGTACATGGAAGCGCCCTACGGAGTCTATCCGCTGAAGGACGCCGCGATCACGGTTTCCGTCAACAGTTACGCCAAACTCGCCGAGGCGCTCGACAGCCCGGAACTGCGCGAACTCGCCGACGCCGATCCGTGGACCGAACGCAATCGCTGTGCACAGACTCTCGCTGCCGTTCTCGCGAGCAGAACATTCGCCGAGGTCGAGGCCGCATTCGAGGCGCATGGCGTGTGGTACGAGCGCTGTCTGGATTTCGAGGACATGCGGAACGATCCGCAGGCGGATTATGCCGGGATATTCCTGCGCGTGCCGATAGGCGGCGTGGAGGCGACGCTCGTCAATCATCCGATCCGCTATGACGGCGCCGCGCCGGAATTCCGCCGCATATCCCTTGAGCCGGGCGCGGACACACGGGAGATCCTGGGTGAAATGGGCCTCGACGAAAACGAGACGGACTCGCTATTGAAGCGGAAGATCGTGGCGATGGGAGATTAGGAGATGACAACGGATCTAGGGGTCGAGGTCGGCGAGGAAGCGCGGTTTTCGAAGACGATAACGGACGCCGATTTCCTCATGTTCGCAGCGGTCAGCGGCGACAACGACCCGATCCACATGAGCGATGCCGCGGCGCGTTCGGCCGGCTTCGGGCGGAGGATCGCTCACGGACTGCTGACGGTGAGCCTGCTATCGGCGGCGGAGTCGGAGATGTCGCGCCGCATCGTAGCGCGCGGCGTGCGCGCCAAGCCGCTTTCGCTCGGCTACGACAGGATACGCTTTCTGAAGCCCGTCTATCCCGGCGACACTCTGACTGCGATCTACCGGATCGAAAGCCTTGACGCGGATGCGATGCGCGCAATCGGCGACTGCCGCGTGGAGCGCGATGACGGCGAGCCGGTCTGCGTGGGCAAGCATGTCATGAAATGGGCGCTGCCGGAATCTGCCGGGAAGCCGTGACCAAAACCCGGACGCCGCAACATAGGCCGTTGCGGAAAAACGGCCCGAATTTTTTTACGGACTGATTGGACAATCGCGTGACCATCATTCAGACGATCGAAGAGCTTGAAGCCATTTACGGACAGCCCCGTGACACCTCGCTCGTGAAAGAGGCTGACAGGATTACTCCGGACTATGCAGCGCTGATCGAAGCCTCGCCATTCCTTGCGTTGGCGACGGCTGGTCCGGAAGGTCTCGATTGCTCGCCGCGCGGGGAACGGCCTGCAGTCGTGCGTATCCACGATGAAAGAACGCTCATGCTGCCCGACCGGCACGGCAACAACCGGATCGACTCGCTGCGCAACATCATACGCGATCCGCGCGTTGCGCTGCTTTTCCTGATCCCGGGATCCGGTACGACCCTGCGCATCAACGGCCGCGCCCGGATCGCCGCCGATCCCGAACTGAACGCCAGCTTCGCCATGGAGGGCAAGCCAGCACGCTGCGTCGTCGTTGTAAGCGTCGAGTCGGTTTACTTCCAATGCTCCCGCGCGATCATGCGGTCCGAGATCTGGGATCCGGCGCGCCGGACCGATCCTTCAGCCCTGCCGACGCCGGGCCGAATCCTCGCCGGCTTGAGCAAGGGAGCGCTTGGCGGCGATACGTATGACAAGGAATGGCCGGAGCAGGCGAAGAAGAGCTTGTGGTAGAAGATGAACGCCTGATGCAGAACGAAACTGTCCCGTTCAGGTCGTGACCGGAACGGGACTCGGAATGCCTGGCGGCCAGCCGCGTCCCGCAGGACGCCTTGCCGGCAGCCATTATACTCGAACCGCTCAGCCCGCGGCGGCTTCGGATTCCTCGGAAGCGATCTCCTTGCCGCTTGTCTGATCGACGACCTTCATCGACAGGCGGACCTTGCCGCGCTCGTCGAAGCCGAGCAGCTTGACATAGACCTCCTGGCCTTCCTTGACGACGTCCTTGACGTTCTTCACGCGCTCGGCGGCGAGCTGCGAGACGTGAACGAGGCCGTCCTTGGAGCCGAAGAAGTTCACGAACGCGCCGAAATCGACGATCTTGACGATCTTGCCCTTGTAGATCTGGCCGACTTCGGGATCCATCGCGATGGATTTGATGCGCGTCAGGGCCGCGTCGATCGCCTTGGCGTTGGTCGCCGCGACTTTCACCGTGCCGTCGTCGCTGATGTCGATCTTGGCTCCGGTTTCTTCGACAATGCCTCGGATGACAGAGCCGCCGGAGCCGATGACTTCGCGGATCTTGTCGGTCGGTATGACAATCGTCTCGATGCGCGGGGCGTGCTCGCCGACTTCCGAACGCGCCGTGCCCAGAGCGCGTGACATTTCCCCGAGTATGTGCATACGGCCGTCGCGGGCCTGGTCCAGCGCGATCTTCATGATCTCCGGCGTGATGCCGGTGATCTTGATGTCCATCTGCAGCGAAGTGACGCCTTCGG
>CAYOUE010000084.1:0-13643 GCA_964407075.1 uncultured Hyphomicrobiaceae bacterium
GAGATATTCCAGCGCGAAGTCGCGGTCCGCCACCGAATCGAGGCTGTTCGCGGTCGGCCGGTCGAAGCCGAGCGCCTGCGCCGTCATGTCCCGGTCGATGGGGAAGGACGTCCCCGCCAGCGCCGCGGCCCCCAGCGGGCATTCGTTGAGCCGGGCACGGGCGTCCGCGAAGCGGCCGCGGTCGCGGGCGAGCATCTCGACATAGGCGAGGCAGTGATGGCCGAAAGTCACGGGCTGGGCGGTTTGCAGATGCGTGAAGCCGGGCATGACCGTCGCAGCGTGGCGCTCGGCCTGCGCCGCCAGCGCCTTCTGCAGCTCCGCAAGCTGCGCGCCGATATGGTCGGCGCTGTCGCGGATGTAGAGCCGGAAATCGGTCGCAACCTGGTCGTTGCGCGAGCGCGCGGTGTGCAGCCGTCCCGCGGCGTCGCCGATGCGTTCCTTCAGCCGCGCCTCGATATTGAGGTGGATGTCCTCCAGCGCGCGCGAAAATTTGAACTCGCCTCGTTCGATTTCGGCCTCAATGGCGCGAAGCCCGTCTATAATCGCCCCGGCGTCGGCTTCGGTGATAATGCCCTGACTTGCCAGCATATTGGCATGGGCGATAGAACCTATTATGTCTTGGGCGTAGAGGCGGCAGTCGAAGCCGATGGAGGCGTTGATCTCCTCCATGATTTCGGCGGGGCCGGAGGCGAAGCGGCCGCCCCACATTCTGTTTGTCATGGCGCTAACTTCTGGTTTCACGGATGACCGAAGAGAACGAGACCGGCGACACGCAGCGCCGGGCACGCCCCAGGGGCCTGATGCCTCTTTATAGTCTTGCCGCCATTCTTGCGGCAATGATCGGATTCCTGTCGGTGATCCTGTTCGACAGGCTGAACGGGCCGCTCCGGCAGGCGGCGGACGTTCAGGAGCGCGCCGCAGCAGCGCAGACGGAGACACAGGCTTACGCATCGGCAGGGCTGCAGAACCTCGTTCGCGCCGCAACGCCCAAACCGATCCCGGATTTCACGTTTGCGGATGGCGACGGCGCGGAGCGCAGGCTGAGCGACTGGCGCGGCAAGGTTGTGCTCATCAATCTGTGGGCGACCTGGTGTGCGCCATGCAAGATCGAAATGCCGAGCCTGAACCGCCTTCAGGCCGAGCTTGGCGGCGAAGATTTCACGGTGCTGCCCGTCAGCCTCGATTTCGGCGGCCCGGACAAGCCGCGGCAGTTCCTCGAAAGCAACGATCTCGGCCAGCTCGGACTTTATCTCGACGGATCGAGCCGGCTGATCCAGCAGTTCGGCGCGCCCGGCCTGCCGTTCACCGCGCTGATCGATCGCGAGGGCAGGGAGATCGCACGGCTTGCCGGCCCGGCGGAATGGGATTCGGATGAGGCTCTGGCCCTGATCCGCGAAGCGATTGCAGCGGGGTCCTGAAACCTTGCGGCTTTTGCTGAAAAACGAAAAGGTCCGGACCATATCCCCCAGCCCGGACCTTTCTGCTGCCCCCCGGTCAAATCGATAACGATTCGTTTCTGAAGCATTGCCGGAACTATGGTGAGCGATTGTGATCTAACTATGACCTTTTCTGGACAAAAGCGGGATGGACAATTGAATATTTACAAGCTGTCCCAACTGCATATGAGATTCTACGCTCGTGGGAATACGGATATTACGAACGGTTCGTAGCGTAAAATTTCTATATAAAGAAAAAGGCAAAAAGATTTCTGCTTTCATCAATATATGCGAGCGCTGAATGCATTTTTGTATACAACTTAGCCTGTTGCTTGCGCATTGATACTTAACTCTCCGAGTGGAACGAATTCGACATCTGAACGCCGGTTGCGGCGAGGTGCGTTTTCAGATGTCAAATTCAAAAGCTGCACTGGAAGTATATGGTTCGTAGGGTGGGGTGAGCGAAGCGAAACCCGCCGTCGAACGGAATGACGGGTTTCGCAGGCGCTCAACCCATCCTGCGGGCTACCGCAGAGCGCGCCGCAAATGGGATGCAAATGTTTGAGTCGAACCACCAGTGCATCGACGCATTCATTCGCGACACCTGGACGCGAGTCCGCAAGCGAATGAATGCGTCTAAAGATGCACTGGCAACTTATTGATTCTAGTGCAGTTCACGACGCAGACACTTGATTTGAGAGCCTGCCGCGAGTGCGACTCAAGTGTCTGCGTCACTGCACTAGCCGGCGCCGTTCTGCTCACTGGCCTTCCAGCGCAAGCTTGAACATCTGCCGGGAGCGTTCCTCGTCGGGATCGGCCATGACAGGCGCCGACCCGATCAGAGCGACAGTGTCCGGACCGAGGCCATGCTCGACGGCCCCGGCCTTCATCAGCGCCAGATACCAGTCGAAAGGCCGCAATCCGGACGCGCAGGACCGGGGAGGGGCCATATAGGTTGTCACCCGCAGCATCCGGCCGCCGGCCGCCGTCACGGGGAAATCGTCGTCGCGCAGATATCCGCCTTCGGCACGGTCCAGCGCGCCGCGCTCTGCGGCGGGCACAAGGTAGAGGACACCTTCGACTCGCGCGCCGGCGCCTGCAACCCGTCCGATCGTTGCCTTGCCCGAGCCGTCCCGCCCCTTCTTGGAGAATGAGAGCGCGTATCCTTCCGCCTGCGCCAGCCCTGCAAACGACGCGCCGGGACACCGTCCGCGCAGTCTGGCGGACAGCATATTGGAGCCGTAGGCGAAATAAAGAAACGAGCTCATGGAGCGGCGCCTCGCCTTTTGCGTGAGTCCCATTGCGGTCACGTGCAGCCGACGCTAACCTCATCCGTAATTTTTTGCTCAAAATATAAGGGTTTTTGCTGTATTACGGAGATGGCTTTAGAAGAATGACGAAAAGCAGTTTGGCCGCAAAATTTAAAATCCACTATTCGTTCCGGTCCGGCGCATCTATTTTGCGCGATGACCGCGGGATGCGCGGCTACATGAAAATAATCGGGCCATTCAGACCGCCGTCGTGCTATTTCATGGTCTGACGGAGCCTGGTCTTACCGGCCGCGAATCGGAATGAGTGAATAGCGTGGAATCCTTCGGTAGCCTGATCGACGCCAAGATAACCTCGCGCCTCGGCGACGTGAAGCGCAGGGGAATCGACCTCGGCGAGGAATTGCAGGCCAATCTGCACAGCCGCCTCGGGCGTTTCGTCAGTTCGCTGCTGACAGACATCGAGTCGCACAGTTGCCGAATCGCCGTAATCGGGCAGATCAAGGCCGGCAAGAGTTCCCTCATCAACGCCCTCATCCGCAGGCCCGGACTGCTTCCGACCGACATCAACCCCTCGACTGCGGTCATCACGAAGCTGTATTTCGGCGCGCCGGCCGAACGCAACAACACCGCCCTGTTCGAGTTCTTCGGCGAGCAGGAATGGGACCGCATCATGTCCGGCGGCCGCGCAGGCGCCTTGACCGTCGAGCGCGAGGCCGCTGTCGCCACCGAAAATCTGAACCGCTCGCTCGAAGAATTGCGCACGCGGGCCAGGGACCGGCTCGGCTCCGACTACAATACGCTGCTCGGCAAGCATCACCTGTTTTCCTCCGTGACCAGCGGACTGCTCGAACGTTACATCAGCGCAGGCGACAACGCGCCTTCGGCAGGCAATGGCGAGGATGACCGGCATTATTCGGACATCACCAAAAACGCCGAAGTTTTCCTCGAAGGCCAGCCGCTCGGCTACCCCTCGGTCATCATCGACACGCCCGGGGTCAACGATCCTTTCCTCGTCCGCGACGAGATCACGCACGGCAATCTCGGCGAAGCCGACATCTATCTCGTCGTCCTGACAGCCCAGCAGCCGCTTTCGAAGAGCGATCTCGCCCTCCTGCGTATGCTCAAGGGGCTGCAGAAGGACCGCATCATCGCAGTCGTGAACCGTCTCGACCTGATCGACATTCAGGACGGCGAGGCCGAAACGCTGGCGGCGCATGTGCGCAACCGCCTCCGCCACGAATTTCCCCATGCCGACATTCCCGTGATCCTCGCAAGCGCGCACTGGGCGCAGACGGCGCTGCGCTGCGAACACGACGCGCTCCGCCGTGCGATGAAGACGTCCTTCCCGGCCTACGCCGCCGAAATGGCGGACAGGGGCGAGCCGGGCTACGCCGCTCCGTCGGAAAGCTGGAGCGATCAGGAGATCGCCGCCATGCTGTACCGGGCGTCCGGAGTGCCAGCAATCATGGCGGGCATATCGAGGCTCATCGGCCATTCCGTGACGACCGAACGGCTGCTGCCTCTGGCTTCGACGCTGAAGGCGATTTCCGACAACACGGTCGTCTCCATCCGATACAGCATCAACTCGCTGAGCGACGCCTCTGCAGCCAGCGAGCGCTGGAGCCGCGGCAAGGTGAGCGACAATCTCACCAGGCTGGAAAACCTGCTTGCCGAGGTCGAAGGAACGCTGAACAACTGCAAGGAGGACTTTCAGCGGCTCAGCGCGGAGGAAATCGGCCGCCTGCGCCGCTTCATGCTTTACACGGTCGAAAAATTCACCGAAGAGCAGCGCGCCGCCTTGCTGCGGCGCGGCTCCTACGCCGCATTCCGGGAGGAGTTCCAGGAACAGAGCTTCCAGCTCCGTTCGCAGCTCGCGGAGGATTTCTACAAATATATCACCGAGATCTCGAAGCAGTTTCTCGCCCGTCAGCAGGAAGCGGAAAACGCGCTGCGGCTGGCGGTCAAGGACGCGCTGCCCGATCTCGACGACATCCTGCATTTTGGCGTCCAGTCCGGAAATCTTCCTCCCCCCTCGATCATGCCCCTCAGCAAGGTCACGGCTGTCGATCTCGACAGTTTCTGGGAAGCGCACGCACGGATCGATCCGGTCGATCCCGCAGAAGCGGGACGCTTCAAACAGGCCGTATCCAGAGCTTTCGGAGAAGTGATCGCGGAGCTGTTCGAACTGACGGAGACCACGCAGAACGAACATGTGTCCAATGCGCTCCGCCGTCTGCGGTTTTTGAGTTACAGCGCGATCTATCCCATAGCACAGCAGTTGCAAGACCTGGTCAGCGCGCGTAAGGATTCGGAACGGATCACGCAATCGGGTCAGAGCTGGGGCGCGCCCTTTTTCTGGGAGCCTTTCCTCGAAGAATGCCGCCAGCAACTGGCGCGAAGCGAAAAACTGGCCCGTGAGGCGGTCGAGATCCGTCAGGAATGCATCAGACTGATAAGCGGTTGAAGGTTGCCGGGGTGGACGCGATCGAGAGCCAGTTAGTAGGAGAGCTTGGCGGCCTCCGCAAATCGCTCGTGGCGGAAAGCGGGATCGCGCCCAGACCTCTGGCTACGGCGGAACGCGCGATCAGGGGCGTCGAGCGCAGTCTGACGCGGCCGTTGCGCATCGCGGTTCTCGGCGAGGAGAATTCCGGCAAGTCGCTGTTTCTCAACTATCTTCTCAAGCACCAGATCCTGCCTTCGAACCGCTTCTCCGGCGAGGAGACGGAAATCCTCATCCGCTATTCACCTGAGCCCAGCGTTTATATCGTCGGCAGGGACGGAAGCAGGAACAGGCTGACTTCCAGGGCGTTCGGCGTCCTTTCGAAAGCCGAGGCCCGGTCCAGGCCGCAAGCGTCGAACATCATCTACCAGGCGTCGGGCGGGGGCGGGGCGACGCCGCAGCGGACGGACCGGACGGCCGCTTTTCCGCAACGCCGCGCCGCAAAAACCCCATCCAAGCTGATCGAGGTCAGCCTGCCTCTCGACGTGCTCCGCAGGATCGAGTTCGTTGAGGTGCGCGCCCTTCCCGAGGACAACACGGTCACGCCGGCCACGATCGCGTTCCGCCAGGTCGACATATCTCTGTGGTGCACGCTGGCGACGCAGGCGTGGAAAGAGAGCGAGGCCGCGAGCTGGAGGCGGATTCCGCTGGTGCATCGCCAGTCCGCGCTGATGCTCGTCACCTACAAGGATGCGGTTCAGGACAGGAACGACGAGGTCAAGATCCTCGAACGGCTGCGCCGCGCCACCCCGACCATGTTCAACGACATCCTGCTGGTCTCTCTGAAGGACGCAGTCGCTTCGCTTCTGTCGCCCGACCCGCAGGATGCGGACGAACTCCGCGCCGTCAGCAATATCGATAAGGTCGAAGAGGCGCTGACCGCGCTCATCCGGGAGCAGCAGACCCGGCGGCTGCGGAAATCCAGCCGCATTCTGCGGTCGATCTCGAACATGATCGCGCGCGCCGACACGGCCGGCGCCGACAAGGACAAGCAGCGGCGCGCAATCGCCCGCAAGCTCGACCGCATCGCGGATGCTGTTCTTGACGTGGCGCCGTCGGCTTCCCTCACTGTGGAAGCGGCGTAACCGGCGCAAGGGACAGCGTCGCGGCGACGCCTTCGGATCAACCGGATCGATCGGAACCGCCAATGATGAAGCGCAGAACGCAACTTTGTTCGAACTGCCGGTTTTTCTGCCAGGAGGTCGATCCGGAAAACCGGCCCTATTTCGACGAGAAGAGCGGAGAGTGCCGGCGTCACCCCCCGCGCGACAATTTCTCGTGGATGCGCACCCGGGCGTATCACTGGTGCGGCGACTGGGAGGGCGAAGGCGGCAGCAAGGCCGGAGCCGGAGGCTGGCAGCGTCTGTCGAGCCATCCGCGCGACGACAGGCCGGTGCTGCTTTACAAGAAAGGCGCGCTATGCCGCCAGTCCGGCATGATCGTGGCCTATTGGAACTCGGCGTTCGGCAAATGGCACGATGACGGCGACAAGCTGTTCGAGAACGGCGAGTTCACCGCCTGGATGGAGTTGCCGCCGAAGCCCGAGGGCGGCTGATCCGAAGCAGCATGTACTGTCCAGATAAGGCATATATCTGAAGTTGCCGACTGGCCGAGTCTGAAGCAATCCGGCCGCAAGCAGGAAAAAGAGAACAGAGACGCCAGTGAGCCCAACATTGCAAATGATATTCGCCGGGATCTTCGTCCTCTGCGTCGTCTATGCGATCGTCTCGGATGTTACCCGATTCCGTATCCCGAACATCGTTTCCATTGTGCTGCTGGCGGCGTTCATACCTTACGTTCTGCTTGGCGGCACTCAGACGATATGGCCCCATTTCGCGGTGGCCGGCGCCGTTTTCGTGGTGCTGTTCATATCCTTCGCGCTGGGCTGGCTCGGCGCGGGCGACGTGAAGTTCGTGAGCGCGATTTCATTGTGGGCCGGGCCGGAGCATGGCCCCATGTTCCTGGTATCTTTCGCCCTTCTCGGCGGCGTGCTCGCCCTGATGCTGCTCGGTTTGCGGGCCGCACAGAACAGCCACCCGATCCTCGCGACCCTGCCTGTGCTCGACAAGCTCAGCGGCTGGGCGCGGAACAAGATTTTGCCCTATGGTCTTCCCATAGGGCTTGCCGCCTTGGCGGCCGTCCCGTCCATTTTCGCCGTTGCCTGAGACGCAGCCGAAAGGAACGGGACAGGTTCTGCCTGAGAGTTCCGCGCCGCGCCTCAGGTGGCCCCTGCGCCTGCCTTTTCCTCCCAGCGCTCCAGAAGCTCCATGTTGCGCTTCACGTGCAGATTGCCGGGCGCCTTTTCGTACGCCTTCTGCAATGTGAGCCGCGCCGTCTGAAAGTCGCCGCGAAGCATGTGGTGGTAGGCGAGGTTATTCAGCACGGTCGGCGTATGTCCGGCGAGCTGGATGAGCTGGTCATAGGCGCGCTCGGCGAGGTCGAAGCGTTTCAGCCGGTCGTATGACGCGGCAAGGCCAAGCCAGGCTTCGGCGTTGTTGTGGCGTTCCTCGATCGCGCGGCGGTAATAGCGCTCGGCCAGGCCGTAATCGCCGTTCTTGAAGTTGGTCTTGGCCTTCTGGATCCAGACCTGCTCCGGCGCGGAGCCGAACGACGAAGAGTCGGTGATGCCCCCAGCCAGATCCTCGGAGCCGTCATAGCCGTCGCCATGCGCCTGACAGCCTGCGAGTCCGGCTGCGAGCAGCCCTGTCGCCAGCAATTTCAGAATATGTTCCCTCATTTTCAGTCCCTCTCAGGCAAAATTCTTTTTCAGAACAACGCATTCCTGATCCTTGCGATGAGCGGCAGCACGATCACCACAAGCATGACAGGAAAAATGAACAACCCCATTGGCAAAGTCAGTTTCACGGGCAGCGAATGGGCCTTCTCTTCCGCCTTGGACAGGCGCTTGTCGCGCATTTCGTCGCTGTAGACCCGCAATGCGTCGGTCAGGCTGGTGCCGAGCTGCTCCGTCTGAAGCAGCAGCGAGCCGAGATTGGTGATTTCCTCGATGCCGGTGCGCTGCGCCAGATTGTCGATCGACTCCACGAGGGAGGCTCCGGCGCGCAGTTCCAGGCTCATCAGATACAGATTGGACCCCAGATAGGGGTAGGAGAATGAAATCTCCCGGCTGATCCTGTCGATCGCGGCGCGCGGGCTGAGGCCCGCCTCGGCGCACACCACCATGAGGTCCAGGAAATCGGGAAAGCCGTCCCGGCATTGCTGGCGCATACTGTTCTGCCGGTAGACGAGATAACGGCCGGGAAGCAGGAAACCCGCACCGCCGACCGCCGCCAGCATCGCATAGCCGCTCGCGGATTGCAGCGTGACGCCGCCCAGGCTCAGAAGGAAACTTACGGTAATCGGCAAGCCGATCAGCAGAGCAAGGCGAATGCCCTGATACCAGAGCACGTTGTTCGGCCCGAAAAATCCGGCCGCCACGAGATCGCGCTCAAGCTGCGTGCGCTCGCTTTCGTTCCAGTCAAGCTTCTGGCGGCGCTCCACCTTGGCGATGACCGCCGTGTTCTCCGCCATGCTCTGGAAGCGGAGCGAACGCGACGACTCCTCGTCGGTCTCGCTGTCGTAGCTGCGCGTTCCGGCTGCGGAGAATTCGAAGCTGGCGCGTTTGCGGATGTCGCTGCGGCGCTGATAGACGTCGGTCGCGGCGAGGGCGAGAAAGAACATGCACATGAAGACGAAGAACACCGCCCCGAAAAGCACGGTGCCGTCGGAATACTGATTACCTTCGAATAGGAATGCGAGAATGCTATCCATTACACAGTAAACTTCACCATTCGGGACATCACGAAATTGCCGATCAGCATCCACACGAGTGCGGCGCCGAGCGCGGGCTTGATGAACCACTCGTTCCAGACATCGCCATAATAGCTGGGCGCGATAAGCCACAGCACGCCGAACAGCACGATCGGCATGAGCGTCAGGAAAATCGCCGAATAACGCCCTTCCGCCGAAAGCGCCTTGGCCTTGCGGCGCAGCTTGAAGCGCTGACGGATGATCGACGCCAGATTGCTGAGGATTTCGGCAAGGTTCCCGCCCATCCGCGACTGGATTGAGACGGCCAGCACGAAAAGCGTCAGGTCGGCCTGTCCGACCCGCGTACGCAAGTTTGTCAGCGCGGTTTCGAGATCGAGGCCGTAAGTCAGTTCGGAGCCGGTTATGGCAAATTCATTGCCGAGCGGCTGGGGCATCTGATGCCCGACCGTGGAGATCGCCACCGGGATCGAATGGCCGGCCCTGAGGCCGCGAACCAGCACGTCGAGCGCGTCGGGAAGCTGCTCCTCGAATTTCCGCTGACGCGATTTCCGCATCGAGCGCAGCACCAGGACAGGCAGTCCGACGCCTGCGGCAAGCGCGCCCGCAGCAGCCAGGAGCTTGCTCGCGAAAAAGATGCCGAAGATGAAATACGCGCCGGCGGCGAGAAAGATCATCGTAAAGATGACGCCCTGCGCGCCTACGGTCACGCCGGATTGCAGGATAAGCTGATTGAGCGAGATGAAGGGCATGGAGTAGTGCCCTTCCGGCGACAGGCTCCGGCCCTGGCGGACCCGGCGCAATTCGCCCTGCGTCGAGGTCGTCCCGGCATATTCGCTCAAGCGGCGCTGCATACTCGCCCGGTTCGTGCGCTGGGCGGAGACCGCCAGGAACATCGTTATCAGCGCGAAAAGCACTGCGGTGAAAATCAGCACGGGGACGATGGTGGCGGCGTTCATAGCGACAGTCCCGGGTCGAAGAAATCGCTCGAAAAGGCGAAGCCCTTGAGGCGCAATTCCTCCATGAAGGAGGGCCTCAGGCCGGTTGCACGGAAATCGCCGCGCACCTGTCCGTCCGGCGTTGTCCCCTGCCGGATGAACTTGAAGATCTCCTGCATCTGGATCACGTCATGCTCCATCCCCGTGACTTCGGCGATGCTGACCACGCGGCGGCGGCCGTCGCTGAAGCGCTGAAGCTGGATGATGAGGCAGATGGCGGAAGCGATCTGCGCCTTGACGCTGGTCTCGACCATGTTCAGCCCGACCATGCCGACCATCTGCGTCAGGCGCGCGAGCGCGTCGCGCGGCGTGTTCGCGTGGATCGTCGTCATCGAACCTTCATGGCCGGTGTTCATGGCCTGGAGCATGTCGAAGGCTTCCTCGCCGCGCACCTCGCCGACGATGATGCGGTCGGGACGCATCCGAAGCGCGTTCTTGACGAGTTCGCGCTGGCGGATCTCGCCGCGGCCCTCGATGTTCGGCGGGCGCGTCTCCAGCCGCCCGACATGGGGCTGCTGCAGGCGAAGCTCCGCCGCGTCCTCGATGGTGATGAGACGCTCCTTGTGCGAAATGCAGGCGGAAAGCGCGTTGAGCATGGTCGTCTTGCCGCTGCCGGTGCCGCCGGAGACGACGAGGGTCAGACGGGCCTTCACGGCGCCCTTGAGCAGGTCGGCCATTTTCTGCGTCAGCGTGCCGACGGAGACGAGGCCGTCGAGATCGTAGGCCTGCTCGGCGAATTTGCGGATCGAGACCAGCGGGCCATCCACCGCGATCGGCCGCACGGCGACGTTGATGCGCGAGCCGTCGGCGAGGCGGGCGTCCACCATCGGCTGCGACTCGTCCACGCGCCGGCCGACCGCGCTGATGATCTTGTTGACGATGCGCAGAACGTGCGCCTCATCCTTGAAGCGCACCGGGACCTGTTCGAGCTGGCCGAAGCGTTCGATATAAACCTTCTCGTGCGTGTTGATGAGAATGTCGCTGACGGTCGGGTCCTTCAGCAGCGGCTCGATCGGCCCGAGGCCGGTCAGCTCGTCGAGAACCTCGGTGGTGAAGCTTTCGAGTTCGCGCGCATTGAGCAGGATGCGTTCGGTCCTGACGTATTCGGAGACGATTTCGGCGATCTGGACGCGCAGTTCCTCGCGGGAAAGGCGTTCGAGCATCGGCAGGTTGAGATCGTCGATCAGCCTGCGGTGCAGTCGGACCTTGGCCTCGATCAGCTCCTTGTTCATGAGCTGGATGTCGTCTTTCAGGCTGTCGGAATAGCGCCGGTCGGGCTTGCCCAGCGCGCCGTTGCGCGGCGGGACGCCGAACCTTTCACCCCCTGGCAGAAAACGGCCTGACATGTCTTTCGATCCTGCTCCGGTTCAATTCCGCAACGCTAGAGGCTCTTTTCCAGAATGCGCTGGAGCGCCTTTTCCAGCTTGCTGCCGCGGCTGATCTCGGAGACGGCCATGCCGCGGTTGATCGCTTCGTGAACGAGATCTGCGCTGTCGGGAATGAAGCCGGCCAGCCAGTCGCGCATCAGTTGCTCGGCGTCGCTTTTCTTCAGCCCGCTGCCGAACAGCTTTTCGCGGTGCCGGTTCACGATCACCGAGACGCGGGCGTCGTTCACGGCCTTGGCCAGAATGGCGTCGAGCACGTAGCGGGCGTGCCGCAGGGCCGGAACGGTGAAATTGGTCACGATGTAGACCTGGTTCGATCCCCAGATCACGTTGTCCATCCACGGATACCAGCTCTTCGGCAGGTCGATCACGACATGGTCGAAAGAGCGCGACAGCAGGCCGAGCACCATGCCGATCAGCGCGTCGTCCACTTCGATGAACTTGCCCGGCACGCGCGGAGTCGCCAGAACCGAGAGGCCGGACCTGTGCCGTGACAGCATGACGTCGAGAAGCTGCCGGTCGAGGCGGCCCGGCGCGCTCGCCAGCTCCTCGATCCGGAAGGACGGCGTGATTTCGAGATAATCGGCGATGCAGCCGTCCTGGAAGTTGAGATCGACGAGGCAGGTGTTTCCCATCTGCTTCTTCGAGCGTCCGAGGATGAACGCCGCCTCGATGGCCAGCGTCGTCGTGCCTGCGCCGCCGGAGGCCGGAACGAAGGAGAAGCAGGTGGCGTCCTTGTTCAGTTTCGGGTTGACCGGCTTGCGGTGCAGCCGCTCGCAGGAGCGGTAGATATCGACGAAGGGCGCGTCCTTGGGCAGCCAGTCGTCCACCTTGATCTGGACCAGCTTGCGGACGATGTCGTGATCGAGGAAGCTCGATAGGGCGATGATCGGCGTGTCGGCGAACAGGCCGCGCTTGATGCGTTCGAGCGCGGCGAGGTCGTCGGAGCCCGCCGTCTTCAGGTCGATGAGCAGCACGCCGGGCGGCGATTCCAGGTTCAGGAAGTTCTCGGTTTCCGAAACCGCGCCCTTGATGGCCTTGAGCGTGAAGCCGCGCTTTTCGGCGAAACCGTTCGAGATCATCGACTTGAGTTCGAGGTCCTCGCTGATGAGGAGAACGTCGGCTGTCGAGTTTCCAAGCAGAAGGGGTTGTTTGGTCATGTTATTTCGAGCTGAAGCGGCAGGATTGCTGACTTCGGCCATCTTAGCCGATGCAGGCCGCAACTTCTCCATAATTGACATGTCAACACCCGATTGCAGCCAGGATGCGCTGCGTTTCGTCCGAAAAGAGAGCCTTGCGGCCCGACCTTACTGCGTCAGCGACGGCCCCGATCCGCCACTGCCGTTCGACGAGCCGGTCGTCGAGAGGCCCTGCGGCTTGATCGAGGTGTTGCTCTGGTAGCGCTCCACGGCGACGGCGGCCCGCGGCCCTTCCAGGTCGATGTCGGTGTCCTTGGCGTGCGGCGGCCACGGGTCGATCGTGTGCGTCGCAGCGTTGGTCGCCACCGCGTCGCCCGCGCCGAGCGTGATCGTGTCGCGCTGCGAGAGGTAGTCCTTCTCGTAGCAGCCGGCGAGAAACAGCATGGAGCCGCCCAGAGCCGCGGCCGTCAGAATACGCTTCGCGTTCATCGTCAGACCGCTCCTCATTGGATTTCTCCCTTCCATCCCTCTTCGACCGAGTCCTCGGGAGACCAGTCGATAATATGTCCCAAATATGCGTCCGGCTGACCGACTTCCGCTTCCTGGCGGCCGGTCAGGAAAAATTCCTTCTCGTTCGTGGGCACCACGTTGTCGAGCGGCGAGGCCAGCTTCTGGCCGGGCGCGCGCGGCTTGACGAGGCGCGGCGTGATGATGATGACCAGATCGGTTTCCTGCTTCTCCCAGGCCGCGCTGCGCATCAGCGCGCCGAGCACCGGCACGTCGCCGAGCCAGGGGAGCTGGCGGTGGTTGCGCGAATGGTTGCTTTGCAAGAGGCCGGCGATGGCGAAGCTCTGGCCGTCGCGCAACTCGACGGTCGTCGAGGCGCGGCGAACGACGAGGCTCGGGATCTCGACGCCGTCGGCGACCTTGATGAACTTGGTCGGATCGAGGTCGCTCACCTCAGGCTCGATCTTCAGATTGATCTGGCCTTCGCCGAGCACGGTCGGCGTGAAGGCGAGGCCGACGCCGAATTTCTTGAACTCGACCTTGATTTCGCCGTCCTTGGAGGAAGCCGGGAACGGGAATTCGCCGCCCGCGAGGAAGCTCGCCGTATCACCCGAAAGCGCGACGAGGTTCGGCTCGGCG
>CAYOUE010000085.1:0-13621 GCA_964407075.1 uncultured Hyphomicrobiaceae bacterium
CAAGACGATCAACATGCCGAATAACGCTACCGTTGAGGATTGCAAAGCGGCTTACAATCTGTCCTGGAAGCTGGGTCTGAAGGCCAACGCGCTCTACCGGGACGGGTCGAAGCTCTCCCAGCCGCTTCAGGCGCAACTGCTCGGCGGCGAAGAGCAAGACGAGGACAGCGCCGATACGGCCATTGCCGACAAGACCGGGCAGAGGCGTGTAGAACTGGTCGCGGAAAGGATCGTGGAGCGCATCATCGAGCGCGAGCGCGAGGTCGCGACCCGGCAGAAACTGCCCAACCGGCGCAAGGGCTACACCCAGAAGGCCAATGTCGGCGGCCACAAGGTCTACCTGCGCACCGGCGAGTACGAGGACGGGCGGCTCGGCGAAGTGTTCATAGATATGCACAAGGAAGGCGCAGCTTTTCGGTCGCTTATGAACAACTTTGCCATCGCGATCAGCCTCGGCCTGCAATATGGCGTGCCGCTGGAGGAATATGTCGATGCGTTCACCTTCACACGCTTCGAACCGGCCGGATTCGTTCAGGGAAATGATACGATCAAGAACGCAACCTCCATTCTCGACTACATTTTCCGCGAACTCGCCGTCTCCTATCTTGGGCGCAACGACCTTGCGCATGTCGACCCGGAAGAGATCGACAACATGACCGTCGGCGGCGGCGCGGACGAGAAGCCCGTGGAGGCGGCGCTCGTCGCCGACCGTTACATGAGCCGGGGCTTGATGCGCGGCGCGTTAAACAATAAGGTTGTTGTCGTTTCCGGCGGGGCCGTGGAGCTTTCGGGCTCGGAAGGCCCGGTCGCGCAGATCAGGCATCAGCTTGCCGCCGCCGTCACGGAGTTCGACGGGAATACGGCGGTCGCGATTGCACCGGAAACCCAGTTCACGAGTGGCGTTGCGTCAGTCAGGCAATCTGCAGAGGCTCTCCGCAATGAAGCCCGAATCAAGGGCTACGAGGGCGAGGCTTGCGGCGATTGCGGGAATTTTACCCTGGTTCGGAACGGCACCTGTCTGAAATGCGACACGTGCGGGTCCACCAGCGGGTGTTCCTGACCATACTGCGTTTAGCGTATCCGAATTCAGCCGGCGGACGGGACCGGGCAGCGACATGCCTGCCCGCCCTGCAACGCCGGATTTGAGCGTTTCGGCTTGTTCCAGATCAACAAGGGGCGGCCAGACAGGCTGAGCGTATTCATGGGAACGCTGTTTCCGGACACAGACAGTCACCTCGAATCCATCGTCTATTTCCTGAGCGAGTCGCTCGCGGCGGCCGTCGAGGCGGGCGACCGGCTTCAGGACAGCATATGCCGTCTTCCGAATATCGAGCCGGGGATGGACTGCGCGCAGGTCTCCAGCCAGCTCGCCGGTTTCCGGCGGACGATGGAGGATCTTTGGGCGTGCGAACTGCTCATGCTCACCAAGATCCTTCGGGCCAACGATCTGGCGAAAGAGCTGCGTCCCTATGCGCCTGAGTTGAAGGCCGAAATCGACACATTCCGTCTGACGTCCGTGATGGCGCGCGATCTTCAGGACATGCTGCTTCCGAAGACCGATGCTGTGTTCAACGGAACGATGGAGCCGAAGCGTTTTCTCGAAAGCCGGGGCCACACATTCGGGAGCGGCGGCGCATCAAGCGACATGCTGGCCGGCTACAAGATCGCGGGGCAAGTCGACGTAAGGCTGCTTCTGGACGCCTGCGAGGCGCTGCATTACAGCCTTTCTTCGCGTTACGGCTTTGCGGACTCAATTCCCGAATCGCATCGGCCCGAAGCCGGCGCGCCGCCGCCGGCAATGCCTGCACATGAAGCCGGGCAGGACGCCTTGCTGCTTTCCGATTTCGGCGAGATCGTTTCTGATCCGCTCGCCCTGCAACTCAATGCCTGGAACAACCGGCAAGAAGCGCAGAGGCTGAGAAATTAGAGCGCGCAAATGACGCGGACGAACGCCTTGCCCCGCACGCTATCCCGTTGTGACAAGTGCGGCCTCAGCCCCTGCTGAAGACCATCCATCCGATCATGCCGCTGAGCACCGCGAGTGCGACAGCAAGAATGCCGTAGGTATAGGGGCGGTCGAACGCAAGCGTGTAAAGATAGCGTTCGAGTCCGGCCTTCTTGACCATGAGGACTGACTTGTTCCAGCTGATGAGTTGCTTGTCCTTGAACAGATAGACCCTGACCGCGTACTCACCTTCGGCGACCCCTGTGGGCAAATGAAGGTTGGTGCGGAAAAGGCTCTTGCTCAGGAAGTTTATCGCGGCCGGGTTGGTCACGTAGAATCCCTGCTGGGTCTTGAGCCGGATCAGCGCTTCTTCGAATTCGTCGGGCCTGTCGCCCCGGTCCTCGAACGGCCTTGGATTGAGTTCTATATAGAGGCGGCGTAGCACGGCTTGATCGGCGATCTGGTTGATCGGCCTCGTCGAAAGGACCCCGTAAAAGCTCGGCACATCCGTGAACTGGCGCGATTCCCCGTTGATCCAGAGCCCTGCGCGTTTCTCCTTCCGGCGCGTGATGACCGTTTCCGCAGGTCCGCGGACCACGACGATGATGTCGTAATATCTGGAATCGGGTTCGTCCTGCCTGCTGTCGTCGACGGCGCCGAAAATGACGAGATGAGCGCCTGAAAAATCCGACTGGATCACGATCTCGCGCAAGGATGTGTCGAGTTCGATGGATTCACCCTGCGCCGCGGCGGGCGATAGCGTCACGAAGGCGAAGGCAACCGCGGAAAGGATCAGGGAAACAAGAAGCCGCAGGATCGAATCTTTCATGCCGTCAGCCTCCAACCGGCGCATCGAGAACGAACGGGTCGGGCGGCGGCGACGCCAGATCGAAGATCAGCCGCACAGACACAGCGAGCACGAGCAGCGCCAGCAGGGCCCGCAACTGCTCGCCGCGCAGCCGCTGTCCCGCATTGACCCCGAACTGCGCGCCGATCACGCCACCGACCATCAGAATGAAAGCCAGCAGCAGATCGACGGCATAGTTCGAGGCGGCGTGAAAGATGGTCGTGAAACCGGCGATGAAGATCACCTGGAACAGCGACGTGCCGATGACGACCTTGGTCGGCATCCGCAGCAGATAGATCATCGCAGGCAGCATTATGAAGCCTCCGCCGATGCCGAGAATGCCTGACAGCAGCCCGACCGCGAAACCGATCACCAGCGGCGGCACGGCGCTGATATAGAGCTTCGACCGCTTGAAGCGCATTTTGAACGGCAGACCGTGGATCCAGTTATGCTGCCCGGTCCGGCGCGTGATCGCGGGCTTGCCGCTATGGTTCTTCCGCCAGACCTTGACGCTTTCAAACAACATGATCGCGCCAATGCTGCTCAGGAAAAATACGTAGAGAAGCGAAATGACGATCTCGATCTGCCCGATCGCCGCCAGGTAATTCACGATGCGCACGCCAAGGAATGCCCCGACAATGCCGCTGGAGAGCAACAGCGTGCCCATCTTGAAATCGACATTTCCGCGTCGCCACTGCGTGATCGTGCCGGAAACGGAACTCGCCACGACCTGGTTTGCGCCGGTGGCGACCGAAACGGCGGCCGGAATGCCGGAGAGGATCAGCAGCGGCGTTATCAGAAAGCCGCCGCCGACGCCGAACAGACCGGACAGAAAGCCGACTGCCGTGCCCATTCCGAAGATTGTGAAGATATTGACCGACACTTCGGCGATGGGCAGATAAATCTGCATGGGTTTTGTCCAGTGAATGCCTGACTTGGCAGGCAATAGCCGCTTTCAGGGCATTTGTGCACAAAGCGCCTTACCGGCACATAAACCAAAGCCGGGCCGCTGCGTCAACGCGGCCCGGCAAGATGTGGCATAATATCCGTCTTTATGAGACGGATTTGTCTGCTTATGAAGAAAGCGCGAATTTAAGTTTCGATATGAGCGACGGCGACACTTCCCCGGTTCCGGCCAAGCCAGCATTCTGCTGAAACGCACGAATGGCGGCCAGCGTCCTCGGACCGAGGATGCCATCGGCGTCTCCGAGCGCGAAGCCGAGCTTCAACAACATTTTCTGCGCGGCTGCGACCGTCTCGTCGAACTGGGTGATCTGCGTGTTCCATCCGATTTCCGCTGAGCGGGCGCGCGGCGTTCCGGTCATGGCCGCCCTCCTGCGTTCGGATGAATCATACGGATTGGGCAGACCCGCAGCATCCACTGCGACATTCATCGTGACCGCGGCCCATTTCGAGGGATGTTCCTGCGGCAACGGCGCGGTTCGCTGCAGGGCCGGCATCGAGCGCATCACGAGATCGCGCTTTCTTGCGGCCTTCTCATCGCCCTGAAGCGCCGCCGCGGAATACCAGCGCAAGGCGCTACGGCTGTTCTTTTCGACACCAACGCCATGCTCGTAAAGTATGGCGAGATTGTACTGACTGTCCTTCAGGCCGCGCTCAGCCGCCTTGGAAAACCAGAACGCAGCCTTGCCGTAGTCCGGGTTCGATGCGCCCGCCCCGATCGTCAGCACGGCCAGATTGTGCATCGCCTTGACATGGCCGCCAAGAGCCGCGCGCTCGTACCATGCCAATGCATCGGGATAGGACTGGGGCACGCCGTGGCCAAGTTCGTAAAGCGTTGCCAGCCGGTATTGGGAGGCCGCATGGCCGCTTTCCGCAGCCCGCCTGAACCAGCGCGCCGCCTTCGAGAGCCGTTCCGCCGCGGCAGCCGGGGCTTCCCCTTGTACGGCGCGCAGATAGCTTTCCGCAATTGCGTGCTGTGCGCCGACATCCCCGGCAATCGCGGCCTTGCGCAGATTTTCAGTGTCTTCGGGTTCCGTTCCCGCAAGCCTAAGGGTATGGCCGCCGCCATTGTCCTTCAGACTCGCAGGCAGCAGGGACGCGCCGGCGTCGGCCGGAGCCTGCCGCGCCTGGTTCAGCATGATCCGGACGGGCCTCGCGGGCTGCACCTGAGCCGATGCGTTCGTCTGCGGTGTGGAAATCTGTCCTGTCTCGGCGCCGGAGAACAGTTTCGCCGCGCCGCTTTCCTTCAGATTGAGATAAAGCATCGCAGCGCTCGCCAGAAGCAGAATGACCGCCGCGAGGATCAGGCCGCCATGCGACGCCCCCCGCTCCTCAGCGGGCAGAAACTCGCCGTAAGGAATGCGGTGGCGTATGGGCTCTCCATCCTCAGGCAGATCGTGAAGGGACTCCGATGTGAGGCGGGCCGCCCTCCGCGCTGCCGCCAGCTTGCCCTGCACCCCGTCTTCATCGTCGCCTTCTGCGATATAGCTGTCCCAACCCTGATCCTCGCGCGGCCCCGTTTCGGCGCGGCCGATCTGCTCCATCCGGTTGAGGCCCTCATCCAGCGATCCCTGGAGCGTCTTCAGGCGTTCGTCAGTCTTCCTGGCGAAATGTTGCGACTGCTGCGAGAGCTTGCCCACTTCCGTCCCGAGCTGCGCGACCTTCTCGCTGCTGTCGAGGCTCGACAGCCTTGCCTCGAGCCTCTCCGCGACGAGATCGGCTGTGCGGGTCGCAAGCGCAGGCCCGGTTCCGCGCGCCACCAGTTCCAGTCCTTTCGCGGTCGCCGACAGCGCGGCATTGGACTGCGCGACCAGACGGCTCAGATGATCCAGACGGTCTTCAACCTCCTTGAGCCGGTTGTCATGACTCACGGTCCAATGCTTGTTTTCCTCCAGATAAGCCGCCAGCTTCTTCAATCCGCTCTCGACTGCGGCTTGGGAGCGGCCGGCCTGAAGAAGGTCGAGCTTCTCCATGAGCTGGCTGAACTGGTCGCCGAGCTTCTCGATCCGCTCGTCAGGCGAGTTGCGCGCGATTTCGTCGATGGAGGAGCGCATTGCGGCGAACCGGTCTTCGAACCAGGCGCGGTCGAGGATGGGCGCATTCACGGTTTTGTGGGCGTTTCGTGTCCGGCCTTCATTGCCGAGAGCGGAGAACCGGTCCGCATCAGGTCCGGTTTCGGCGGCGGCGCCTCCCGGAGCGAGTTTGGCGAGATCCTCGTTGAGATAGCTCGACAGCTCCTTCAGACGGTCGGTAAGGTTCGGGCTTTTGGCCGCAGCGTATGAAGCATCGGCGGGAGCCGCCTCGTACGAGGCTTTCGCCAAGGACTGCCCGGCGTACTCGCGGGCGGTGGTTTCGCACAACTCGGCAAGCTTGTTTTCGAGATCGTGAAGGGCGGAGTTGCCCTGCTTGCGTGCGCCGCCCTGAAGCGCGGCGAGGTGACGGTTGAGCAGCGCCCTGGCGTCGGGATCGTGGTCGCGCGGGGCCGTCCGGGCGCGTATATGGGACTCATCGCGCCAGAACGGTTCGTCAAGACCGGCGAACGGATCTTCAGGCTGTGGCGTGACCGGGGTGTTTACGCCCCATTTGGCGTTTGACGTCATAGCGGGTCCCATTGCGCCGGACTGGCAGCGCGGCTGCATGATCTCGATCGGACCGCTCCCGGTTCTGCTGTCGGCGATGACCGGGACGGTCGAGACGGACGTGGATATTTCGAGGCGGCGGCGAAACGCGAATTAACCTTCGTCAACTTTTATCCATGCGAGTAAACATTCAGTAAAATACTGAGCCGCCAGTAAAAAAATGTCAGAAGACGAGACGATTTCTCTAAGGTGGGCGCCGCCGGAAAACCACGGAACGAAACATATCGTGCACATCCGAATTTGCTTCTTGAGAGGCCCTGCGGGTTCTGTGATCTTGCAGCGAAGGAAAAACCATTGAGGCGGGGTGAATGAACATGGAACGCGTCATCTTGGAAACCAGGCATCACAAGGGAAGCGCTGACATAGCGTCGTTGTCCCAGGCGCATGGAAGAATCACGCTACAGACCGAGGGAGCGGGTTTCGTCAATGTCACCGGCGACATTGCACGCTGGCTAACGGGCGCCGGGGCAGGAGACGGACTGCTCACTGTCTTCATGGCGCATACTTCGGCGTCGCTGACGATTCAGGAAAACTCTGATCCGAACGTCCAACTCGATCTTAAATCGGCATTGAACAGACTCGCTCCGGAGGGGCCCGGCTACCATCACGCGCAGGAAGGCCCCGACGACATGCCCGCACATATCAAATCGATGCTGACGTCCGTGAGCCTTTCCATTCCGGTTCTGGGAGGACGGATGACGCTCGGCACATGGCAGGGCGTTTTCGCGATCGAGCACAGGGCGAGACCTCACGAACGCAATCTTGAATTGCATTTTATCGGAACTCGCCAAACTTCCGCCTCTTAATAGGGACATCCTTGCAACGCGGTTACACTCCGTTAACGCGTTCAAGTAAGGTTAACCTAATGAACCGTATAGATTTTGAGAAAAGTTGAGCTAGATTGCCGGTCGAAATCATTTGGTCCGCCTCCGGCAACGCCGGGTTGCGGTCTTTCATTAGGCCAAGAAAACAGAACGATGACAATTCCCTCGATTCTCCTGGCGGAAGACGACGAGTCGATGCGCAGGTTTCTTGTAAAGGCGTTGGAAAGAGCAGGATATGACGTCGTGTCATTCTCGAATGGCGCAGAAGCCTTCGAGTGTCTGCAGACCCGGGCATTCACATTGCTTCTGACCGACATCGTCATGCCGGAAATGGACGGCATCGAGCTGGCGAAGCGCGCTTCCGGCGTTCAGCCGGATATGAAGATCATGTTCATTACAGGCTTCGCAGCGGTCGCGCTGCATCCCGATTCCCATGCGCCGCGGGACGCCAAGATCCTGTCGAAGCCCGTGCATCTGCGCGAACTCGTCACGGAGGTCGACCGCCTGCTGGCCGCATGAGGCCGGGACCTGAAGACGCCTCTCCGGCTCAGGCCGCCGCTTCTTCCAGAAGCTGCCCCGATGCGACCTGCGTGACCCGCCCGCCATTGATCGCCCAGACGAACAGCCCTTCATGGCCGAGCAGCGAGTCGAAGGCGGAGCCGAGCACGTTCGAACCCGGCGAATATTTGCCCATCGACGGCAGGATGAGCCTCATCCCGTTCGAGACGAAGCAGCGCCCACTCGCGACATAGCCATAGTCGGAAATCATCGCAACCGGATGCATTCTTCCGGCGATCTCATGGCTGATCGGCGCGCGAACCGGCTCGTAGCGAAGTTTCATCCCGCCCAAAGTGACGTGCGGCAGGACGGTTCCCCCGAAGCACTCCGGCGCCTGGGGCTGATCGGCTCCGCAGATCCAGTACCAGTCCCGATCCTCCATGAGATCGTAGAGCCAGTCGGAATCATGGGCCGACAGACGCGTATCGGCGTCGCCGCAGAAGCTGTCGCCCAGCGCGATGACGCGGTCGGGATCGTAGCGGTCGAGCGCTTCCTCCAGCCTCTCGAACACCGAAGACGTGTCGTAGGGCGGCAGAACCGCCTCGTCATCGGAGAGGTAGGAGCCTTTTTCGAGATGCAGATCGGAAACGATCAGGGTCTTCTCCGCCGGCCAGTAGAGCGCGCCGGTGCGGTCGGCAATGAAAGACTTCCCGCAGAGCAGGATTCTGCACGCCCCGTTATCGACTGCGGCCTGATCGCCACGCCGCAGATGAACTGCGTTATAGAGTGACATATATGCCCCTTTAGCGGCTGCAACGGCATACGCAGCACTGGCCCGCGACGAACGCGACTCACAAGGAGCAGGCCTGTTCATAACTTTACAGGTAAAAAACTATGCCTGATTCGCACGCGGAACTGTTACGAAAAAACACCTGTGAAATTCTTTTGTGAAACCGGTAAGGAAAAATGACCTGCCGCAGCCTGTCCGCAGGTCTGTGCTGGCGCTGAGCGCTGCGCCGCCAGTCACGGCTTCCGCCCGCATACGCCCAGATTGCGTCACGGCGCATTGTCGGGTATCGCATGGGATCAAGCGCAAGGCGCAGCGGCCACAGGGCTGGAGGAAGACATGGAACGTTTCGTGGGCGGCAGTCCTCTCGCCGTCGCCTTGAGGCTCATCATCATCTCGATCATCGTCGGGATCGTGCTCACCGCTCTCGGCTACAACCCGCGCGACCTCGCATCAGCCATCGCCCAGCTCTTCCAGACCATCGCCGATCTGGGCTTCGGCTGGATCGAGAGCGCCCTGCAATATTTCATGCTCGGCGCGGTGATCGTCATCCCGATCTGGCTAATCCTGCGCTTTTTCAAATATGTTTCCGGCGACAGCGGCAGGAAGGACGGCACGGGGAGCCGTTCCTGACCAGGCATGGCTGCGCACGGCACGCCCGCGACGGCTTCAGGAGAGAGCACCGTTCCTGAGCTGACCTATTGGCGCGTCTTCGCCATCAGCTTTCCCATCATCCTGACCAACATCACCACGCCTTTGCTGGGCGTGACGCATACAGCCGTCGTCGGTCAGCTCGGCGAGCCGCATCTGATCGGAGCGGTCGCGCTCGGGGCGACGATTTTCAACCTGCTGTTCTGGGCGTTCGGCTTTCTGCGGATGGGCACGACGGGGCTGACCGCGCAAGCCTTCGGAGCGCATGACGCAAGAGGCGTGGCGGTCATACTGAGCCAGGCGCTGCTGCTTGCGGGCGCAGCAGGCGCGGCGCTGCTCGCGCTGCAGGCGGCGATCGGGTCCGCTGCGTTCGGGATTCTCGAAGCGAGCGCCGCGACGGAAGCGGAAACGCGCCTCTATTTCGCGATACGGATCTGGAGCGCGCCTTTCGCGTTGGCCAATTACGCCTTTCTCGGCTGGTTCATCGGGCTGGCGCGGACGCGGACGGCGTTCTTCCTGCAACTGATCCTGAACGGCCTCAACGTCGTTCTCAGCATTCTTTTCGTGTCTGGATTTGGCTGGGGCGTGAGCGGGGTGGCCTTCGCGACGGTCATTGCCGAAGCCGCCGCCGCCGGGGCGGGTGCGCTCATCGCGCGCAGGGAACTCGTCAGGCTGGGCGCTTCGGCGTCATGGGCGCAGATCCGCGATCCGGCGGGGCTGAAGCGGATGCTGACAGTGAACTCCGACCTGATGATCCGCACGCTCTGCCTGCTCTTCGCGTTCACCTTCTTCACCGCGCAGGCCGCGAAGGCCGGGGACCTGATCCTCGCGGCGAACGCGATCCTCCTGCAGCTCCTCAACGTTTCGGCCTATCTGCTCGACGGCTTCGCCTTTGCGACCGAAGCGCTCACGGGCATGGCCATCGGGGCGAAGCGGCATCAGGCCTTCCGCCGCGCGATCCGTCTTTCATCGGTGTGGGCGGCCGCCATCGCCGCCGCCCTCAGCGTCGTCTATTTGGCGGCGGGCGGCCACATCATCGACGCGATGACGGTGAGCGGCGATGTGCGGGAGAGCGCGCGGCAATATCTGCCCTGGGCTGTCGCTGCGCCGGTGGCCGGGGTCGCCAGCTTCCTGCTCGACGGCATTTTCATCGGCGCAACGCGCACGCGCGACATGCGCAACATGATGATCGTAAGCCTTGCGGCGTTTCTCGCCGCATGGGCGGCGCTCAGCCCGCTCTATGGCAATCACGGCCTTTGGGCCTCGATGATGGTTTTCTTTCTGATCCGCGCAGCGACGCTTGCAGTGCGCTTTCCCGCTCTCGAACGCGCCGCTTTCACTCCGGCAGAACGGTAGCCACCAAGCGTTCCGCGTCTGCGCCGCGCAAAGGCGAAAGGTCCCCCGCACCCGCCCGGTCCATCGCGCCAAGCAGCGCTGCCTTGATCCGGCCGGGCAGAGGCGCACCTTCGTAGATCATGCCGGTATAGAGCTGCACAAGCGACGCGCCCGCCCGGATTTTCGCCAGCGCCGTTTCGCCGGAATCAACGCCGCCAACCCCGATCAGCGGCAGCCTGCCCTCTGTCAGCAGAAATACCTTGGCCAGCATCCGGGTCGAGCGGCGGAACAGCGGACGCCCGGACACACCGCCTGCCTCGCCTCGATAGGACGAATACGGAACGTCCGCGCGGGAAACGGTGGTGTTGGTCAGGATCGCGCCGTCGGCGCCGTGCGAGAGAAGGCATGAGACGACCGCAGGGAGGTCGCCGTCATGGATGTCCGGGGCGAGCTTCACCAGAACCGGGCGCAGCGGCCCGTCCGCGCCCGCCAGCACGCGGCGTTCGCTCATGATTCGGCCCAGGAGCGCATCGAGCCTGTCCGGAGCCTGCAGATCGCGCAGGCCGGGCGTGTTAGGAGAGGAGATGTTGACGGCAAAATAATCGGCATAAGGATAGAAGACGCGCAGGCCGGAAACGTAGTCCTCCTCCGGGTCGGCGCTGTCCTTGTTGGCCCCGATATTGACGCCGATCACGCCTGCGGGCCGTGACCTCAGCCGGGCGAGCGCCGCCTCGTGCCCGCCGCTGTTGAAACCGAGCCGGTTGATGACGCCGCGCTCGCGGATCAGCCTGAATATGCGAGGGCGGGGATTGCCCGGCTGAGGCTTCGGCGTAACGGTGCCGATCTCGGTAAAACCGAAGCCCATCGCCAGAAGCGCCCCGGGAACGCGCGCATCCTTGTCGAACCCGGCCGCCATGCCGAGCGGATTAGGGAAATGCAGGCCCCAGAGCGTCTGGCCGAGGCGCGGGTCGTCGCCGGCGGCGCGGGGATGCACGCCGCGCTCCAGTGCGCGCAGCGTGAGCTCATGGGCGCGCTCGGGATCGAGAAACAGCAGTCCCGATTGCGCCGCGCTCAAGAGGCCGCCGATCACGCCGGGACCTCCGCAGGCAGGACGTGAACGCCTTCACCCCCCCGCGGCAGCGGCTTGACCCAGAGCGCGGAGGATGCGGGAAGCGGCGCATAAAGATGCGGGAACAGGTCGCCGCCGCGCGCCGGCTCCCATTTCAATGCCTCGCCAAACGCCTCCGCGTCAAAGGCGATCAGCACGAGATCGTCCCGGCCTGCATAATGTTTCGCGAGGGTGCCCGGAAGCTGAGCCGCCGTCGAGAAATGTATGAAGCCGTCGCACAGATCATGGGGCGAGCCGCGATAGACGCCTTCGGCCTGCGCGGCCCGCCATTCCTCCGTCTCGCAGATCTTGAATATGACGGTCATGTCCGTACCGGCCTTCGAAACTTCGCCATGTCCGTGCGCCGCCGCCTATGCGACCGGGGTAATCAGCGGATCGCCCGCGAAATGGGCCGCCAGGTTGCGGACCACCAGATCGCCCATCGCGGTGCGGGTCTTCACTGTCGCCGAACCCTGATGCGGGGAGAGGACGACATTATCCAGTTTGAAAAGGGCTTCCGGCACATTCGGCTCATCGGCAAACACGTCGAGCGCCGCGCCGCCCAGCCCGCCGGACTGCAAGAGCTCAACCATCGCCGCCTCGTCGACCAGCGAGCCGCGGGCGACATTGACAAGATTGCCCTGCGGCCCGAGCGCCTCCATGATCCTGCGGGAGACGATGCCTTTCGTTTCCGGCGATCCGGGCGCGATCACGATCAGCCAGTCCACATCGCGCGCCATCGCTTCCAGATCGGCGTAATAGGGATAGGCCTCGTAGGGCTGCTCGCGCCGACCGTGATAGACGACCTGCATCCTGAACGCCTGGCAGCGGCGCGCTATTTCCTTGCCGATGCGCCCGAGGCCCAGAATGCCGGCTTTTGCCCCGGTCAGTTCGCCAGTCAGCGGGAAATTCGCCTCGGTCCAGCGCCCGGCGCGGGTGTAGGCGTCGGCCTGGGGGATCCTGCGGCACAACGCGATCATCAGCCCGAGGGTGATCTCGGCCATGGCGTCGTTCAGTACGTCGGGCGTATTGGCAACGCGAACGTTGCGCGCCTTGCAGGCCGGAATGTCGATCGCGTCATAGCCGACGCCGTAGCTGGCTATGATTTCAAGATTTGGAAGGCTTTCGATGATCTCCGGCGCGCAGCCCGCGTGTCCGTTGGTTGCAACGCCCCGGATGTTCGCCCCGTTCTCGCGCAGCAATACGGCCTTGTCCTGCGCCTCCCAGTAGCGATGCACCTTGTACGCATCGTTAAGCGCCGCCTCGACATGCGGCATCATCGGCGCGATCTGCAATATTTCGAGTTTCACGTATATCTCCCATAGTCTGAAGAAATCGGTCTGCTGCTAAGATCATTATTGACCCCGCCTGCTTTGCCGAACAATATCAAGCTATAAAAGGGCAAAAGACCCATATTTCAGGGAGGATGCCAGGGAATGGCGTCGGTTACGATCGGGAACGTCCGAAAATCCTTCGGCGTCGTCGAAGTAATTCATGGCGTGAATATCGGCATCGACGACGGCCAGTTCGTCATCCTCGTCGGGCCGTCAGGTTGCGGGAAATCCACCCTGCTCCGGATGATCGCCGGTCTCGAATCCATCACGTCCGGCGAGATCAGCATCGCCAACCGCATCGTGAACGCCGTCCCCCCCAAAGAGCGCGACATCGCGATGGTGTTCCAGAACTACGCGCTCTATCCGCATATGAAGGTCTTCGACAATATGGCCTTCAGCCTGAAATTGCGGGGCGTGGACCGGGGCGAGATCGAGCGCCGCGTCCATCAGGCGGGCGAAATCCTTGGCCTCACGCCTCTGCTTGACCGTTATCCGCGCCAGCTCTCCGGCGGGCAGCGCCAGCGCGTTGCCATGGGCCGTGCGATCGTCCGCAATCCTCAGGTCTTTCTCTTCGACGAACCGCTCTCCAATCTCGACGCCAAGCTTCGCGTTGCGATGCGCACCGAGATCAAGGCGCTCCATCAGCGCGTCGGCGGCACGACGATCTACGTGACACACGATCAGATCGAG
>CAYOUE010000086.1:0-8185 GCA_964407075.1 uncultured Hyphomicrobiaceae bacterium
CCTTCGCGAACAGAGACTAACCTCAAAATGGGGGCATCTACGGGGAGCACGTCATCCGGTTTCGGCGGCGGTTCTTCGCTTCCTCCGGCCGCGCCGGGTCGGGATCAGCCTGACCAGCAGAAGCCCCGCGACGATAGCGGTGTAGATGATCGGCTCGGGAGGCCAGGATTTCACGAGTATCAGGAAGTGGAGCGCTCCAAGCGCCGCTGCGGCGTAGACCCATCGGTGCAGCTTGCGCCAGCCTTCCGCTCCGAGGCGGCGCACCATCCTATCGTTCGACGTGGCGGCGAGGGGAACGAGAATGAGGAATGCCGCCATGCCGATCGTGATATAGGGGCGCTTCACGATGTCGTTGACGATCGCTTCAAGGTTCAGCCCCTGATCGAGGATCATGTAAACCGCCAGATGCAGAGATGCGTAGAAAAATGCCAGCAGCCCGAGCGCGCGCCTGTAGCGGATCAGGTTCGGCCCGCCGATCCGGCGCAGGGGGGTGACGGCCAGCCCGGCGATAAGGAAACGCAGGGCCCATATGCCGAGAAAATGTTCCAGTTCCGCGATCGGGTTCGGGCCGAGCTGATTGGTGAAGCCGAGATAGAACCCCCATATCGCGGGGATCATGCCGCACCAGTAAAGCGCAGGACGTGAGAGGGCCCGCATGGCCGTGACGATGCGAGCGTGCGGACTCTCGCTCCGGCGAACGTCCATCCTAGTAATACTGCTTCAGGTCCATTCCCGCATAGAGCTGGGCCACCTGATCCGCATAGCCGTTGAACAGCAGCGTCGGCCGGCGGCTCGCGAACAGCCCGCCATCGCCGATACGCCGCTCGGTCGCCTGGCTCCAGCGCGGATGATCGACTTCCGGGTTCACATTGGAATAGAATCCGTATTCGCGAGGGGCCTGCCTGTTCCATGAGGTTGGCGGCTCGTCTTCCGTGAGGCTGATGCGGACAATCGACTTGATGCTCTTGAAGCCGTACTTCCATGGAACGACCAGCCGCAGCGGCGCACCGTTCTGATTGGGGAGCGTCTCGCCATAAAGCCCGTTCGACAGAATCGTCAGCGGGTGCATGGCCTCATCGAGACGAAGCCCCTCGACATAGGGCCATTCGAGAACCTGGAACACCGCGCGCTGGCCCGGCATCTCGCTAGGGCGGTGCAGCGTTTGAAACGCGACATATTTTGCGCTACCGAGCGGCTCCACCCGGTTCAGCAGGTCAGCGAGCGGAAAACCGATCCACGGCACAACCATCGACCACGCCTCGACGCAGCGAAGCCTGTAAATGCGCTCCTCAAGCGTGACGGGCTTGAGAATATCCTCCAGCGCATAGTCGCCGGGCTTGGCGACGAGGCCGTCGATCTTCACCGACCACGGCTCGACAGTCATGGATTTTGCGTAACGCGCGGGGTCGCCCTTGTCTGTGCCGAATTCATAGAAATTGTTGTAGCTGGTAATGTCTTCGAGCGAGGTCAGCTTTTCATCGGTGGACAGAGGGCTTTTTTCGTATGTCAGCGCCTTTGCGGAAACTACGGACGGAAGAGCGAGGCTAAGGCCGAACGCCGCGCCCCCGGCGATGACCTCTCGCCGGCGCAGATAGACCTCGCGCGGCGTGATCTCCGAAGGCCGGACGTGATCCGGTTTCCTTATGAGCATAAGAGAGAGCCTTTCCACTGATGCCTTGGCAGGCTGCGCATACGGCGCAACCTGCTTCCGCAACAAGGATACACGCAGGACGTTCGCAGCGCACCCCCGGAAGAGAACCTCACCCAGTTGTGATATCCGGTTTACGCCCTCGCACGTTCACTCCGTGCCGGCACATGAAAGCAAGAGAGGCGCAGCCGCGGCGATGAGCCTGTCCACGTCAAGACCAGGTGCGACCCCTTCATAGTCTCCGTCTATGAGAAGCGACGCAGCGCCATGCACGAAGGTCCAGAGCCTGACCGCGATTTCCATCGGATCGCCGCTGAGGCCGTTCCGTTCGCAGTAGATCGCAACCTGTTCAATCACTTTGCCGAAACACTGCTTGCCGTCATTCATGACGCAGTCGGCCTTTTTGAGCACAGGATGCTGTCCGAACATCAGGCGGAACAGATGCTCCTCCTCGACGGCGAAGCGGACATAGGCCTGCCCCATTGCGATGATACCTTCCAGCGTGCCTACCCCTGCCGCCTCCACAGCAGCCATGGACCGCTCCGACATTAGATCGAACGCGCGGGCGACGATGATCTCCAGAACCTCGTCGCGGTCGCGGAAATGCTTGTAGGGCGCAGCGGTCGATACGCCCGCCAGACGGCAGGCGTCGGCAAGGGAAAAGCGATCCCCGCCATGCTGCGAGATGAGATCGAACGAAGCCGCAAGCAGCGCTTCGCGCAAATCGCCATGATGGTACTTCGATTTCGCGATACCGCCGTCTACGGGCGATGAATTTTCCATTGGGCCTGAGGCTCCTTTCCGGCCGCGACAAATGTTAGCAGCACTAACATTTGCTTGGCAAGTTAGCGGGATTAACATATGTTAGGACCGCTAACATTTGAAGCGAGTGCGACACCGGAGCCGCCAATGTCCTACGATCGAGCCGCAGCAGAATCCGAACAGACGCGCCGCGACGGCATCATGAGCAAGACAACAAGAATCGCGGCCGCAACGATGGCGTCTCTCATTTTCGCCGGCCTGATGGCAGGCGGTATCGCCTTCCTTCACATGAGGGCGAACGCCGAGAAGGCGCCCGGCCTGCATCCCCCTGTCACGGTCGAGACGACAGTCTTCAGTGTCCAGCAGGGCTACGCCGAGTCTCTTCAATATGTCGGAAGGCTGGAAGCTGCAAGGCGAACGGCGCTTGCCTTCGAGCGCGCAGGCCTTGTCATGGATGTTGCGGTCGACGAAGGCGATCCCGTGATGTCAGGTCAGGCCATAGCAACGCTCGACGTGGAGCGGTTACAGGCCGGAAGGCTGCAGTTGCTTGCGCAGAAGAGTGAATTCGAAGCCCGCAGGAAGCTCGCCCGGCTCACGCTGGACCGGCAATCGCGGCTGCGCTCCGAAGGCTGGTCCGCCGAACAGAGCCTGGACGAGGCGGAAGCGGCTCTTGCCGGAGTCACGGCGTCGATCGAGCGCATCGACGCGGAGATCGGCGCGCTCGATATCGACATCCGCAAATCGCTGCTTCGAGCGCCATTCGATGGAACCGTCTCGGAACGGTTGATCGACGAAGGCGCGGTCGTGGATGCAGGAGCGCCGGTTCTGACGCTGCTGGAATCCTCTCGCCGTCAGGCGCGCATCGGACTTCCCCCGGAAGTTGCCGAAAAGCTCGAAACCCGCCGCGTCTACACCCTGCGCTCAGGCGCGCAGACCTTCAGCGGAACCCTCGCCGCCACGCGCCCCGACATACAGCCAGGCACGCGGACCGCCTCAGTCCTGTTCGATCTGACCGGAGCGGATCGGGCGCCTTTCGGCGAAATCGTAACCTTGGAGATCGAAACCGACATCCCCGTCGAAGGCGGCTGGCTTCCTCTGACCGCGCTCAAGGAAGGCCAGCGGGGCTTGTGGACCGTGATGACGGTCGAAGACAGGCAGGGCGAAAAGGTCGTCAGGAGTGAGTCTGTCGAGATCCTGCACGCCGATAATCAATCCGTCTATGTACGAGGCACCTTGAGCGATGGTGCGCGCGTCATCTCAAACGGCGGCAATCGCGTCACCGATGGGCAGCGTATCGCTCTCGGGACGGAGTAAGCCACGATGTCGAGCCTGTTTTTTCGCAACAAGCGCCTGTTCGCACTGGCGATTCTCGTCATGCTGGCTTCTGGCCTTTCCTCGCTTTACACGATTGGAAGGCAGGAAGACCCCACCATAACCAATCTGTTTGCGACCATCGTCACGCCCTATCCAGGAGCGGACCCTGCACGCGTTGAGTCGCTGGTCACGCAGAAGATCGAGGACCGGTTGAAGGAGATCCCCGAGATCGACGAAATCACCTCCGTCTCGCGTATCGGCGCTTCTATCGTCCGGGTGGAGCTGTCGCAATTCATCTCCGACCAGCAGATCGAACAGGCGTGGTCGGAAATCCGCGACGCGCTCGCCGACGCCTCGCGCGCCTTTCCCGAGGGCGTGCCGACACCGACCTTCGACAATGACCGCACCGGTGCCTTCACGGCGATCGCGGCCATTGTCCCGCGCGAGTCCGCGCCTTCGAATCCGGCCATAGCCGGGCGCATCGCGAAGGCGCTGCAGGACCGTCTGCGCAACGTTCCGGGCACAAAGCTCGTCGAGTTGTACGGCACGCAGGCGGAAGAGATCACGGTCGCCATCGACCCGGAAAAGCTCACATCGCTCGGGCTTAACGCTCAAGCCGTTTCGAGAGCTATCGCCAGCGCGGACGCAAAGGTTCAGGCCGGTCAGGTTCGCGGGGAGAACCGGGATCTCCTGATCGAGCTTTCCGGCGAATTGAAATCGCTCGAACGCATCCGCTCCATTCCGGTGCGCGAAGGGCCGGGCGGCATAATCGTGCGCGTGCGCGACGTCGCCGAAGTCTCGCGCGGGTTGAGGGAGCCGCCGGAGAGCCTCGCTTTTGTCAACGGGAAACCGGCAATCCTTGTCGCCTCGCGCATGGAAGACGATCTTCAGGTCGACGCCTGGTCGGCAAGAATTCGGCAGGCCTATGCGGATTTCGGCGCGGAACTTCCGGCAGGGCTCGAACTTCGCCCGCTTTTCGACCAGTCCGATTATACCTCTGAGCGGTTGCAGGGCGTGTTCACGAACATGCTGATCGGGGCAGGAATCGTCGTGGCCGTGCTGTTCTTCACGCTGGGCTGGCGCTCCGCTTTCGTCGTCGCGATGGTCATCCCGCTCGCCAGCATTGTCTCGATCGCCGGATTGAAGGCTGCAGGCGTGCCGATTCACCAGATGTCCGTAACCGGGCTGATCGTTGCGCTCGGCCTTCTCGTGGATGCGGCGATCGTCATGACGGACGACATACGCAGGCGGCTTACGGCGGGCGCCGCGCGGCTTGCCGCCGTCGACGCAGCAGTCAGGCGTCTCGCCCTGCCCCTGCTAGCCTCTACCGTCACGACTATTCTCGCCTTCATGCCAATGGTTCTGCTGCCGGGACCGGCCGGCGATTTCGTCGGGTCTATCGCCACTGCGGTCATCATCATGCTGGCGGTGTCCTTAGCGCTCGCCCTGACGGTCACGCCTGCGATGGCGGGATGGATGCTTACCGAGAACGGCGGAACTGGACCGGCGGGCGCGTCACGGCGAAACCCGTTCGGAGCTGCGTTCAGGCCGGTTCTGAAGCTGGCGCTCAACAATCCGCGCGTGGCGATCCTCGGCGCGCTTGTACTTCCCGTGATCGGTTTCGGCGCTTTTCCGACCCTCAAACCGCAATTCTTCCCTGGAGTCGACCGCAACCAGTTCCACATCCAGCTCAAGCTCGACGACGGCGCGGCAATCGCCGCCACGGAGCGCGCTGTCAGGGCTGCCGAGACGATCATCCGCGAGGAGCCGGGCGTGACCTCGCTGACCTGGGTGATCGGGAGAAGCGCGCCCGCTTTTTATTACAACATGATCGCCGACCAGGATAACCAGCCCGGCTTCGCCGAGGCGCTCGTCACCACGGAGTCGCCTCAAGCAACCGAAGCCATGCTCGACCGGCTGCAAAAGCGCCTCGACGCCGCACTGCCGCAGGCGCGGGCGACCGTGCGCGGCCTGGTGCAAGGGCCTCCGGTCAACGCCCCGGTCGAGATCAGGATCGTCGGCCCCGGTCTTGAGACGCTTCGCGAACTGGGCGAGAGGCTCCGGCTCATAATGCTCGACACGCCCGGCGTCGTTCAGGCCCGCACGGAACTTTCGCCCGGCTCTGCAAAAGTGGTCGTCGATCTGTCAGAGGAAAAAGTTCGCTTGGCCGGGCTGGATCTGGGAAGCGCGGCGCGCCAGTTCGAGACCAGGCTCGAAGGGCTGGTCGGCGGTTCGATCGTCGAGGGGAGTGAGGAACTGCCGGTGCGGGTGCGGGTCGGAGGCGCGGACCGGAGCTCGATGAGCCGGATCGCGGAAATCAACCTCACCGGGCCGAATGCCGCTCAGCAGGCGGAGACCGGGCTTTTTCCCGGCATTCCCGTAACTGCGCTCGGCGAAATCGGCCTTAGTCCGGCCGAAACGCCTGTTTACCGACGCAATGGCGAACGGGTCAACACCGTGCAGGGTTTCGTCCTGCGCGACGTCCTGCCCGAGCAGGCGCTCAGCCTCGTGCAGCAGCGCATCGCGGAAAGCGGGCTTGAATTGCCGCAAGGCTATCGTTTGGAGACAGGAGGCGACTCCGACGCCCGCGACGAGACCCTGCGCAACCTGCTCGGCTCGCTCGGCCTGATCGTGACGCTCGCCATCGCGATCATCGTGGTCACTTTCGGTTCATACCGTCTTGCCGCCATTGCTGGGATCGTGGCGATATTGTCGATGGGCCTCAGCCTTCTCGCTCTCGCGATCTTCCAATATCCTTTCGGCATTCAGGGGGTGATCGGAGTCATCGGGTCGATCGGCGTCTCCATCAACGCAGCCATCATCATCATGACTGCGCTTCAGCAGGATCCGGCCGCGTTGAAGGGCGACGCGGACCGTATCGGCGAAGTCGTACTTGCGCAGAGCCGCCACATCATCTCGACCACCGTAACCACCTTCGGCGGATTCCTGCCTTTAATTCTTGCAGGCGGCGGCTTCTGGCCGCCCTTCGCCATGTCGATCGCCGGAGGCGTATTGCTGTCGACGGTCGTGTCGTTCTTCTTCGTCCCGCCGGTCTTCATGTTGCTCGCCCGGGCGGGAAGACTGCCCGGAGCGGAGCCTGTCAATTCTGGCAGCAGCAACCTGAGCACCGCTACTGCCGCCTGAAGCCGCTCCATTCGAGTTCCCTTACGGCTTCTTCATGGGCGTCGAGGTCCGTGTCTTCGTTCCGGGCGACGTTCTTGCCGTCGACATTGGTTATTGTGCCGCTCTGCGTCGTCGTGACTGTTGCAGGTATTCCGCTGGGATGCAGCAAATTTGTAGTCTGACCTATCGCGTTCTGCGCCATGACATTCAAAAATGTCGAAACAAAGCAAAGAAATGCAATGATCAGTGATTTGTATACTTTCATCGATCATTCCCCGATTTGCTCCAAATTTTCGGGAATTATCTCAGAAAGATTTGTCGATGGCGAGACATATGGCGAAATTACGCGCATATGTCTGTCTCGTAGTGGGCTATGGAGATAAGTCCATGTGAAAACAGCTTATTCCGCTGCGCTGGCGCGCGCGGGTCCGGTCCGGCTGGCAAACGCGGCAGGCGTGCAGGATCAGGGCGCGGTGCGGCGGATGATGCTGCCGAACCTGCCGGGAAGCCTGTCGCCGACTGTCGACATTGTCTGATTGAGCCAGGCGTTTCTACTCCGGCGCAGTCTCACCCATTTCGCCGCCGTTTCGCTGTTCGAGATCAGGATAGCCGTTCCCAGAACGATCATGATCGCGCCGAAAGGTATCGGCAGGGGCAGGACGATCAGTCCGAGACCGATCAGGATTATGGCGAAAGTGATGTAGGAAGTACGCAAAATCATGCAGAGACCACCTGGAACAAAACCATCAAGATCATGGCGCGCCGGCCGCGTCACGGCCCGCTCGCCGGACTTCGCCTTGCCCGCACATTAGATCGTAATGCAAGCTTTTAATTATAAGAGCTTTTTGAGCGATTGTATCTGAAAATATCGTGAAAACGTGATACGTCGCCGCTTGCGCGGGAGACACCGCATCTGCAGGCGCCGGCCGAGCGGATCGACGCCGGCGCGCAAAGACCGCGAACGATTTCGCTTCAGCAAGGAGCGGCTCAACCGCGGAGCGGCCTTAAGCCGGACCGATCGCGGGACTGAACGCCAGCCGCACGAAATCGCGGTAAAGACGGACCTGCCGGGGCAGCGCCTTCGGGTCGCGGACCGCTTTAGAGAGGACAATCCCGCCGTCTACCACGCCGGACAGCATGTCGGCCATGTCGTCGAGATCCACCGGGATGCGCGGCGGGTAGACGGCTGCAATCCGTTCCAGCCGTTCACGGAAGCGCCGCCGCCAGTTCAGGACGCTGCGATGGATAAGCTCGCGCACCTCCCTGTCGAAAAGCTGCTCGTGATAGCACGCCGTCGCCACCATGCAGCCGGGATGCCCGGCGGGCAGATCTTCGAAA
>CAYOUE010000086.1:8195-13574 GCA_964407075.1 uncultured Hyphomicrobiaceae bacterium
TCTGCGAGCATCTTCAGCCAGATGAGAAAGCCGTGCAGCGGGTCTTCGCTCAAGGCGTCGGCGCGCGCAGTCAGCTCATCGAATATGCGCTCATCATCAGCGACGTAGCGCTGGATAAGCGCCTTCGCCAGTTCCGACTTGTCTCGAAAATGGTAGAAAAAGCCGCTTTTGGAGATGCCGGCCTCGGCGATAAGCTCGTCTATCGAGGTGCCGCCGAATCCCTTTGCAAGGATCGCGGCCTGAGCTGCGTCCAGAATCTTGTCGCGCGCGCCAGCCGGTCTGATCGTCTCTAGTGTGCTCATGGCGCTCTCCTGAGGACATCGCCACTGTACCACAAGTACAGCCGGCGGCGGCACGCGAATGCACCATCTGTAACGCGCATTACGGATGACGGCGTATGCTTTTGATTTCATGTATGAATTGCGACAGTCCGGTAGCGTACCGCTAGTTCACTATCGTGGAATGCCTGTAAAGCATATGTAATCGCAGGTCCCGAACGCGGCATGAAGATCGCGTGGGGAGCCTTCAACCCCAAAGAGATGGAGATCATGATGCTGACCGACCGTCAGGGCAATGCCCTTTCCGGCGCAACGGCCGACGCCGCTGCGCTTTACGACCAGGCGCTCGAAGCCTTCAATATCTACAGCGGCGATCCCGTCGCATTGGCGGACGCCGCCATGGAAGCCGCCCCGGATTTCGCCGGAGCTTACATCCTGAAAGCCTATCTGTTCGGCCTCGCCACGGAGCCGGAAGCCGCCGCAGAGGCGCGGAACATCCTGGGACGTGCGAAAAAGCTCAAGATGAACGACCGTGAGCGCTCGCTGGCCGCTGCTCTGGCGAAGCTGCTCGACGGCAACTGGACCGAGGCCGCGCTCGCGCTCGATCGTCACAACATGACTTGGCCGCACGACCTGCTCGCGCTTCAGGCCGGGCATCTAACGGACTTCTATCGCGCCAACGCCCGCAACCTGCGCGACCGCATCGCCCGCGCGCTGCCGAAATGGTCGAAGAACCATCCGGGCTACTCCTATCTGCTCGGCATGTACGCCTTCGGACTGGAAGAAACGGGCGACTACGCCCGCGCCGAAGCGACTGGCCGGGAGGCCGTCGCGCTTCAGCCGCTCGATTGCTGGGCGCATCACGCGGTCGCCCATGTCATGGAAATGCAGGGCCGCGCCCAGGACGGCATCGGCTGGATGCGTGCCCGCGAGGAGAGCTGGTCGGGGGAAAGCAATTTCTTCAAGCGCCACAACTGGTGGCACACCGCGCTCTATCATCTCGACCTCGGCCAGGGAGGCGAAGTTCTCGGACTTTATGACGATGGCGTGCGCAAGGACCATACAAGAGTCGCTCTCGATCTTGTGGATGCGTCCGCACTTCTGTGGCGCACGCATCTGGCCGGATACGACGTCGGCCCGCGCTGGAGCGAGGTCGCCGAAAGCTGGGACGCGCACGCCGACGGCAAGCTCTATCCTTTCAACGACTGGCACGCCGCGATGGCCTATCTCGGCGCCGGGCGGACGAAGGACATAGACCGCATTCTCTCCACCTATCGCGGCAATGGTGCAGACAAGGCGGAAACCGCCCTCTGGGCGCGCGAGACAGGCCTGCCGCTGATCGAAGGCTTCAGGGCATTCTGGACCGGCGACTATGCCGGGGCCGTGGAGCAACTCCACCGCGCCCGGTACATCGCCAACAGCTTCGGCGGCAGCCACGCCCAGCGCGACATCATCGACTGGACGCTTACGGAAGCCGCGGTCCGCTCCGGTAACGCCGGCATGGCCGAAGCGCTGGCGAATGAAAGGCTGGCGCTCAAGCCGCATAGCCCGGTGAACCGGCGCTTCCTCGAAGGCGCGCGCCAAATCGCGGAGAATAAGCAATTGGCGGCATAGCGCGCATTTCGGTTCATCGAGCATACGTCACGCGCCGCCAGGTGCGTGACGATTTCGCATGACGGCGTTTCCGTTCAATTCGATCGGTGGCCGCCTTGCGTCCGGTCGGGTTCGAACGGTTCGGAGGACTGCTCGCGCGGCGTGAGGTCCTCGTAAAGCATCTGCGCTTCTGCGGCGGGGCCACGGCGCTCGGCGAATCCGTTGACCTGAAGGATCCGGAGCTTGCCGAACAGCGATGTCGTGATGACGTCGCCCTGCTTGAGAGAAAAGGCCGGCTTGAGAACCTTCTCCCTGTTCACGCGGAATTTGCCCTTTGCGACGAGTTGCGCGGCAAGCGAACGGGTCTTGATGATTCGGGCGTGCCAGAGCCATTTGTCGAGACGCTGCGCTGCTTTAGCATCGCCGCACTCAGCCATCGCTTCAGGCCTGATCCTGCGTTTCGCGAGCCATTTTCTCCTTGAGCTCAAGCAGGGCGGCGAAGGGCGAATCCTTGTCCGCTCCGGGCTTCTGGCCTTTGCGCGGGGGAGCGGCTGTGGTCACGACCGCAGTCCGGCCTGGCTTGCCGTGGCCTTTCCGGTCTCCCTTTCCTTGCTGGCCGTTACGGTTGCGCTCGCCGCGCCCGCGTCCATCCTTGCGGTCCTTGCGGGCGGCTTCCCGATCCGGGCGGCCTTCGCGTTTGGCTGTTCGCAAGGTATTGTCCCGGCCTTCCCCGCCGGTGTGCGCCTCGCCCGCTTCTGCGTCTTTCCCGCTGTCGCGGCGGCGTGACTGGCGGCGTTCGTCGCTTTGCGCGCGGCGGCGCGGACGCCAGATTTCCTCATATTCAGGCTCGGCGGACGCAACGTCCTCGCGCGGCTCTGCATCCGGCCCTGCTTCCGTCGCGCCGGAGACGTTCCCGTCCTCGGTCGCCTCTGGGGCAGGCGCTGCGTTGTCCTGCGAAACCGGCGCAACGGCGGCGGCCTCCGCAGGCGCAGCGGTGATCTCCGGCATGGCATTGCTATCGGACAGCACGGAAGCCGCTTCCGCCTCTTCACTTCCACTGGCCGTTGACGCTTCTGCTGCCGCGTCCGCAATATCGGCTGCGGCTTTCGGCGCAACCGGGCGGCGCTCGCGGCGAAAGCCGAGCGCGAAAAGTATGTTGCCCATTTCCTCAGCAGAGCAGCCAATGATCGACAGCATATCCGGCTGAATCTTGAATGCGCCGCGGCCGACTGCGCCCGGAGGCGGTTCAGGAGCGTCCGCACTCGGACGCCAGCTCGCCAGCGGACGGATCTGGTCGGCGAGGCGTTCCAGCATGTCGATGCGAATGGCGCGCGTGCCGCACGGGTGGAAGCCGGCGGCGGCATAGAACGCTTCGGGCAGGTCCTTGTCGAGAGGAACCGAAGTCAGGCCCTGACGCGGAGGCTCGGGAAGATTTGCCGCTTCGATTCCCACGGCAGGCCCCTGCTTGAGCGCCCAGAGCAGCAGCAGCAGATCCGACGCAGCCGGCTTCAGCAGCAACGGCATGTAGATGTTATACGCGCCGAAACGGACGCCGAATTTGCGCAATTCGCCCCGCGCCTGCTGATCGAGCGCACGTATGTCCTCAGCCACCTTTTCGCGGCGCAGAATTCCGAAATTCTCGACAAGCTGGAAAGCAACGCCGCGGGCCAGTCCGTTCAGGTCCTGCGCCTTCGACAACTCGACCAGAGGCTTGATCCGTGCCTCTATGTGCGCGGCGAGCCAATCGTCGACGCGCTTGACGATACGCTCGCGGTCGGCAGCGCTCAGATGCTCGTCGGCCATGAGCGCGAAATTCGGGCGTAGCGGATTGTCGCCAGCCTCGATGCGGCCGATATCCTGCTTCGCCCAACTCACTGCGCCTGTGCGCGAAAGGGCGAAATCCTCATCCCTGGACTCGCAGAGACGGCCGGCCCGGTCGGCAAGCTCGACTGTCAGGACCTTTGCGGCCGCATGTCGGGCCGCTTTTCCATGCACGCCGGCCGAAGCGGTGTCGGGAGTGAAATGGAAGCCTTCGAGCATACCCACGTAATGCTTTTCGACGAAGATCTGGCCGCTTTTTTCGATGTCGGCGTAAAGCGAGTTCTTGTCGCGCATACTTTTCATCAGCACGCTGGTGCGGCGGTCGACGAAACGCTGGGTCAGCAGTTCATGCAGCGCGTCGGAAAGGCTGTCCTCGATGGCACGCGTGCGCTCGCGCCAGTAATCGGCGTTGGCCAGCCACCCCGGGCGGTTCGCCACGAATGTCCAGGTGCGGATATGGCTGATCCGGTTGGATAGCGTATCGATATCGCCGTCGGTGCGGTCGGCAAGAGCGACCTGCGAGGCAAACCAGTCCTCCGGGATCGCGCCTTTGTCACTCATGATATGACGGTAGAGTACACCAATCAGTTCCGCGTGGCTGGCTGAGGAGATCTTGCGGTAATCGGGTAGCTGGCACAGCTCCCAGAGATTCTTGATGGCGGCGGGAGCGGCGGCCATATCGCGGATCTGCGGGTCGGCGCAGAGAGTATCGAGCGCGATCACGTCATCGGCGGCGCGCGCGCGCGTCAGGCGCTGGGATGAAGGCGTCTCGCGCAGGCTGTCCTTCAGGCGGTCGAGAGAGCCGAAATCAAGGTCGGTGTTGCGCCAGTGCAGAATTCTGACTGGTTCGAACTCGTGGCTTTCGAGACGATTGACCAGTTCGGAGTCGAAAGGCGGCGTTTCCGCGGTGACGCCGAACGTGCCGTCATTGATGTGCCGTCCTGCGCGGCCGGCGATCTGGCCGAGTTCGGAGGGAGTCAGGTCGCGGTATCCGGCGCCGTCGAATTTACGCGAGGCAGCGAATGCGACATGGTCGAGATCGAGATTGAGGCCCATGCCTATCGCATCGGTGGCGATCAGGAAATCCACGTCGCCGGACTGGTAAAGCTCGACCTGGGCATTGCGGGTGCGCGGGCTGAGCGCGCCGAGAACTACGGCGGCGCCTCCGCGCTGGCGGCGGATCAACTCGGCCAGCGTGTAGACCTCGCTTGCTGAAAAAGCGACGATCGCGGTACGTCTCGGCAGCCGCGTCAACTTCTTCTGCCCCGCATAGGTCAGCTTCGACATGCGGTGGCGGGTGATGAAATTCGCGCCCGGGAGCAGATCGCGGATCAGCCCTTCCATCGTCGAAGACCCCAGCAGCAGAGTCTCGCTCTGGCCGCGCGCTCTCAACAGGCGCTCGGTGAAGACGTGGCCACGCTCCGGATCGGCGGCGAGCTGGATCTCGTCGATAGCGAGGAATTCGACGTCTATCTCGCGCGGCATCGCCTCAACGGTGCAGACCCAATAGCGCGCACGCTCAGGCTTGATCTTCTCTTCGCCTGTAATCAGCGCGACATCGGCCGCACCGATCCGCGAGACGATCTTGTCATAGACCTCGCGCGCCAGCAGCCGTAACGGCAGGCCGATAAGCCCGCTCTTGTGGCCCAGCATACGCTCGATGGCGAGATGGGTCTTGCCCGTATTG
>CAYOUE010000087.1:0-1503 GCA_964407075.1 uncultured Hyphomicrobiaceae bacterium
GGCGGGATGCGCCCGCGCGATCAGGATGTAGGGGAACGATTTGTCGTCCCGCATCAGCACGTTATACGCCGGCCGGAAGCGCTTGATGAGGTTGGCTTCGAGCAGCAGCGCCTCGGATTCCGTCGCCGTCGTGACGAACTCCATCGAGACGGTCGAGGCGATCATGCGGGCGATGCGGTTGGCGTGCCCGCCGAGCCGGGCGTAGTTCGACACCCGCGCCTTCAGGTTGCGCGCCTTGCCGACATAGATCACCTCGCCGCGGGAATCGAGCATCCGGTAGACGCCCGGCCCGGTCCCGAGATGCTTGAGATAGCCGGAAATGACCTCCGGTCCGGAGAGCCTTTGCTCCGCCCGCGCTTCAAGTCCGGTATCGCCGTCCGTCCCGCTCACGGCATCCTCAATGCGGCCTGTCCCAGGGGCCGCGCTCGATCCTGCCCGTTATCCGCCGTGAGGGCGCGAATAGCAGGAACACGGGAAGAAGCGCAAGCCCGGCGATGAAGCCGCCGATATGCGCCCACCATGCGATGCCGCCGCCCATGCTCGGACGCATGGCGTCCCATGTCGTCTGAAGCAGCTGGATGCCGAACCAGACCCCGGCATAGGTAAGCGCGGGAATGGTGAAGATGAAAGGGATGATGACGATGGGAATCAGCAGCGTGATCCGCGCGGTCGGGAAGCGCACCGCATAACCGCCGATCACGCCCGCGATGGCCCCTGACGCGCCGATGACCGGCACATAGGAATCGGCGTTGAAATAGCCGTGCGCATAGGTCGAGGCGAATGCGCAGATCATGTAGAAGATCAGGAACTGAATTCCGCCAAGGCGGCTTTCCAGCGTCGAGCCGAAAATGAACAGCGTCCACATGTTGAAGATGATGTGCATCCATCCGCCATGCAGGAAGGCGGCGGTCAGGAAAGGATAGTAGTCGAAAAGTCCCAGACCCGGCCTGAGCGCGCCGTCGGCGAGGAAATAATAGCGCGGCACGAGAGCAAATTGCGCGACGATGAAATCGGGGTCCGGCGTCGTGATCTGCACCAGAAACACCAGCGTATTCGCCAGAATGATGCTGTAGACCACGACTGGCGTGGAGTATTTCGGAACCGAATCTTTGATTGGGAACATGAATCATCCGCGGTTGAGGCATTGCGGGCAGCGCCCGCTTAACGCCCCTGCCGCTGCTCCGTTCCCGTTAATTTAGGTTCTCAAGGCCGATTCAGCCAGAGCGCATTCAAAGGATTCGCCGCGGCTTTCTTGCAGAAACGTCTGCGCCGCTCCGCGGCACTCGTCCATTTCTCAAAGCTCCGCCAGACCCAAAAGCTTCCAAACGGTTCTTGAGATTCAGACATTTGCGAATGAGGGCGCAGCAAACGGGATGCAAATATTTGAACCGAACTGCTACCGGCTGCTCAGCGCCAGCGTTACGCCGGAGCAGACAAGGAACGCGCCTACGCCCTTGTTCAGCAGCCCGAAACCGAAGCCCGTCTTCAGAACGCTTCGCGCCA
>CAYOUE010000087.1:1513-13552 GCA_964407075.1 uncultured Hyphomicrobiaceae bacterium
GTCCGCCCGCCGAAAAGATCGCGATGGCTGCGACTTCGAGCGCCAGAAACACCGCTCCCATCGCGAAAAACTGCGGCGCCGCCGGCAGAGCCGGATCGACGAATTGCGGAAAGAAGGCCGTGAACACCGCGATCGCCTTGGGATTGCCGATGGCGAGCAGGAATTCATGCCGCGCAAGCTCCCTGACGCTGACGATCTGACGGACATCGGCGGAGGCTTCAGCGTCGAACCGGCTGCTCACCAGCTTGACCCCGACATACACCAGATAGGCCGCGCCCAGCCATTTCACGACGGTGAACGCCGCCGACGACGCCGCCAGCAGAGCGCCTAGACCGACGGCGGCCACCGCGATCAGGATCGCGAACGCGGCGAGACGCCCCGTTCCGCCCAGAATGGCGTGCGCGACGCCGAAGCGCGCCGCATTGGAGAAGGCGAGCATGTTGTTCGGCCCCGGCGCCATGTTGAGCGCGAAGCAGGCCGGGATGAACAGGATCCAGTTCACGATATGCTACACATTGCACATTTCCGGGCGTTCGAGCGACACTGGCTGGAAATGGAACCATTTCCTGAACCAGGCCGGATGCAGAACCGTCTCGATGTCTTCTCGTAAATCCGCCGCCGTGTGATCCGCAAATCGCTCTCCGTCCCTCGTGAAGGTGACGCGCGCATCCGGGTTCCGCTCCAAAGCGCTGAGCAGGTCGTAATAAACTATCGCGAGTCCCTTTTCCGCAATGCCCTTGAGAACGGGGTCGCCGTCGACGGACTCCAAGAGGGCGACATCTTCGAGATAGCGGAAAGGTCCGGGCGCGCCCGAGAAGATGAGATGATTGCTGATCCCGGCTTCAAGACGCAAATTGGCGAACATGTTGATCGTCTGCGCCGATTTCAGCCCGGCATAGGGAAGCATACAGTTGATGAAGAACGCCGCCGTGACGACTGTGCCGATGAGCTTCGCCTCGCGCCCCGCTCCTGTGGCAGAGACCGGGCCATGCCCCGGTGCGCCATAACAGACGATAAGCCAGCAGAAAGGAACGACCAGCGGCGCAAGCAGGAGTGCGGCAGCCGTGTAATAACGCAGGACGGCGATCAGTGCGATCAGCAGCAGAAGGATAAGGGCGGAAGCAAGATAGACCGGATCCCGCATACGCGCCTTGACGATCGCCATCTCGCGCGAGGCCAGGATGCGCATCGCGGCTGCGGGCGACAGAAAAAGCGTGTGAAGCGCAATGGACAGCATGGAGAAGGAGACGTACATCGCATAGCCGCTCAGGGCGAGAAGCCCGTGAAACGCGATGCCGGCAACAACGCCGGTATGGCGAAAGCGCCGTGACAGCAGCATCAGCACGATCGCACCCTCCACGATGAAGGTGCCGTATATGGCCAGATAATGCATCGCCGGCGTGTCGATAAGGCTCAGGGGCGGCGGCATCTCGCGCCAGAGCGCGACGGCGCAGCTTGAAACCGGATTGAGAAAATCGGCATTCAGCTTGTGGAAGATGCCAAAGAAATACATCACCAGCAGTACGCCCTGTCCGGCAAGCGCGAAGGCCGGGAAGAGGCCGCCCCAGTCCCTGCCTCGTATGAACGCCCAGCCGAAGGAAAGCCAGTAGCCAGCCAGAACCACGGTTCTAACCATGGTATGGTTCGACCCGATAGGCGCCTGTATCCATGTGCTGACGGTGCTGACCGCCATCAGCAGAAACAGCAGTCTTGCCGATTGCGGCCGTAACAGGAGCGCGAAGGCGGCGGCCAGCGTCGCCCAAAGGTCGATCCCCGGCGGAAAACGTCCGTATTCCGCCGTATAATTCAGAAAACTGAATATGGAGAACAGAGCGAAGAAAAGTGAAAAGAGCGTCGCGCGCGCCCGTGCGCCTTCGTCCTGGCGCGTAAAGCCCTCACGGCCGAGAAGGAACAGCGCAAGCCAGCGTCCCGAGCGCAGGACTGGATAGCTGACCGAGGCAAGCAAGGGATAACCAAGCAGGATGCGATTCATGCGGTTCATGAGACTGGAGGGCGTCGACAATGCGGCGAGCGAATGGGCCGCCTCCGCCCCGCCCAGACTCCGGCCTTCGAGATCGACAACGAAGCCATCATCGAGATTGAAGCCCTCCGCCGCAAGCCGCGCCCGGACATCGGGATCGCCCCGCAGATTGACGAGGCTTACAGGCCCGGCGCTCTCCCGGAGGCGCAGGAGGCGGACGTATTGGGAACAGAACGGGCAATCTCCATCATAGTAGATGGTTATGGCCATCATCGCCTCCCATCCCAGGCCGCCCTTTCAGCTCAACTAGTCAGCGCAATCGACGGCGTCGCGCCCCCCGGCGCGCCGCGCATTTCCATAGCAGATGTTCTCCTGATCTTATGCGGAATATTTACGTCTCGACGGTGGTTTTCGTGTATCCGGCTTGTGGTTACGCAGTTTCTGAAAGGTTCGCCCATGCGCCAGATCGCCCTTCTCGCAATGTCAGCCCTGCTGATGGCCGCAATCGCCCATGCCCAATCGGAAAGTCCTGATTGCGCAAACGCCCAATCCAACGTCGAAATGACCCAATGCGCCTGGGACGCCTACGAGCGCGCCGACCGCGAACTCAACGACGTCTATCAGGACGCGCTTGCAAAGATTGAGCAAACCGGCGCGGATCTGCCATCAGGCGCGGAAGTCTGGGAAGAAAAATTCCGCGCAGCCCAACGCGCCTGGATCGCGTTCCGCGACGCCGATTGCCAGGAATTGGTGCAGATCGAATGGTATGGAGGGTCCGGCGCGGGTCATGCTATCGCCAGTTGTCTGACGAACCTGACAGCCGCCCGCACCGACGACCTGCGCGAGCGCTATCTCGCCCGCTGATCCTGCACAAAAAAGTCAGCCCGGGGAGGGAGCCGGGCTGACTGAGCTTGCATGTGGAAGGAGCGGACGGGCCGGACGCGCCGGCCCATCCGGGCTTTACGCGATCTGGCTGCCGCGTCCGAATTCCGGATAGGCTTCGATGCCGATCTCGGTCTGGTCGAGGCCGGCCATCTCTTCTTCAGCAGACGGACGCAGGCCGAGAATGGCGGCCAGGACCAGCCACACGACAGCGCTCGCCAGGAAGACGAACAGGCCGATTGCGACAACGCCGGTCGCCTGCACGGCGAAGCTGGCGTCGCTGTTGGTCAGCGGAACGGCCATCGTGCCCCAGATGCCTGCGAACAGGTGGACCGGAATGGCGCCGACCACGTCGTCGATGCGCAGCTTGTCGAGCAGCGGAACCGTGACGACAACAATCGCCGCGCCGATGCCGCCGATGATGATCGCCCAGACTACGGACGGGGTCAGAGGCTCGGCGGTGATGGCGACAAGTCCGCCAAGCGCGCCGTTCAGAGCCATCGTCAAATCGACCTTGCCGTAGAAGATCTGCGTCAGCACGATGGCGGTGACGACGCCTGCCGCCGCAGCCAGGTTGGTGTTGACGAAAATCTTGGAGACGGCGGAAACATCCTGAATGGTGCCCATCGCAAGCTGAGAAGCGCCGTTGAAGCCGAACCAGCCGAGCCAGAGGATGAAGACGCCAAGCGTCGCCAGCGACATGGACGAGCCGGGTATGGGCCGGACTTCGCCATTCGGTCCGAACTTGCCGATGCGTGCGCCGAGGATTAAAGCGCCTGCAAGCGCCGCCCAGCCGCCGGTCGAGTGAACCAGCGTCGAACCGGCGAAGTCGGCGAAGCCCATCTGGTCAAGCCAGCCTGCGCCCCATTCCCAGGAGCCCTGGATAGGATAGATGAAGCCGCAGAGGACGACGACGAAAAGCAGGAACGGCCAAAGCTTGATCCGCTCCGCCAGCGTGCCCGAGACGATAGAGGCGGCTGTGGCGCAGAACACCATCTGGAAGAACCAGTCTGAGGCCGCCGAATAATCGCCGGGATCGTTATCCGGCGCAGGTATGTCCTTCGGCGAGAAGACGCCGATATAGCTGTCTATGATCCAGCCGTCGCCCGGATACATGAGATTGTAGCCGACAAGCCAGAACATCAGACCGGCGATAGAGTACAGCGCAATGTTCTTGGTGCACTGCATCGCAACGTTCTTGGTCCGCACCATGCCTGCTTCCAGCATGGTGAAGCCGGCCGCCATCCACATGACGAGGAAGCCGCCGATCAGGAACAGCAGCGTGTTCATGATGTATTTGCCGTCGGCGGTAAGTTCCGTAGTGGCCGCGGCTGCGGCCGGATCCTGCGCGAAGGCGGCGCCCGAGAGGGCGAGTCCGCCGACGATGAAGGTGAGCATCGCTGCGAGAGCGGTCCTCATCGGTGTCATAAGTGTTAACCCTTTCTGCATGTCCATTCAGATGTCCCCCAACTGGTCACAATGCGTCGGCGTCCGTTTCGCCGGTGCGGATGCGCAGAGAATGCTCAACCGCTGAAACGAACACCTTTCCGTCGCCGATCTGCCCGGTCTTCGCAGAGTTCGAGATCGCCTCGATCGCCTTGCTCGCCTGGTCGGACTGGACGACGATTTCAATTTTGATTTTGGGCACGAAATTCACGGCGTACTCGGCGCCGCGATATATCTCGGTATGGCCCTTCTGACGGCCGTAGCCTTTGACCTCAGTTACCGTCATGCCCTCGATGCCGACTTCGGTCAGAGCGTTTCTGACGTCGTCGAGCTTGAACGGCTTGATTATGGCCGTCACCATTTTCATCAATCCATCCTCCGCTTAGGTTTGCCGCAGGCGGATTACCCTGCCTCTCATGCGGTCCCTCTCCGTACTCAGTGCGGAAGCAGGACCCGATCATGCTTTATCAAGAGGCGTGCCACATGCATGATGCAAAGGCTAACTATTTGATAATTTTCAGAAATATTAGATATTACGGATTTTTTCGCGCCACACCCTGCCGAGAATTCAGCCGTGCGCCGCCTAATGAATCAGCGAATGCATAATTTTTGGGCATTGCCGCGTAATGCGGCTTGCAAGGCAAAGGATTGCGGGCCTAAAGCCGCTGCGCGACACCGAGGGCGGTGACGAGTTCCGCCGCCGCCAGACCGCCATGATTGCCGTGAAAACGGTTCTCGATGACGCCAGGCTCGCGCCAGAATATGAACTTTCCGTCATGCGGCAGAACGAGGATGTCGCCGAGGCGCGGACGTAAGCGGCCCGAGACCGGATCGGGGCCGAACAGCCCGAGCGCGAGCGCTTCGTCCACGGTCATGATCTCGGCGATATGGGAATAGCGTTCTCGAATCGCGCCGAGCACATCGTCCCTCCGGTCCGCCTTCACATGCAGAAACATGTCGCGGGCGCAGCCGTTCGGATAGATCCTGTGGCCCGTACGGCTCAGCGGCAGGCAGTCCGCGATGGCGGGGATGTCTTCATTGACGTAGACCGTATCCTCCCGCCGCGCTCCGACCTGATCGTGGTCTGCGAGAAACAGAAACAGCGTGTCCGGGATGTCCAGCCCGCCAAGCATAGCCTCGAACGTCTCCCAGAAAGAGGAGATCTCTGCGGCGTGAAAGTCGCTGCCCGGGCCGTATTTGTGTGCGATGGAGTCGATGCTCGGCCAGTAGAAATAGAAATAATTCTTGCCCTGTGCGGCTTCCACGGCCTGCCGCACCTGCAGCAGGCCTTCCGCCAGCGTGTCATGCGGGATGAGCGCGGCGCCCCTGCTGACGAGCGAATTGTAGCTGGACTTGACCAGATCATGCTTCATGAATTGCGCAGAAGCTACGCCGTGGCGGGCGAGGCGCTCATAGACGGTTTCCTGAACCGCGAGCATCTTCGCCGGATCGTGCCCTGCCTCCCGGCAGAGCTCGCGCGCGCTGGAGCCGGCCGGCATGAAAGCGAGCGTCTGTATGACCTCGCCATATTCGGGAATGTAGGCAAGCCACTCGTAAAGGGCATGGCGCGCGGGGAGCACGCCGAGATTCATCGTCGAGACCGAGGCGGCAGTGGTGCTCGGAAATAGCGCCGACAGCGGAGTCAGCACGCCATCCTCCATGACGCGGCGGGTTGCGGCGAAGCGTTCGCCATACCGCCGCCATGACTGCCAGCCGAAAGCGTCTAGGAGAAAAAGCACGATCTTTTTCGGCTTCGGATAGGCTCCGCCGAAGCAGCTTTCGGGAAGCAAGGCTCCAAGACGCTCGCCGGTCAGGAGATAATGGACTGTGTTCGGAACATTGCCGAAGGAATAATCCGCATAGATCGGCTTGAGCAGCGCCTCGCCCAGCTGTTCGAAGCGCTCCAGCGGTGTTTCGTCGATCATGGTCCGTCTCCGTTCCGCCCTTGCGCCGCGCCCGATCCCGGCGCGCTTTCACTCGCCCGGCGTCAGGATCCGTCCCGAGCGGCGCTCATCCTCGCTCAGCATATCGACGATATGATGTGTGGAGCGGTGCTCATAGATCACCCTATCGCCGTCACGCACGATCAGACGCCAATATTCGTCATGGCCTTCGTCGTCCAGCCTGTACTGGTCGATGCGGATCAAGGCCGCCTTGCGCGTTTCGAATTCGCCGAGCGTCTGCTTGCGCCCGCCGCGATGTTCCAGAATGACCCGGTATGTCATGGCCCGTTCCAACCTGCCGCATTGCCGCGATGTAACGGGCGCAAGATGCTAGAGTTCGCTCGGAAAGTCCATCTCGTCCGTGAATTTCAACGCGGCGGCGCGGGTTCGACCGGGACATTGTCGATGAGCCTGGTCCGGCCAAGATAGACGGCGCCAAGCAATCGCGAGGGTACTGTCACCGTCTGGCCGACCGGCATGAAGTTGACGGCGTCCCGGACCTCCAGATAATCGACCTTGAACCCAGCCCCTTCGAGCCAGTCGCGCCCAAGGAATGCCGCCTCATGGATGGGCCTGCCCTCGGAGAGGTCCTTGGCGACTTCGCTCAGCACAGCGTAGAACCGCGGCGCGATAGCGCGGGCGTTCTCATCCAGATAGGCGTTGCGCGAAGACATGGCCAGACCGTCCTCTTCACGCACGATCGGTCCGCCGAGTATCTCGATGGGCATGTCGAGATCGCGCGTAAGCTGGCGGATAGTCAGAAGCTGCTGATAGTCCTTCTCGCCGAAGACTGCGAAATCCGGCAGGCACTGCAGGAACAGCTTGGTCACGACCGTCGTTACGCCGGCGAAGTGCCGCGGACGGCTTGCGCCCTCCAGCCCCGAAGTGATGCCTATGACCTCGACACGCGTCGAAAAATCGTCCGGATAGATCGTCGTGACGGCGGGCGCATAGATCAGGTGCGCCCGAGCCTGCGCAACCTTCTGCCAGTCGCCCAGCTCGTCGCGCGGGTAAGCCTCGAAATCCTCGTTGGGTCCGAACTGGGTCGGATTGACGAAAATGGACACCACGACGCGGCCCGCCTTCTTGCGCGCCAGCTCGATAAGCGACAAATGCCCCTCATGCAGCGAGCCCATGGTCGGCACCAGCGCAATGCGATGGCCTCTGCGCCGCCAGCCTTTCACGGTCGAGCGCAGGCCGCGCAATGTGCGAACGATCGGCAAACGGCGAACCATCGGTCTTTAACCCCCATATTGTGATTCAGACCGTATCAGGACTGCGTCAAAACGGAAGCTAACCAAAAGGTGAGCCTCATTCTCTTGGCCTGTTTTCCATATCGCCGTAAAGTGAAGTCAGGAGTTTCACCGATGAATTCAGAAGACAAGACGCCTGCTCCGGCGTCTAACACGCAAATCACTCCCGAACGCTCCAGCGACGACGAGGTTGCGAGCTTCATTCAGAAGATGAAAGCGACCGCACCGGCCTCGTCTTCAGGCGAGCGCGGACGCCTCATCTTTGCGATGGATGCCACCATGAGCCGCCAGCCTACATGGGACATGGCGCTCAAGCTTCAAGCGGATATGTTCCTGGAGGTCAAGTCGATCGGCGGACTCGACGTGCAGCTCATCTATTTCCGCAGTTTCGACGAATGCCGTTCTACGAAATGGATCGGCGATCCGGAAACCCTGGCCAGGCTCATGACAGGCATTCGCTGCCTCGGCGGCTTCACCCAGATCCGCAAGATCCTGACCCATGCGCGCCGGGAAGCCGAAAAACAGAAGGTGAACGCCCTTGTCTATGTCGGGGACTGCATGGAGGAGGACATCGACCATCTCGCCGCCCTTGCGGGCGAACTCGGACTGCTGGGCGTACCAGCCTTCATGTTCCAGGAAGGCGCAGACGCACGGGCGGAAACGGCGTTTCGCGAAATTGCGCGATTGACGAAAGGCGCATATTGCCGTTTCGATACCGGCTCGGCAAAGCAGTTGCGCGAACTCCTTCGCGCCGTTGCAGCCTATGCGGCAGGCGGGCGGAAGGCGCTGGAGAACAGCGCGCGCGGCGGCCGGGGACAACTGCTCCTTGAGCAGCTCAAACGCTGAACGGTGCGATGCAATTCATATTAATCGGGCTTCTGATTCTGGTCGTCGTGCTGCTCGCCGGACGCGCCTTCGCCAACGCCGATCCCAAAAAGCTCGCCAAGAACACGCGCAGGCTCGGCGGCTGGGGGCTGCTCGTCCTTGCCGTCATCCTGGCGTTGCGCGGCGGGGTCTTTCTCGCCGTGCCGCTGGCCATACTGGCCTTCACGCTCCTGGGGTTCGCCTTTCCCTGGGGCGCGCCGCCGGGCAACAGCCGCAAGAGCGGCGGCCAGCAGTCGACGGTGCGCACCGGACTGCTCGACATGGCGCTCGATCACGACACAGGAGCGATGGAGGGCCGCGTCAAGAGAGGACGGTTCGAAGGCCGCCTTCTGTCCAGCCTCATGCCCGACGAACTCGAAGCCTTGCTGGAAGAGGCCCGGCTGAGCGACCCGCAGGCGGCGCAATTGCTGGAGGCGTTCATGGAGCGCATGGGCGGCCCGCGCGCGGGACGCAGCTCGGCGCGGCAGGGATCGAGCACGATGACGATTGAAGAGGCCTACGCAATTCTCGACCTCAAGCCCGGCGTCACACGCGATGAAATCCATCAGAAGCACCGGAGCCTTATGAAGAAATTCCACCCTGACCAGGGCGGCACCGACTATATGGCTGCAAAGCTGAACGAAGCCAAGGACATACTTCTGCAGCACGCCCGCGAATAGACAGCGGGAGGCGGGTTATTCGACCCGGACCACCAGGCAATCGACCTTCATCTTCTTCAGCGCCGCGCAGGTGGTGGCCGCCTTGGCCTCGGTGAACTCCCCGTAGCGGGCGCGATAATAGAGCTTCCCCTTGACTTCTCCGCGGACAGTGTGGCCGCTATGTCCGCGCAGCATCGCCGGAGCCTTTGACGAAACGTCGACGAGGTGGCTTTCCGCCAGGTCTGGGCTAAGGAAAGAACCGACCTGTACATGATAGGGGCCGGCAGGCTCGATCGAAGCGGTCTTGGATCCCTCGGCCCGAGACTCATCCATTGCCTCATCAACAGACTCGGAAGCAGTCTCGGCAATAACGATTTCGAGCGGCTCTTCCGTGGACTCCTCGACCAGGTCCCCGGCTGGGTCCGCAGCCACGGGATCGCCAGCCGCGGCAAGCCGCACCCCTTCATCCGGCCAGATGTCGTGAAAGGCCGGATTGCGCTCGGGCAGATACTCTTCCTCCACGATGCCGGAGATCGCGATCGGATTGCCGGCCTTGAAATCCTTGAGTGTCACAGCCTTGCTCCATGACCGGTCAAGCAATTGCTGCATCCGCAGATTCCGGGCCTTGCCGGACTTCCCGCCCAGAACGACAGCGATCAGGAACTTGCCGTCACGCCTGCAGGAGCCGAGCAGGTTGAAACCTGAGGCGCGAATAAAGCCGGTCTTGAGACCTTCCATGCCGCGATAGCTGAACAGCAGCCGGTTATGGTTCCGGAATGTGCGCTTGCCGTAGCTGTACTGGCGCGTATTGAAGACATCGGCATATTTGGGGAAGTCGGTCAGCATACGGCGCCCGAGCGTGATGAGATCGCGCGCCGTCGACACCTGCTTGCTGTCCGGCAGCCCGGAAGCGTTACGGAAAGTGGTCCTGGTCATCCCCAGCTGGCGGGCTTTTTGCGTCATCATTCGCGCAAAGGCCGGCTCCGATCCGCCTATGTTCTCCGCAACGACCGCGGCGACGTCATTGGCGGATTTCGTCACCAGCAGGTGCATCGCGTCCTTGACGCTGATCGTGCTCCCCGGCTCCAGTCCGATCTTGGAGGGAGGACGCGAGGCGGCCTCGGCGCTTACCTTCAGCTTGGTGTCGAGATCCATCTTACCGTCGCGAATCTGCTCGAAAAGCAGATAGAGTGTCATGACTTTCGAAATGGATGCCGGATAACGGGTTTCGTCTGCGTTGCTGGCGTAGAGAACTTTGCCGCTGTATCCATCCACCACCATCGCGGCCTGAGGCGGCGAGTAGGCTCTGGCTACGCTCCCGGGAGCCGCAAGGGCGATCCCGCAGCCCGCCAGCGCGACAAGCGTCCCGCATCGAACCCGCCGCAAGAGCATTGTCGTCAAGCCGCGCTGCTCTGCACGTTCATGCAGACTTCCCACTGTGGAGACGCCCATGCAATCCTCCCCTTTTCCCCGGCTGCCGCCAAATGCGCCATTCCGATCCGACGCTAACGGGACGTCACTAGCAAAGTCTTAACAGCCGATCCAGCCCGGCCTCGACGACTGTGTAGAATACAAGTCTGAAAAGAGTCCAAACTGGGGCGGCGCAAAACCCCGCCTCGCATACATGTTCCGCGACCGGCTTTTTTCAGGGACAGGAAGATTTTTTTGAGAAAGCCCGGTTAAGATGCCCGCACATACGGCGTTCATGTTCGAATAAATAATATTCTCGCAAAAGGCGGGTCTTTTTGATGTCCCGTTGATAATGTTATCTTTGTCCATGGAGGCATCAGTGGTCATTGAAAGCCGGGCCGGTCGGGCTTACTCTCTATATCGGGCTGCGTGCGGCGAGGGCGGCCGCCGCAGCAGGTCCGCCCCGGGCCTGGCGTTTAAATTGCTGGAAAATATCTGCACGGGCTACCATGTGGAAGACGTTTCAAAATCGCAGCGGCGCCGGATTCGAACGGAGTGGTTACGCCGCCATGAAAGCGCCCTCGCTGGCGGGACGGCAGCGTGGGGGCGATGATGGGGATCTGCGTGGCGGAATCGTTACGAAAACCGAGCCCAAGACGAAGAAGCCGAGCCTTTACAAGGTTCTGCTACTCAACGACGACTACACGCCGATGGAGTTCGTCGTCTTCGTGCTGGAAAGGTTTTTCAACAAGCCGCCCGACGAGGCGACGCGCATCATGATGCATGTCCATCAGAAGGGCGTCGGAATATGCGGGGTCTATACCTATGAAGTGGCGGAAACCAAGGTTGCGCAAGTCATGAATTTCTCGCGTCAGCATCAGCATCCGTTGCAATGCACCATGGAGAAGGAATAGTTCCCAGTGCCATCGTTCTCGTCGAGTTTGGAAGAGTCCCTTCACCGTGCCCTTGAATTCGCAAATGAGCGGAATCACGAATACGCCACTTTGGAGCATCTGCTTTTATCGCTGCTCGACGATCGCGACGCCGCAGCCGTTCTGCGCGCCTGCAATGTCGACATCGACCTGCTGCGCGGCAAGCTGATCGACTATCTCGACAGCGACCTCGACAGCCTCGTCGTGGACGAAGACTCCGAAGCTCAGCCGACCGCCGGTTTCCAGCGAGTCATTCACAGGGCCGTCGTGCACGTCCAGTCCTCGGGCCGGGAGGAAGTGACAGGAGCGAACGTGCTAGTCGCCATCTTCGCCGAACGCGAAAGCCACGCCGCCTATTTCCTGCAGGAGCAGGATATGACCCGCTTCGACGCGGTCAACTACATCTCGCATGGCATTGCCAAGCGCTCCGGCATGTCCGAGCCGCGCGTCGTGCGCGGCGTCGACGACGACGCGGCGACCGTGGAGAACGGCGAAGAGAAGAAGCGTTCCGGTGACGCGCTCGACGTCTATTGCGTCAATCTGAACGAAAAGGCCCGCAACGGCCGGATAGATCCGCTGATCGGGCGGGCGAGCGAGATCGACCGCACAGTCCAGGTACTGTGCCGCCGCCGGAAGAACAACCCGCTCTTCGTCGGCGATCCCGGCGTC
>CAYOUE010000088.1:0-13472 GCA_964407075.1 uncultured Hyphomicrobiaceae bacterium
CGCCCGCATCCTGCAGGACCAGCTTTCAATCTTCGTGAATTTCGAGGAGCCGCGCAAGGAAGTCCGCGAGGAACACACCCCGGAGCTGGAATTCAACGCCGCGCTGCTCAAGAAGGTCGACGAACTGGAGCTGTCGGTGCGCTCGGCCAACTGCCTCAAGAACGACAACATCGTCTATATCGGCGACCTCATCCAGAAATCGGAAGCCGAGATGTTGCGCACCCCGAATTTTGGCCGTAAATCACTGAACGAGATCAAGGAAGTGCTCGCCGGTATGGGCCTGCATCTCGGCATGGATGTGCAGAACTGGCCGCCGGACAATATCGAGGAACTGGCCAAGCGCTTCGAGGACCAATATTAACGGCAAGCGGCCTCTCTGGCCTGCTGCCCAGCAGAGTTGAGGACTGACGACCCATGCGCCATCGTAATTCCGGCCGCAAGCTGAACCGGACAGCCGAACACCGCAAGGCGCTTTTCGCGAACATGGCGGCGGCGCTCATCAAACACGAGCAGATCGTCACCACGCTGCCGAAAGCCAAGGATCTGCGCCGCGTTACGGAGCGCCTGATTACGCTCGCCAAGCGCGGCGACCTTCATGCCCGCCGTCTCGCAGCCTCCCGCCTGCGCGACGAGAAAATGGTTGCGAAGCTCTTCGAGACGATCGGCCCGCGCTACAAGGAGCGCCCCGGCGGATATACCCGCGTGCTCAAGGCCGGTTTCCGTTACGGCGATTCTGCGCCGATGGCCGTCATCGAACTGGTGGACCGCGACGAGAGCGCCAAGGGGCAGGACTCTGGCCCTGTACAGATCGCCGTGGAAGAGCCCGCAGCGGCCTAGGCTATCGCTGCCGCGCCGCCACGATCGCTTTCGCGCAGGGGAATGCTTGGATCATGGCTGTTCCCAGTCAGACCTTTCGAATGAGATCGCTCGGCATAGCGTGTTTAGCCCTCGGAATTTCGGTTGGCGCTGTTCTGCCCGCCGTCGCGCAGGATAACGCCCCCGGATCATGGCGGGCCGTGCCCGAAAATCAGGGCGAACTGCTTTACTCCTATTCCAGCATCGTCAAGCGGGCCGCGCCCGCCGTCGTCAATGTCTATGTCCGCAGCGAATCCCGCCGCCGCCGGTCGCCTTTTTTCGAAGACCCGTTCTTCCGGCGCTTCTTCGGCGACGGTTTCGGCCGGCCTGCGCCAAGATTGAATAACTCGCTCGGCTCCGGCGTGATCGTGTCGCCGGACGGCATCGTCGTGACCAACCACCATGTCGTGAGAAACGAAGATGGCGGCGAAACCGAAATCAAGGTTGCGCTGGCCGACAGCCGCGAATTCGAGGCTACCGTCATCCTGAGCGATGAACGCACCGATCTGGCGGTCCTCCAGATTGACAGCGGCGACACTATTTTCCCCTACGTACCTTTCGCCGATTCCGACGCGCTCGAAGTTGGCGACATTGTCCTCGCCATAGGCAATCCGTTCGGCGTTGGCCAGACCGTGACGAGTGGCATCGTCTCCGCGCTCGCCCGCACCCGCGTCGGCGTGTCGGATTATCAGTTCTTCATCCAGACCGACGCCGCCATCAATCCGGGCAATTCCGGCGGCCCGCTCATCGACATGCGCGGCCGGATCGTCGGCATCAACACAGCCATCTTCAGCCGCAGCGGCGGATCGCACGGCATCGGCTTCTCGATCCCCTCGAACATGGTCCGCGTCGTCGTCAATTCGGCCCTCCGTGGCGGACGTGTCGAGAGGCCCTGGCTCGGGGCCGAGTTGCAGGACGTCACCTCGGAGATCGCCAGCGCGCTGGGGCTGGAGCGGGCGGCAGGCGCGATCATCGTTCGGATCATGCCGCGCGGCCCGGCCGAACGGGCGGGCCTGCGCAAGGGCGATGTGATCGTCGGGGTCGACGGGCGTGAGGCGCTCGATGCGCAATCGGTGCTTTACCGGCTGACGACCAAGGGCGTCGGAGCCGACGCCGAACTGGGCGTCATCCGGGACGGACGGTCAATCACGGCCGCCCTTTCGCTCATCGCCGCACCCGAAACAGTGCCGCGCGACATCACCGATATCACCGGCGCCAATCCTTTTTCCGGCGCCCGCGTGGCCAATCTTTCACCTGCGCTCGCGGAGGAAATCTCCATCGACGCAATCTCCGGAGTCGTCGTGTTCGAAACCGAATCCGGATCGCCGGCGCGACGGATCGGGTTCAGGCCCGGCGACGTCATCCTCCGCGTCAACGACCGCGAGATCGAGACGGTGCAGCAACTTGTCCGTCTTCTTGAGCAGCCATCGCGAGGCTGGGCGATCACGATCGAGCGAGGCAGCCAGAGGCTCCAGACCTTCCTGAAAGGGTAGAGCGGCCGGTTCCGCTTGCGGCACGACATCGTCCGCCGTAATTTGAGCCATGACGGATCTGTTTGACGCTGCAGGATTCGAGGACGATGCGCCGCGCCCGCTCGCCGACCGTCTGCGCCCGCGCACGCTCGGTGAGGTTTGCGGCCAGGATCACCTTCTCGGTCCAGACGGCCCGCTTTCGCGGATGGCGGCCAAGCGCTCCCTGCGCTCGGTCATCTTCTGGGGCCCGCCCGGCACCGGCAAGACCACAGTCGCCCGGCTGATCGCCCGGCAGGCTGGGATGCATTTCGAGCAGATCTCCGCGATCTATTCAGGCGTCCAGGATCTTCGCAAGCTGTTCGACGCGGCCCGCGCGCGGCGCAAGACCGGCATGGGCACCGTGCTCTTCGTCGACGAAATTCACCGCTTCAACCGCGCCCAGCAGGACAGCTTCCTGCCCGTGATGGAGGACGGCTCCATCATACTGATCGGGGCGACGACGGAAAATCCGTCCTTCGAGCTGAACGGTGCGCTTCTTTCGCGCGCGACGGTGCTGACGTTCCGCAGGCTCGACGAGGTGGCGCTGGAGGCTTTGCTGGTTCGCGCCGAAGAACTGGAAGCCCGCAAACTCCCGCTGACGGAAGACGCCCGGGCGCAGATGATCGCGATGGCCGACGGCGACGGGCGCACCCTCCTCAATCTCGCCGAGGCGGTCTTCGAGGCTGGAGATGAAAGCGGCGGGCCCGTTACACGGGAGGATCTGCCGCAGATCGTCCAGCGCCGCGCCCCGCTCTACGACAAGAACCGAGACGGCCATTACGATCTCATCAGCGCGCTGCACAAGTCGGTGCGCGGCTCCGATCCGGACGCGGCGCTCTACTGGCTTGCGAGAATGCTGGCGGGCGGCGAGGCCCCCCTCTACATTGCGCGCCGGCTGGTCCGGATGGCGGTGGAGGACATCGGGCTGGCAGATCCGCAAGCGCTGACGCAGACGCTCGCCGCCAAGGACGCCTATGACTTCCTCGGCTCCCCCGAAGGCGAACTTGCGCTCGCACAGGCCGTAATCTATCTCGCAACCGCGCCTAAATCCAACCGCGCCTATGTTGCTTTCAAGCGCGCCAGCGCCGCGGCGCGCGAGCATGGCTCGCTCGCACCGCCGAAACACATCCTCAATGCCCCGACCAGGCTGATGGCCGAGGAAGGTTATGGCGCGGGCTACATCTACGATCCCGATACGGAGGAAGGCTTTTCCGGCCAGGATTATTTTCCGGAGGATATGGTGCGGCAGGCGTTCTATGAACCGGGAGGGCAGGGCGCCGAAGCCGAAATCGCCGGGCGGCTGAAGAGGTGGAAGGCATTGCGCGAAGATGGACGGAGAAGCTGAATTCCTGAACCGGGATCGCGAACCGGCGCAACGGTGCAAATTAACCGCTCAAGCCGCTTATCTCCCTCAAACAGCTATGCTATAGACGCCATGTAGTATCAGTGGGAACGGCGATGGTCACTTTCAATCAGCTCTGGGTAAACCATCCGACGAATACCGGCGAGCAGCAGCCTTGCAGGACGCTCGGCATTTCGAATTTCGAAAATCAGTGTGCGATACGGATGGGCGTCTGCCTCAAACGCTCCGGCGTTCCGGCTTCCTCGCTGCGCGGCGCGATCACCTGCGGGCAGGCGAAGCTGACGAATCATCCCGGCGACGACATGCACTACATCCGCGCGCGTGAACTGGCGATCGCCCTGCGCAACGCCTCGATGCCCGGCGTCGGCCCGGTCTACAGCCTGACCAGTCCCGGCGATTTCGCCAATGAGCTGAACGGCCGGAAGGGACTGATTTTTTTCAATGGGTATTGGTGGCGCACGACCGACACGTCGCGCCCGACCGGCGATCACATCGACCTCTGGAATGGCTGGCGCACGACGGCAAAGATGCTGTTTCCCTGGTTCAACTGGCTCGGCGGCTACAACAAGTCCTCCAACATCTGGTTCTGGGAGGTTCAATGAGGCTCATTTTCGGCATTCTCTTCGGCGTGTTGGCCGCGGTGGGCGGGGCCTATTTCGCCGGCCCGGTCGGAGACTGGCTGCTTCTGCAGGACAGCATCGAGCCGTTGCGCCCGACTTTCGAAAGCCCGGATGAGGCGGCCTATTTCGATCTCGTGGTCAGGCTGACCATTACCGGCGTGTTCGCCTTTCTAGGGCTGTTGCTTGGCATTTTTTTTGGCGGGCGTCTGCGCGGACTGCTGATACGGCCCGTGAACTGACGGTCATGGCGGCGCGATGAAGCTCGTTCTGCTGGCTGCAGCCGGGGGCGCCATCGGTTCGGCGGCCCGCTATCTCGTCAATCTCGGCGCAGCGCAGCTTCTCGGCGCAGGCTTTCCTTGGGGGACTCTGGCGGTGAATATCGCCGGCTCGTTCCTCATGGGCCTGCTTTTTGCGATCGGCATCGAAAAAATTCATCTCTCCAATGAGATGCGCGTGCTGCTCGCCACCGGAATCCTGGGCGGCTTTACCACGTTCTCGGCATTTTCGCTGGATTTCGCCTTCCTGATCGAGCGCAAGGATTACGCGCTGGCCGCGCTGTATCTGGCCGGATCGGTAGGCCTGTCAATCCTCGCCCTGTTTGGGGGGCTGTTCGCGGTGCGGCAATGGATAACGTGAAGGGCGACCTGCGCAGGATCAAGCCTGCAGACGAGGGAATGCGGCTCGACCGCTGGATCAAGGCCAACTATCCCGCGCTTCCGCACAGCCTCCTCCAGAAGCTGCTTCGCACCGGACAGGTGCGCGTCAATGGCGGGCGCGCCAAGCCCGATCGCCGCCTCGCGGCAGGGGACGAGGTCAAGGTCCGCCAGCTCGCCCATCTGAGCGCCGACACGAGCGATCCCGCGCACAAGCCCTCCGTCCAGCCGCCGCCGGGATTGTCCAAGGCCGACCGCGATTTCATCGAACGGATGATCCTGTTCGAGGATGACGAACTGATGGTGCTGAACAAGCCGTTCGGCGTTGCCGTTCAGGGGGGAACCCGCACGAAGCGGCACATCGACGGAATGCTGGCCGGCATGGAGGATCGTTTCGGCGACCGTCCGCGTCTCGTTCACAGGCTCGACCGTGACACATCCGGCGTGTTGCTGGTTGCGAAAACCCGCCAGGCTGCAAGCAAGTACGGCAAGCTGTTCCAGACCCGCTCGGTCCGCAAGATCTACTGGGCGCTGGTCAAAGGCGTTCCGAAGCCGCAGCAGGGCAAGATCGACGCTGCGCTCGTCAAGGCTGGCGGCCCCGAGGGCGACCGTGTCCGCAAGGCCGGTCCCGGAGAGCAGGAGACCGCGCAATCCGCGATCACCCATTACGCCGTAATCGAGAAGGCCGGCGCGAAGCTCGCATGGGTGTCGCTCAAGCCTGTCACCGGACGCCAGCACCAGCTCCGCGCCCACATGGCCATTATTGGCGCGCCGATCGTCGGAGACCAGAAATACGAGGGCGACAGGAACCTTCCCATCGAAGGGCTGGACATGAAGCTGCATCTTCACGCCCGCCGGCTGGTCGTCCCGCGCGGAAAGGGCGCCGCGCTCGATGTCAGTGCGCCCCTGCCGGAACACATGCTGGCAACCTGGCGTCTGCTGGGCCTCGATCCGGAACGCTATGACGATTTGGATGAGACATGAGGCTCGTCATCTTCGATTGCGATGGCACGCTGGTCGACAGCCAGCATCTGATCGTGGAGGCGATGGGGGAAGCGTTCGCATCCTGCGGCTTCGAGATCCCCGAGCGCGCCCGCATTCTTGAGGCGGTGGGCCTTTCGGTCGAAGAAGCTATGCTGTCGATCTGGGGCGAGGAGGCGAGGGATCAGGTTCCGGCGCTGAGTCTGGCCTATCGCGAAGCCTTTGGAAGACTGCGGCGCGACCCCGCCAAGTCCGATCCGCTCTATTCCGGCGCGCGGGAAGCCCTCCATGCTCTGCGCGAGGCGCAGGACGTCCTGCTCGGGATCGCGACCGGCAAGTCGCGGCGCGGCGTGCGCGCGCTGCTGGAGCGGGAGGGTTTCGAGGGGTTTTTCGCTACTGTGCAGACTGCCGATGACGCCCCTTCAAAGCCGAATCCTGCCATGATCCATCAGGCGATGCGTGAAACCGGCGTGGAGGCGCGCGATACTGTCATGATCGGAGACACGAGTTACGACATGACGATGGCGAGGGCTGCCGACGTATTCCCGATCGGTGTAAGCTGGGGCTATCATGAAACGGAAAGACTCGCCGAGGCGGGAGCTGCGGTCATTGCGCATGATTTTCCCGATCTCATGCGCGCGCTGAGCATGAGGAGAGGAGACAGGCAGGCGTGAAGAACGGACAGCTTGAGGAAGGCGCGAACGGATCGGCTGAACCGCAGCGCTTCTACCGCGACGTCATGGCCGAGGAAGAGGAAAACGAAGGCTGGCGCATTCTGCTGGACGGGCGGGTTGTGAAGACGCCGCAGCGCGCTGATCTGCTTGTGCCGAACGGCGCTCTGGCCGAGGCGATCGCTGACGAATGGCGCGCACAGACCGGCCGCATCGACGCAAGAACAATGCCTATGACCCGGCTCGCCAACACTGCGCTGGACGCCGTTGCGCCCAACGCTGCCTCGGTCGCAGAAGATATGCTCGGCTTCGCAGGACGAGACATGATCTGCTATCGCGCTGACAGGCCGGTCGAGCTGATCGAACGCCAGAAAGCGCACTGGGACCCGCTGATAGAATGGGTCGAGGATCATTACGGCGCCCGCCTTATCGTCACAGAAGGCGTCATGCCCGTGGAACAGCCGTCCGGGAGCCTTGCCGCCCTGCGCACAGCCTGTCTTTGCCAGGAGCCTTTCGGCTTGACCGCTTTGCACGTCATTACGACGCTGACCGGATCGGCGGTGCTGGCGCTCGCTCACGCCGCAGGCCGGCTCACGCTGGAGCAAAGCTGGGAGGCTGCCCATGTCGACGAGGATTTCCAGCGCGAACAATGGGGCGAAGACGCCGAAGCGGCCGCAAAGCGGGAGGCGCGGTTCGCCGAAATGCAGGCCGCTTCGCGGTTCCTCGCGCTCAGCCGCGAAGGCTGATGTGAAATAGCCGCAGAGGCGGCGGTTTGTCGCCCGCGCGCGTAAAGACAGTCTCCCCAACCGCGCCGATAGGGCGTAATAGGGAACGGCATCGGGTTGGGGGAGCTTATGGAATTCTTTTATGAAAGCGCAGGCGCCGCGCTCTTGATCTCCGCTATCGTGCTGGCGCTGTTTTTCATCAAGAGCCTTGTCGAGGTTTCGAAACGCTCCGGCGAGGAAGCGCGCAAGGCCGAGCGCCTGATCTGCGCGCTCTATGCCGAAATAAAGGCGAATGCCGAGGATCTGGCGGGCTTTCTGGCGCATTCCCCGCCAAAGGAGCGCGTCATGCAGAATGTTCGCGAGCGCGGCGCGCGCCCGCACATGACGAGCGTCTGCCACCGGATCGTTTATGAAAGCCATCTGACGGAGCTTGCCGACCTGCCGCGGCCCGTGATCCTGACCGTTGTCGATTTCTATTGCCAGATCGACCGCCTCGCGGCGCTGATCGAAGACGTGGAAGGCCCGCATTACGAGCGCCTGTCCGCCGAGGAGCGCGTCCAGCTCGTCGAGGACCTCTGGAAAACGGTGGAGCGCAGCGTCAAGCTGGGCCATGACGTGATGCACGGCCTGGAGGTCCACGCGCCATTGGAGTTGACACGCGATGCGCTGAAGCCGTCGCAAGGCGGCGCCATGCGTCCCGCCGCCATCACCGCAACGTGATCGGGCTTGAGGGGTCTCCGGCGCTAAAAAGGACGGAACGCCTAATTGGCTCAACTGCTTTGCGAATGACTCCAGACAAACCGAAAGCCCCCGTTGGCGCGATCCAGGCTGAAGCTCAGCCTCAGATCTGGATTGCCGCCCTTGCAGGACTGGCGCTGGTTACGGCGCTGGCCGCACAGATCGGCGGCTGGCGGATCGGCGTTGGCGCGCTGCTTGGAGGATTCGGCGGCTTCGCGCTCTATCACGCTTCTTTCGGTTTCACCTCCGCATGGCGCCAATTCATCCGCGACCGGCGCGGGGCGGGCCTGCGCGCGCAACTTCTACTGATCGCGCTCGTCATCGCGGCCAGCTATCCGCTGATCGCATGGGCGGACGGGATCAATGGCTATGTCTTTCCCTTCGGCGTTGCCGCGGCCTTCGGCGCGTTCATCTTCGGTTTCGGAATGCAGCTCGGCGGCGGATGCGGATCGGGCACGCTCTACACCGTCGGCGGCGGAAGCGCGCGCATGGCGATCACGCTGGCGGCATTCATCTTCGGCTCCGTGCTGGCGACGGCGCATTGGGATCTGTGGCAGGGACTGCCGCGCCTTCCGGCCATGTCACTCGTCTCCTCAGCCGGGCCGCTCATGGCGATGGCGATCGCCTTCGCGTTGCTTGCGCTGCTCGCCTGGCTTAGCGCAGCGCTCGAAAAAGGCCGTCACGGCGCCCTCGAAAGGGAAGCGCCCGGCGGCTCGCTCTGGCGCGGCCCCTGGACGATGACCGCGGGCGCTGCAGCCATCGCGGTCATGGCGATACTGACTTTCATCGTCCTCCAGCGTCCCTGGGGCATCACATCGGCCTTTGCGCTCTGGGGAGCAAAAATTGGCGATGCGGCAGGGCTGGACGTCGCGAACTGGTCCTACTGGCGGTATTCGCCCGCGCTGGACGCCCCGGTTCTCGCCGACGCGACCAGCGTTCAGGATTTCGGAATCATGCTTGGCGCGCTAATGGCGGCGGGCCTGGCGGGCCGGTTCGCGCCGGTCTGGCGGATCGGCTGGCGGCCCGCAATGGCCGCCATCATTGGCGGTCTCATGATGGGCTATGGCGCAAGACTTGCTTTCGGGTGTAATATCGGCGCCTTCCTCGGCGGCGTCACGTCAGGCAGCCTTCATGGCGTGGGCTGGCTCATCTTTGGCTTTATAGGCAGCGTTCTGGCGGTCCGCTTCAGGCCGCTTTTCAGACTCGATTAGGAGATCGATCATGCGTCTTACTGCGTTAAGGATTTTCGCCGTGCTGGGCTTCCTGCTCATGCCGGTCCAGGTTGCTTTGCAGGCCGATACGGTGCAGCCGCAAGACGGCTGGCGCGTCATCGAAAGCGACAACAGCTTTTCCGATCTCGTCGAATATCTGGAAGCTAACATCAAGGCCAACGGCATGGAGCTCGTTTCGGCCGAGGACGAAGCCGCAGACGCGCCGGGCAAGAAGATGATCGGCGCCGCGCGCGAGGATTACGCAAAACGGATGCAGGCCGCCGGTATCGACAAGCCGTTCGTCTTTCATGTCACCGACAATGGCGACGGCACGGCGACGCTTTCCTATCCGTGGCCCTCGACGGTCTTTGCGCCGTTTTTCGAAAGGGGAGGCGACGACCTTCGCGCGCTTGCGTCCGAAATGGACCTGCTGATCGGCAAGATCGCCGACGAAACGGCCAAATCCTGACCCTTCCTGTCTGAAAGACTGGCTAGAGCGTCGGGTGAATAATCGGAAATGCTCGCCCCGCAGCACCTTCTATCTGCATGGCACCCCGGGGCCCACGGCCAAGTGGGCAAACGCGCCGGACGGATGTCCGGCGCAAAGCAAAAAATAGAACAGGATGCGACTCTGATTAAACGCATCCTACTCCAGGCGGCGATAAACCCCGGTTGCGGGCGGTCTCGCCGCCTCATGCACAGCTATATACGGCGTCAGCCGGCTTCCTCGATCCACACCCGCATGTCGAGCAGCGCGTTCGGTCCGAACACATGGGTCAACGGCACGTCCTGCGCGTCGCGGCCATAGGCGATCAGGACCCGGCCGACCCTCGGCGCGTTGTTGCGCGGGTCGAAGGCCCGCCATTCGCCGCCGAGATAGACCTCTATCCATGCGGCGAAATCCATCGGCTCGTAAGGCGGCGGCAGGCCGATATCGCTGACATAGCCGGTGCAGTAGCGCGCGGGGATATTGAGGCACCGGCAGAAGGCGACGGCCAGATGCGCGAAATCGCGGCAAACGCCGACGCGCTCCGAATAGGCCTCCGCCGCCGTGCGCGTGGGACGAGCCTCGGCATAGCTGAATTTGATGTGGTTGTGAACGAAGTTGCAGACCGCCTGAACGCGCGGCCAGCCGGGCGGTTCGTCCTTGAAGAGCCGCCATGCCTCCTCGGAGAGCAGATCGGTTTCGCAGTAGCGGCTGCCGAGCAGAAACTGGATGGTTTCGGACGGCAGGTGCTGGACCTGATGCTGGATCGCGGTGGGGAAGGTTTCGTCGGGTCTGCCGCTGTCCCGGATAACGGTGTTCGTGCCGAGCGTGAAACGCCCGGCCGGCGCAATCAGGCGCGTGCACCAGTTGCCGAAGACGTCGCGATAGCCGTCCACCTGCACGGCGGGGGCCGTCAGGAGGTGGTCGGGATGTTCGAGGTCCGAGACGCGGGAGAAATGAACGTTGAGCATCGCGATCATCGGCGTGACCTGCGGGAACTCGTAGTTCATCTCGCATCCGATTTTCATGCGCATGTCATGTCTCCGGTAACTTCGGCGTAACGCGAGTCTCCCACGTCGGGCAGGCTTTGGCGAGGAGGAATATTTGCGGTTCAAGCCATGCGCGGCTTATGGAGAATGAGCAAAGTCAGCGGCAAGACATGAAAAAACGCGGCGCTCACGAAGCGCCGCGTCGATGCAAGCCAGTCTTGCAGGGCAGGCTTATTTCAAGGGCTGCGAATAGCGGTCCTCGGTCAGGTGGTAGCTTAGCCGGGCGCGGACGACCCAGAAATCCGCGTCTTCTTCATATGTGAAGATGCCATCATCATACTTGACGTCGTCGAATGCGTAATAGAGGCCTTCCAGACCGATGCTCCAGTCCTGGCTCAGTTTTTTCTCCACACCGGCGCCGATCACGAAGCCGGTCTCGTCGTGGTCTTTGCCCCAGCCATCCTCGAAGCCGATGAAGGCGACGCCAGCCGTTGCGTAAAACAGAGCGTTGCCGGAGATGAGACCGAGGCGGGCGCGGATGCTAGCGAGATAGTCGATGTCGTCGCCGAAGCTGACGTCGGCCTCGATGCCGAACAGGTAGGGCGAGGTCTCGGCGTAAGTGCCGTCCTTCATGCTGCCCGAAACGCCGCCGCCGATTTCCCAGTTGTAGCCGGCATGGATGCCGCCGAGAAAGAATTTGTCGTCATCGTCATAGTCTTTGTAGCAGGGTTCGTTATGCGAACCGTTATCGTCGCCGTTAATGTCAGCGATACTAACAATTGTATCTTCATATTCGCATTTTCCGTCGCCATCGCCGAAACCTGCGCCAATGTGGCCGCCGACATAGAAGCCGGCCCAGGTGATCGGCGGCGTGTAGACAATCGGATCGTCTTTAAGGCTGCCGGAATACATGTCCGCTGCGCTTGCGGCTGACGCGCCGCCGAATACGAGCGCGGCGCTCAACGCCACGATACTCACTGACTTCATTACATCCCCCATCGCGTGAAGATTCTAACTAATACCTAAGATATTGACTTAAGCCTGCGCGAAGGGAAGGAACACGCACTTTGGCGTGCATTATTCTGTCTATGCAGCCTTTAGCTGAACCTCCAAAGGCGAAGACAGAAAAAAATCATATAATTCATAAGGATAAGCGAAAAAGTGAATGTTGCACGCCTGCATCAGCGCAAACAATACGTGAAAGAGGGCGCAGCTTCAGGCGTCGTGGTTAACGGCGCCTTTGCATCATGCCAGCCGTTCAGACCGCCGTGCCGATCCGCTCCAGGATCGTGCGCATTACCTCGTCCGGGTCGCGCGTCCACCAGTTTTCCGCCGAGAAGATCTCCACCTCGTAGAGTCCGTCGAAGCCCTCCGCCTCGACGGCTTGGCGGATCGCGGGAATGTCGATGACGCCGTCGCCCATCATGCCGCGGTCGGTGAGCAGGTCGCGCGTCGGGACGAGCCAGTCGCAGACATGGAAGGCGTACAGGCGCGCGCGGCCTGCGCGGGCGATCTCGACATAAAGCTCCGGGTCCCACCAGACGTGATAGACGTCGAGCGCGACGCCCACGCCCGGCCCGAACGCGTCGCACAGATCGTTGGCGTGGCGCAGGGTGTTCACACAGGCGCGGTCGGCGGCGTACATAGGGTGCAGCGGCTCGATGGCGAGCGGCATGGAGGCAGCGCGCGCGTGGTCCAGCACGGCGGCGATGCCGTCATGGACCTGCGCCCGTGCGCCGGCGATGTCCTTCGATCCATCCGGCAGGCCGCCGACGACAAGCACGAGGCAGGCCGCGCCGATCGCCGCCGCCTCGTCCACGGCGCGCCGGTTGTCCTCGATCGCCGCCGCGCGCCCCTCCGCGTCCGCCGCAGGGAACATCCCGCCTCGGCACAGGCCGGAAACCTGCAAGCCGGCGTCCCGGATATGTTTCGCCGCGCGCGCAACGCCCATTTCGGCGAGCATGTCGCGCCAGGGCGCGATCCCCGCAAAGCCGTGCCGGGCGCAGCCCTCGATGCACTGCTCCAGCGTCCATTGCTTTCGCACGGTTGCGGTATTGAGCGAGGTCTTGCGCGGATCGGCCATGTCTGGATGCCCTTATCATGTGATTTACGAATGACGCGGGAGCACGGTGCGGCGCGTGCGGCTTATCTTGCCTCTCCCGTGGGGAGCGGCCGGCGCGCAGGCCGGGTGAGGGGTTGGACAGTCTCCGGCTGGCGCCGAGGCCCCTCACCCCAACCCTCTCCCTCAGGGAGAGGGAGTTTGCCCGCATCCGCTACTGCTTAACCCCGTACAGCGCCAGCGCCGCCGCCGCGCGCCGCGCCGCCAGTTCCGGATCGCGCAGCAGACCCGCCCTGTCGGCCAGCCTCACAAGTTCCGCCAGATGCGCAGCGGAGCGCGCGCTCTGCTGCCCGCCGATCATCGTGAAATGGGACTGATGCCCGTTCAGATAGGCCATGAACACGACCCCGGTCTTGTAGAAGCGGGTCGGCGCCTTGAAGATGTGGCGGGACAGCGGAACGGTGGGCGCCAGTATGTCGTGATACTCTCCCATATCCTGCCGGGCCATCGCGCTGAGCGCCGCGCTCGCCGCCGGGGCGATGGCGTCGAATATGCCGAGCAGCGCATGGGAATAGCCCTCCCCGTCGCCCGCGATCAGCGCCGGGTAGT
>CAYOUE010000089.1:0-13454 GCA_964407075.1 uncultured Hyphomicrobiaceae bacterium
TGCACATCTCGGTTATGAAACGCACCCCGGCGTTGGCGAAGAAAGATATGCGGCCGACGACCTGCGGAAATTCCTCCTCGACGACTTCGCCGGACGCCTTGACCGTATCGAGAACCGCCTGAGCGATCGCCAGCGCATAGGCGAGTTCCTGAACCGGCGTCGCACCGGCCTCCTGCAGATGATAGGAGCAGACATTCGTGGGGTTCCATTTCGGAACCTCGCGGCAGGTGTAGACGATGACGTCCTTGATGAGCCGCATCGACGGGCCGGGCGGGAACACATAAGTGCCGCGCGACAGATATTCCTTGATGATGTCGTTCTGAACCGTCCCGGTCAGGACATTGCGCGGCGCGCCCTGCTCGTCCGCGATCGCGATATAGAGCGCCAGCAGCCACGGCGCTGTCGCGTTGATCGTCATCGAAGTGTTCATCTCGCCGAGCGGGATGCCCTCGAACAGGGCGCGCATGTCGCCGATATGGGAAACCGGTACACCGACCTTGCCGACTTCGCCGCGCGCCAGCGGGTGATCGGAATCGTAGCCCGTTTGCGTCGGCAGATCGAAGGCCACGGACAGACCTGTCTGTCCCTTTGCCAGATTTCGCCGGTACAGCGCGTTCGACTCCTGTGCGGTCGAATGTCCCGCATAGGTCCGGATAAGCCAGGGTTTATCGGCCTTGACTGGCTTTTCGGTCATATGCTCTCCCCATGCGCTGTTCGTCCGGGTTGGCTGTGTGCAGTGCAGTATGATGCAGTATAATGGGGATCGGGCACGCAAGAAAGCGCCGAGCGGCAGGGCGTCAGCGGCGGGCAGCGCCAACAATCGCGAGAAGCGCGAAAGCCCCGCAAAATCCGGCGAAGGCCAGTGCGGGCAGTCCCGTGAAGGGAAGCAGCCGGAGAGTTTCGTCCAGATACGCCGCTCCCCACGCGCCGGCCAGCGCCACGAGGCTGTTGCCGGCAAAACCGAAGCCGTTTCCTCGCGTTACAAGTCCCGCCAGCCAGCCGGAAACCAGGGCGATAGCGAGCAAAAATGACAGGGTGAAGCCAAATTCGCTTGTCATTCGGTGTGTTGGCCTTTCTTAAAGCGTGACTATTCTGTAGAACCTTGCGGATATTCTGCGCAGATGGCCGCAGCGGCGAGCGTTCCGGACGCGCTTCGCACATGGTGGCCGAATGTGAGTTCGCATCGCTTGTCTAGAAAAGTTCCAGGAAAAGCGCGGCCCCGCGAAGGCCCGGCCTGGAGCCAGTTTTCCGTCCGGAATGGCGATGGCACAACGATTGGGATCGGCCGGTCGATTGCATGAATCATTGAACTGATTCCAGGCGTTACTGGCGGGAAGACCCGATGACGGATTGCAGACATGATCTTATGGTGATTCGATCCGGAATCGGGCAAGGCGATCCGTCCTTCGGCGGACGGAAAATGTCCTTAAGTCGTTACGAGCGCCGTAAAGAAGAATGCCAAAGGGTTTGCGCATATATTCCGCGCATTCAATAGGTGAACAGAGCAGATCGGCGACATCTGTTGCAAGATCGATCTCTCAATTGTGAAGTGAGCCATGCCATGCGGGTGATGTTTACGTCATTTCTCTTCGTCCTGACTCTGATCGTGGGAGCAATCCTGTTTGCCGCTACGGCAATCGAGTTCCCCGGCGTCATGCGGCAACTGATCGAGTGGGCGCAGCAATTGCCGCCCTATCTTGCTCAGACCGGCCTTTCGGAGTCGTATCTTGTCTGGACCGATATCGTGCTGAGCGGCGACAAGATCGTCCTTCTGGGCTTCGTGCTCTTCACGCGGATTCTTTTCGCGCTGATCGGCACGGTGGTCGGGCCGCTTTTCGGTGTCGGTGGACGGAGACGGGAGGATGAGTCGGATTTCGCGAAATGGGGATGAAGACCTGAACGCCGTGCCTGATCAGCAGGAAGCGCCGAAGCGGTGAAGCTCTGCGCCATTCAGCTTCAGCCAGGCCCGCGCCTTGTGCATCTCTGGCATGGTCTGGCGCACCAGACGCCAGAAGCGGGGACCGTGGTTCATTTCGAGCAGATGCGCGGCTTCATGGGCGGCGACATAGTCCAGCACTTCGCTCGGTGCGAAGATCAGACGCCATGAATAGCTGATCGTACCGGTTGAGGAGCACGATCCCCAGCGCGTGCTCTGATCCCGTACGGTGATTCGTTTGGCCCGGCAGCCGAGATTGCCGGCGTGATAGGATGTACGTTCGGTGAGATCGGCTTTGGCCTGGCCGCGCAGCCAATCCGCGAGGCGGCGCGGACCGTGTTGCGCGCCCCCTGAAACGCAGATACGCGGGAGATCCCGCGTATCGTAAGTCATTCCGTTTATGCTCAGTTTGCCGCCCTTGCGGCAGGTGGTTCCGGCTTGCCAATGCACGGTGGGCACCACCTCGTCGGGTTCGTCCACCCAGACCACGCCCTGATATCGAACCGCGCCGACGAAGGAAATCACATGGGGAAAGCCGCGAAGAGGGACGACGGCGCCGTCTGCGAAGGGAATCGGCGTCGGAAGCCGGTCGATCTGCCTCGTGAGCCATTCAATGTGCCGCGACAGGAACTGTCCCGCGTCTTCGACAGCGTAATCTTCCGGGATTGTCAGGATGGCGGCGCGCTCGGTATGACTGACCTTGAGAGAGAAGCGTCTGGCGCGCTTGGACCGACGCAGTTGCAGCGGACCATCGAAGCCGACAACCTTAACCTTGAGCGCGTTTTCCAATATCTGAGGCTGTAATAGTGACATCCGCGCCAATCCCAAGTGAAGCGCAATACAAACCCATATGACTGCGAAGCAACGAAACTAGCATGAGGACGCTGGAAACGCTGTTGCAAATTCAACTCACCTCGACGGGAAACCTTAACAATACCATAAAAAGCCGGACCGCCTATAAGGGATATGCCTCGCTACGCAACATTCCATAGAGAATCATAAGCCGGAATGATTAACCAGCATATACTCCGAACAGCGTAAATTTCTGAAATTATCCATATTTCTGCCCCTCATCCGCTTCGGAGCAACTGCTTGCGTGAAAGCGTCCGTCTTGCCGCGGTCAGGAGGCGCCGCTCACCGCCTGCGTAATTGACGCGGCCAGTTCTTCCGAAGACGTGCCATAGGGGAAATGTCTCAGATATTCGCCCTGCGGGTCCATCAGATAGATGAATGTCGAGTGATCCATCAGATAGAGGTCGTCATCCGGGCGGGAGCTTTCAGCGCGTGAATAGAAAACCCGGTAAGCCTCGGCAGCCTGCCTGATCTGTTCGTCGGTTCCGGTCAACCCGACCATGCGCGGATGGAAATTGGAAATGTAAGCCGCGATCTGCTCAATCGTGTCGCGCTGCGGGTCGATGGTGATGAAAACCGGCGTTACGCTTTCGGCTGAGGGGCCGGCCTTGTTCAGCGCGTCCGTCATGAGCTGAAGCTCGGCGGGGCAGATGTCCGGGCAATAGGTATAGCCGAAAACGACCAGCATGTGCCGGCCGGTGAAATCCCGCTCCGTGACCGTCTCGCCCTTGTGGTTGGTCAGCGTGAATGGCCCGCCGATCAGCGCCTTTCCGGTCTGGATGACGCTCTGCGTCGGGAACTCGCGCAGCACAAGCGCTCCGGCCATGCCGATGGAAAAGGCGATTACGACGACAAAGGCGATCCGTGCGAACATGAGCTGGGTCTCCTTCAGCTTGAATGGGGGCCTATTCGCCGATCTGCATGAGCGAGCCCTTGATCCGGGCCTGCTTCAGGAAATAGCGGAATACCAGATACGCGCTGGTGAAATATATAATGTTCAAAGCCAGCGCTTTCATCATCAGATCGGGCCGGAAAGTCTCCTCGATGACAATGGCGCGCAGCCCCTCGAAGACCTGCGTCGAGGGCAGCGCCGCCGAGATCGGCTGCAGCCACACCGGAAGCGTGTCGAGCGGATAATAGACGCAGCTGAGCGGCAGGAAGGAGAAGACCGCGACCCAGGCAAATGATTCCGCCCCGAGCCCGTAACGGGCGACGACGCCGTTCACCGTCAGCCCGATCGACCACCCGAAAAAGATGAGATTGGCGAAGAACGCCCCGAGCGCCAGTCCGATGCCGAAAAGGTTGAAGCCGAAGAAGACATAGGCCAGCCCGATGACGGGCACGACGCCGATGAGGAGCCGGATCAGGCTGATGACCATCAGCGACATCACATATTCGTTCGGACGCAGCGGACTCATGAGGATGTTGCCGAGATTGCGCGACCACATCTCCTCCAGAAAGGACAGCGAAAAACCGAACTGTCCGCGCACCATGATGTCCCAGAGCAGCACCGAGCCGATGAGCAGTCCGGCGGCGTTGGCGAAGAGCGAGGTGGACCCGGCCAGATGCAGTTGCAGGAATCCCCACATCGTCATCTGCACGAGCGGCCAGTACATCAGCTCCAGCATCCGCGGCACCGAACCGAGGATGAGAACGGCGTAACGCCGGACCATCGCGCCGATCCGTCTTGCCGTGGCGCGCCGTCCGTGGATTTCGAGGGGAATATCGGAAAGCATGGCCCGCATAGATAGCACCATTGGACCAACGGTTGAAAGAGTTGCCGCGGATAATTGCGGGGCGGCAAGCACTACGCCGCAGCCTCCGCCGTTCCCGCTTGCGCGCCACCGAATTCTTTCCGATCATGAGTTGCCCGGCGCCAGCACGACGCAGCAGCCGTGACTGCAACGGGCAAGCCGCGAATATGGGCGCGATCATGAGCAAACCACACGCACTCGTCACCGGAGGAACGCGCGGCATCGGACGCGGCGTCGCCGAGGCGCTGCTGGCGAAAGGCTGGACCGTGACAGCGACCGGCGTTGCACAGAGCGAAATCGAAGCCTGCGAACCGGCTGACGGCCTCGATACGCTGCTGCTGGACGTCACCGACCACGCGCAGGCCGGCGAGACGGCGGCGCGGCTCGAAAAGCTGGATGGCCTCGTCAACTGCGCCGGAATCCTGATGCGCGGACAGGAATACGATATCGCCAATTTCCGGCGCGTCATCGAAGTCAACCTCATAGGCACCATGCGGATGTGCCTTGCCTGCAAGCCTCTGCTTGAGGCGAGCGGCGGGGCGATCGTCAACACCGCCTCCATGCTGTCCTTCTTCGGCGGCCCGCTCGTTCCGGCCTATTCGGCCTCGAAAGGCGGCGTAGCGCAGCTTACAAAGGCGCTGGCTGCGCACTGGGCGGCGGACGGCGTCCGCGTCAACGCCATAGCTCCCGGCTGGATCGAAACCGAACTCACGCAAGGGCTGCGCGAGGATCCGGCGCGCAGCGAGGCGATTCTTTCGCGCACGCCGATGCGCCGCTGGGGACGCCCCCGCGAGGTCGGCGAACTGGCGGCCTACCTGCTTTCCGCCGAAGCGCAATTCATCACCGGCGCGATCATGCCGGTCGACGGCGGCTATTCCGCAGTCTGACACGAAAGGACAGACAGATGCCCGCAAGGACCGACCCCAATCCGCGAATGCCGTATCAGCTGCCGTTTCCGAAAGACGCACAGGCGGAGATCGTCATTCCGAAAGCCATCCCCGAGGATGAACGCCTCTGGGTTCCGCAGGCGGAAAACGTCTGGTTCCGGCCTTTATGCCTGAATCGCTCTCAGGGCTACTGGATGAACCTGCTGCGCGTGCGAAAATCCGGCGTGCTGTCGCGCCACCGCCATCCCAACCCCGTTCACGGCTTCGTCCTGAAAGGGCGCTGGCATTATCTCGAACATGACTGGGTGGCCGAGGAAGGCGGCTATGTCTACGAACCGCCCGGCGAGACGCACACGCTCGTCGTTCCCGACGATGTCGAGGAAATGATTACCTATTTCCAGGTCAACGGCATCATGTACTACGTCGATCCGTGGGGCGAGCCGCTCGGCTATGAGGACGTATTCACCAAGATCGACATGTGCCGCAGGCATTTCGCGGAAGCCGGCCTGGGCGAGGATTACGTCGATCAGTTCATCCGCTGACCGCGCCGCGCATTGAAACAATGCTGTCGCCATGCTGCGCGTCTTTAATGTAGGCTGTATACGCGGGACAATCGTACCGGGAGGGAAGACCGGGCGAAGGATCGCGGCACGAGACCGGTTGCGTGACAAAAAACCGGCTTAACGATCAAATGGAGGAAACCGATGAATGTTTTCAGCTCGCTGGCCCGGTTTTCGGGCCTGGCCCTTGCGGCCGTCATCGCCGCAACAACGCCTTCGCAGGCTCAATATCCCGAGCGGCCCATCACGCTCATCGTGCCATGGGGCGCGGGCGGTGGAACGGACGCCACCGGACGCATGATCGCAACACTCCTGCAGGAGGAACTCGGCCAGCCGGTCAATGTCGTCAACCGTACCGGGGGCAGCGGCGTTGTCGGACATTCGGCGATCGCGACGGCCGAGCCGGACGGCTACACGATCGGCGTCGTCACCGTGGAAATCGGCATGATGCACTGGGCCGGGCTGACCGAGCTGACCGGCGAAGACTACACGCCGATCGCGCTCTACAATTACGACCCGGCCGGGCTTCAGGTCCGCGCCGACTCGCCCTGGAACACGGCGCAGGAGCTGATCGACGCGGTCAAGGCCGATCCCGGCGCGCATAAATCCTCCGGCACCGGACAGGGCGGCATCTGGCATCTGGCGCTCGCAGGTATGCTCAACACGGCGGGCATAGATCCGAACGCCTCGCCGTGGGTTCCTTCGCAGGGCGCGGCTCCGGGCCTTCAGGAACTCGCCGCGGGCGGCGTCGATATCGTGCCCTGCTCTGTCGTCGAAGCCGCTGCGCTGATGGAGGCGGGCAAGGTGAAATCGCTCGCCGTCATGGCCAATGAGCGCATTGCCGCCTTCCCCGACGTCCCGACCCTGCAGGAAGCGGCCGGCATCGACTGGCAGATGTCGGCGTGGCGCGGAATCGCCGGGCCGAAGGGACTGCCCGAGGATGTGACCGCCCGCCTGACCGAAGCGATGGAGAAGGTCTGGAACTCGCCGCAATTCGTGGAATTCATGAACGGGCGCGGCTTTGGCCTGATCTGGAGGCCCGGCAATGAATTCGCACAGTGGATGGTCGAAAGCGACGCCAATCTCGGCGGCGTCATGAAAGCCGTCGGGATCGCCAAATAGCGGCCGCGCCGCGGGACGGGATTACGGCGCATGATACGGGAGGCGGGAGGATCCCGCCTTCCGCCATGCGAGCCGTAACGCGTTCGGGCTTTCGCAGGGTGCTGCAGCCATGCGGTTCAACGATGCGGTCTTCGGGGTCGCGCTGATCGTCTTCGCGATAGCGATGATCGCCTACACGCGCACCTTTCCGGCGCTGTTCGGGCAGCAGTTCGGCCCGGACCTCTTTCCCGTCGTCATCGGCGTGGGGATGCTTGGGTGCGGGGTCCTGCTGACGATTTCGGGGCTGGCCAGCCGCCGCACAGTTCCGCTGGTCGATCTGGGCGACTGGGCGGGAAACCGAGACGCCTGGATCAATCTCGTCCTCGTCATCGCAGCGCTCGTCTTCTACATTTTCGCCTCGGGTCCCCTCGGCTTTATACCTGTCTCCCTCATCATTCTCTTGACGCTGCTGCTCCGCTTCGGCGTCGGGCTGCTCCTGGCCATCGCGGTCGCCATCGTCACGACGCTTGTCATTCATCAGATCTTCGCGAAGTTCCTGCTGGTGCCGTTGCCGTGGGGCGTTCTCGAACCCGTGGCGTGGTAGGTCATGGACACCGTCATTCAGGCTTTTTTCCTTGTCGCGGACCCTTATGTTCTCGGCGTGATGCTGCTTGCGGCGCTGTTCGGGCTGTTCGTCGGCGCGATCCCCGGCCTGACCGCGACAATGGCGACCGCGCTGCTCGTGCCGTTCACCTTCTTCATGGACCCCGTGCCCGCGATCGCGGCCATCGTGACCACCGTCGCCATGGCGATCTTCGCGGGCGACATTCCCGGCGCGCTGCTGCGCATACCCGGCACGCCGGCCTCGGCCGCATATTGCGACGAAGCCTTCGCCATGACGCGGCGCGGCGAGGCGGAAAAGGCGCTCGGCATAGGCCTCGTCTGCGCGGTGATCGGCGGGCTGATGGGCGCAGTCGTGCTGTCCCTCTCCGCGCCGGCGCTCGCCGAATTCGCAATCCGGTTCTCGTCCTTCGAATATTTCTGGCTCGCCTGTCTGGGGCTGTCCTGCGCGGTGGTGATCTCGTCGGGCTCGACGCTGAAGGGCCTCGTCTCGCTGCTGATCGGGCTGTTCATCGCGACAATCGGCATCGACGTGACGGCCGGCTATCCGCGCTTCACCTTCGGCAATGTGGAGCTGATGGGCGGCGTCAGCTTCATCCCCGCCATGATCGGGATGTTCGCGGTGTCGGAAGTGCTCCGCTACGTGGCCACCCGGCACGATCCGCTTCCCATCCCGAAACAGGCGATCGGCAATGTGTTCAGGGGCGTCGGAGCGATCCTGTCGCGCTACCGGGTCAATGTCGCGCGCGGCGGGCTGATCGGCGGTTTCGTCGGCATCCTGCCGGGCGCGGGCGCGGACATCGCCGCCTGGATCGCCTATGCCGCGTCCAAGAAAGGCTCGAAGGAGCCGGAGAAGTTCGGCAAGGGCCATCCGGAAGGGCTGGTGGACGCCGGGACCGCGAACAATGCCGGTCTCGCGGGCGCGTGGGTTCCGGCGATCGTCTTCGGCATTCCCGGCGACTCGATCACCGCCATCGTCATCGGCGTGCTCTACATGAAAGGCATGAACCCCGGCCCGACCGTGTTCCTGAACAATCCGGAACTCATCTACGCCGTCTTCATCGCCTTCTTCATCGCCAATCTGGCGCTGCTGCCGCTCGGCTTCGTCGCCATCAAGCTGGCACGGCAGATCCTGCGGGTCCCGCAGAGCGTTCTCATGCCGGTCATCCTGATGTTCTGCATCGTCGGCGCGTTCGCGATCAACAATACGGTCTTCGGCGTGACCGTCATGCTCGTGCTGGGCGTGCTGGCCTATCTGATGGAGTCGAACGGCTTTCCGGTCGCGCCGGCCATTCTCGGGATCGTGCTCGGGGAAATGCTGGAGCGGAACTTCGTCGCCTCGATGATAAAGGCCGACGGCGATCCGCTGGGTTTCTTCTCGCGGCCCATCGCCGCTACGCTCGGCGTGGCCGTCATCCTGCTGTGGCTCTATCCGCTTGTCAGGGCGCTGCTGCGGATGCGCAGCGCAAGGCGGACGCGGCAGGGAGCGGACGCATAACGCGCGCGGGGGCGATGCAATCGACCGTTACGGCGAAATTGACTAGGACAACAGCAAAATTGGTCGGGGCGGGGTGATTCGAACACCCGACCCTCTGGTCCCAAACCAGATGCGCTACCAGGCTGCGCTACGCCCCGATCTCTTGCAGGCCTGCACATTTCTCATTCCTGCCAGGATATGGCAAGTCAAATCCGCCGCGGCAACGCCCCCGGCGGGTTATGACGCCGATAGGGTTTTCAGGCCGGGAATCCGCAAACGCGCCTCGATGACGCGCAGAATGACGGTCAGCGTCCCGGAAAGGATGAGATACAGCACGATCGCGTAGAGAAAGATCTCCAGATTGTAGCTGCGCGAGAAAATTGTCCGGGTCTGGCCCATGAGGTCGAGGACCGTGATCGTCGAAACCAGCGCGCTGCCCTTGAGCAGCAGGATGACTTCGTTGCTGTAGGCGGGCCACGCGCTCGAAAGCGCCTGCGGCAGGACGATCCGCCTGAGCCGGGTCCACGACGTCATGCCGATGGCGAGCGCCGCCTCGATCTGCCCTCTCGGCACGTTCACGATGCCCCCACGGAAGATCTCCGCCGCATAAGCCGAAGTGTTGATCGTCAGGACGATGAGGCCGACCGAGTAGGCATCCCGGAACAGCGGCCAGAGAGGGCCGAGACCGTCCGCTCCTAGCGCTCCGAAGCCGAAATAGAAAATCCAGAGCTGGACGAGCAGCGGCGTGCCCCGGAATACGTAGCAATAGGCGAAGGCGGGCAGCGAGAGGATTGCGACGCCGCTGGTTCGAGCAACGGCGAGGCCGATCGCCAGGACGAAACCGATCGCTGTGGACAGGATGAGCAACTCGATGCTGACGAAAAAGCCGTCGATGAAGCGCCCGCAGGACGCCGCGAAAAGCCGGGGCGAGACTGGAGCGAGCGCTGCGCAGATCTGGTCCGAGAGCCAGATCTTGATGCGGAAATACTCTAGCCAGACGCCGTTCATCGTCACGCCCCCGCCACGCCGCGCTGCGCCCGCCGCTCCAGCCGCTCGCGGAAGACGTCGGAGACGCCGGTCAGCGCCAGATAAAGCGCGCCAGCAGCGAGGTAGAATGTCAGCGGCGCACGCTCGGATTCGCCTGCGATCTTGGCCTGCCGCAAAAGATCGTCGACGGCGATCACGGCGGCGAGCGAGGTATCCTTGAGCAGCACCATCCAGAGATTGCCGAGGCCGGGTATGGCGAAGCGCCACATCTGCGGCAGGCGGATGCGAAAGAAAACCTGCCGGTCAGACATGCCGCAGGCGACGCCCGCCTCGATCTGGCCTTCCGGCACGGACAGATAGGCGCCGCGGAAGACTTCGGCCGCATAGGCTGCGAAAATGGCGGTCAGGCCGATGACGGCTGCAAGGAATCGCGGCAATTCGAACGTGACCGAAAGCCCGGCCATGTCGAACAGCGACTGCACCAGCCTTTCGCTGCCGAAATAGAACAGCAGAATGATGAGGAATTCCGGCACCGCGCGGATGAACACCGTGTAGCCTTCGGCCAGGCCGCGCAACGCCGCGCTTCGGGAGAGTTTCGCGCCCGCGAGCAGGAGGCCGAAGACAAGCCCGCCTCCGAGCGAGGCGAGCGCGAGCTGTATCGTCACGAGGCACCCGGCGAGCAGTTCGTCGCCCCAGCCCTGATCGCCGAAAGACAGCAAGCGCAGCGTTTCGCCGTCAAAGATCATTGGATTGCCGTTCGCGGCATGGCGCCCTCTGTCCTCCGCAGCAAAAGACCGGACGAGATGATCGCCCGGCCTTCACAGGTGAAATGGCTCCCGGCCGGTTATCAGTAGATGTCGAACGGGAAATATTTCTCGTTGATCTGCGCATAGGTGCCGTTGTCGCGTATGGTCTTGAGCGCGGCGTTGAATTTCTCGCGCAGATCGTCCTCGCCCTTGCGGACAGCGATGCCGATGATGTCGTCGATGTCGATCCGGTCGCCGACAAATTCATAATCGGGCTTGTCCTTCAGCCAGTCGTAAGCCGGGTAGACGTCTGAAGCCAGAGCGTCGAGACGGCCTGCTTCCAGGTCGCTGTAGGCGGCGGTCTGGGTGTCGTAGAGCCGGACTGTCGATCCGCGCCCGAGATTGTCTTCCGCCCACTGAGCGGCGACAGTCGCGCGCTGCGCCCCCACGGTCTTGCCTTCCAGGTCGCCGACGCCGCCGATGCCGCTGCCCTTCTTGGCTACGAGGCGCAGATAGTTGGAGTAATAACGGTCGGTGAAGTCCACCGTTTCCTTGCGTTCATCGGTGATGGACATCGAAGCGACGATAGCGTCGTACTTGTTGGCCACGAGGCCGGGAATGATACCGTCCCAGTCCTGCGCGACGATTTCGCAGGTCGCGTTCATCGCTTCGCACAGCGCATTGGCAATGTCGACGTCGAAGCCCACGAGATTACCGCTGGCGTCGGTCTGGTTGAAGGGCGGGTAGGCGCCTTCGGTGGCGATGCGGATCGTGTCCTGCGCCTGCGCGGCGGACACGGAAAGCGCAAGGCCGAGCGCGGCGCAGGCCGCGATAACCGCCGATTTTACCCTATGCATAGTCTGCCTCCTTCAGAGAGATGATGAGAATTGAAATACAACGGCAATTCGATCCCGCGTCAATGCAGGACGCTGGACAGAAACTTCTGACATGCTTCGGTTTTCGGGGCCTGAAAGAGTTCGGCCGGGCTGCCTTCCTCGGCAATGCGCCCCTGATGAAGAAAAACGACCTTGTTCGAGACTTCACGGACAAAGCCCATTTCATGGCTGACCACGATCATGGTCCGCCCTTCCTCGGCGAGGTCGCGCATCACCTTCAGCACCTCCCCGACAAGCTCCGGGTCGAGCGCGGATGTCGGCTCGTCGAAGAGGAGGATCTTCGGCTCCATCGCAAGCGCCCGCGCGATCGCCACACGCTGCTGCTGGCCGCCGGAAAGCTGCGCGGGGTAGAAGCCGAGCTTGTCGGCGATCCCGACGCGCTCCAGGAGGGCCTCGGCGCGCGCCTTTGCCTCCGATTTGGCGACGCCAAGAACGTGAACCGGCCCCTCCGTCACATTTTCGAGGATCGTCATGTGCGCCCACAGATTGAAGGACTGGAACACCATAGCGAGCCGCGCCCTGGCCAGACGCACGGCCCTGCTGTCGGTCACGCGCCGAGGCGGCCTGTCCGGATCGGAAAGCGGCAGGCGCGTCCCGTCGATCCAGATGTCGCCGCGGTCGGGAATGGTCAGGAGATTGATGCAGCGCAGCAGCGTGCTCTTGCCTGAGCCCGACGAACCGATCAGCGACACGACTTCGTGCTGAGGCGCATCGAGGGACACCCCCTTGAGAACGCTTAGAGCGCCGAAACGCTTTTCGAGATTGCGCACGCAGAGATAGGCTTGCTTGGGATCGGCGGATGAGAGCGGCTCATCTTCGGGACCCATGAGGGCTTTCTCGATCAGTGTGGTCGCGGACATGCGGATTGCAAGAACAACGCTAGCGTCAATGGCTGGCGGGCCGCAAGCATTTTAGATAGAGACGCCATCACGGCCGTTCGGAGCGCCGTTCGGCGTTTAACCTGTTTTGTCATTGTATTCCATATGATCGTAGCCATCGGCTAATATTCCGCATCAGAGATATCCGGATCGATGCATGGCAATTCATGGAAAAAGCAAGCCGATGACCTCCTCGGGCAAAAGCACCGCCATGACGCGGCGCGACCTGCTGCGTCTCGCGTGCGCGGCAGCGGCTCTCTACGGCAAGGGCGCGCTGACGGCTGCCAACGCGCGCGTGGGAATGGGGGGCAAGCTCCCGATCGGCATGAATATGGCCGCGATCGCGGACTGGGAGCCGGGATACCCGTTTCTGAACCTGATGTGGGGCGCACGCATCTGGCTGACGAAAAACCTGAACGGATCGGGGCCGTGGGACACCGGGCTGACCGGCGCGATGGAAATGGACGGAGACGGCTACCCGCTGGAAATCCCGTTCCGCGCGGATGGCGCTTCCGTCCCCCAGATCGCATTCACGCTCCTGCCAAGCGTCCTGAAAGCCGGCAGATACGTGATCCTTTACGACGGCGAAGGCGAGATCAGAACTTCGGGCGGGACAAGAATTCTGAACGCGGAGCCGGGCCGCATCGAGATCTACATGAAGCATGGCGGCGCGGATCATCTGGAAGTGATCAAAATCCGCCGGAGCCGGCGCGGCGACCATGTGCGGAATATCCGGGTGCTGCCCATCGAACATGAGAA
>CAYOUE010000090.1:0-6017 GCA_964407075.1 uncultured Hyphomicrobiaceae bacterium
CCGCCGAACTCGACGCCAATCGCGCCTTCTACGAGCGGATGGAGCCGATCCGCATCGAGGCGGGGCGGCGCATGGGGCTGGGGGACGTGACGAAATCCGTCATGCCGAAATTCGGCCTGCTCGCACCGGCGCGCGAAGGCGGATCGGTCACCGCGCGCTACTTCATGCCCTGGAAATGCCATCCGAGCATGGCCGTGACGGGGTCGCAATGCCTCGCCTCATGCCTGCTGACGCCCGGAACCGTCGCCGAGGGACTGGTATCGGAGATTTCCGGCGAACCGGCGCTGGTGACGATCGAGCACGCCTCGGGCCGGATCGAAGTGACTGTCGATTACAGCGTCGGCGAAAACGGCTTCACCCTGCGCTCGGCGGGCCTTTTGCGAACTGCGCGGCTTCTTGCGCGGGGCGAATTGTACGTGCCGGCGTCGGTGTGGGCTGGAAAGTGAGCGCGGCGCGATTTATTCTCGGCCTGAAAGAGAGGCGAAACATGTATTCAGCAATCGAGGACAAGCTCGCGCTGGCGCGGGAAAGCCTTGAGGCGGCGCGCAGGGACGTCACCGCCGAGATTTCCGCCTATCCGAGGCCGATTTCCGGCTGCGACGCCCAGTTCAACCATCTCCTCGCCGAGCGCAAACGCATCGCCTGGGCGTTGAAAGCGCTCACGGAGGACATCGTCATGCCGACATCGAGGGCGCCTTAGCATGAAGGTACACATACTCGACGACTGGTTCGACACGCTTCGCGGCCTTCCCTGCTTCGCAAAACTCTCCGGCCACAAGGTCACGGTGTGGACAGACCATGTCGAGGACACGGATACGCTGGCGGAGCGGCTCGCCGGGGCGGAAGCCCTTGTGCTGTTCCGCGAACGCACCGCGATCACCGCACCGCTGCTCGAAAAACTGCCGGACCTGAAGCTCATCAGCCAACGCAGCGTCTATCCTCACATCGACGTCCCGGCCTGCATCGCCAACGGCGTGCTGCTCTGCTCGAACATGCACAGCGACGCGCCCTCCTACGCGGCGGCGGAACTGACATGGGGGCTGATTCTCGCCGCCATGCGGCAGATTCCGCAGCAGATGGCGTCGCTCAAGGCAGGACGCTGGCAGATGGGCGTGGGCAAGACGCTCCGGGGACGGACGATCGGGCTTTACGGCTACGGGCGGATCGGCAAGGCGGTCGCGGATTATGCGCGCGCCTTCGGAATGAACGTCGTCTGGTGGGGATCGGACGACGGACGCGCCCGCGCCGAGGCCGATGGCGCTGCGGTGGCGGCAAACCGGGAGACCTTCTTCGCCGAATCCGACATTGTCAGCGTCCATGTGAGGCTGAACGCGCAGACGAGAGGAATCATCACCGCGCAGGATCTGGCGCGGATGCGCCCCGGCGCGGTCTTCGTCAACACGTCGCGGGCCGGGCTGGTCGCGCCCGGCGCGCTGCTCGCCGCGCTCGACGCCGGACGCCCCGGCATGGCGGCCGTCGATGTTTTCGACGTCGAGCCGCTGACGGATCCGGCCGATCCGCTGCTTGCTCATCCCAACCTGATCGGCACGCCCCATATCGGCTACGTCACCGAGGACGAATTCGACCTTCAGTTCTCGGACATCTTCGATCAGATCAACGCCTATGCGGACGGCGCGCCGATCAACATGATAAACCCGGAAGTCTGGAAGGGCTGAGGCCGCCTACGTCCCGTCCCTGACGGCCGGGGTGTTTTTGAGGCTGCGCACGCCGTAGAGCTTCGCCGCGATCGGCGCTCCGGTGATGACGACGACGAGCCGGGTCAGGTGGTGAACCACAACATAGCCGAGATCCGCCCCGGCGATGATCGCAAGCACCGTCATTTCCGCCTGGCCGCCGGGCGCGAAAGCCATGAAGCCTTCCAGCGGCGGCGCAAGTTCGAGCAGATAGACGATCTCTGCGAAGATCGCCGCCAGAATCGCGAGGATGAACACGAAACCGATGCCGGAGAACACGTCGCGCCGGAGTTCGGCCACCGTGACGCCGACATAATAGACGCCGATCCCCATGCCGATGAAAAACTGCGCCGCAAGGATCGCCTCTGCCGGGGGCCGGTAGTGGATGACGCCCGCCAGCGACAGCACGCCGGTCAAGATCAGCGGCCCGATGATCGAAGCGCCGAACAGCCCGATCCTTTCGCCGGCCTTCCAGCCGATCAGCGCCGCCACCGCCATGATGACAAGTTCATGAACGGGAATGTCCGTCGCGGGCTGGCCGATCGGGTGGGACAGCGTCGCGCCCATGAACCAGGTGATGACGATGGGGGCGAGCGTGACGATGATGAGAACCCGTGTCGCGTGCACGAGCGACAGGGACCGCACGTTGCCTCCGGCTTCCTGGCCGAACAGCACCATGTCCTGCAACCCCCCCGGCATGGCGGCGTAATAGGCCGTGACCTTGTCGTACCTGCAGATCCGCGTGAAATAAGGCACGCCGATCAGGCCGATGACCGCCACATAGACCGGGACAAGCGCCACGGAAAGCGCCATCACCGGAAGCTGGGCGACGACGGCGGGCGTGATCGACGCGCCCACCGCAACGCCCAGGATCGTGCGCGCGCCCGCGGAAACGGGCCCTGCGCCTTTCAGTTTCAGTCCGGCCAGCGCGCCGAAAAGGCAGGCGAACATCGGTCCGAAAAGGAATGGCAGCGGCAGCGAAAGCGCCTCGAACGCCGCCACGCCCACACCTGCGAGCAGAAATGTCGTCAGCCGCGGCCGGTTTCGAAACAAGGTCATGCCTTACTCCGTTGGAGGCCAGGGCGGATTGCGCAGTCCCGATTTGACCTCATATGTATACTGTTGTATACGTATGTATGCATCAAAGCAACGCCAATCGCGGTCATTCATGCGGCAGAATGAGAAATCCAGAACGGAAGGCTCGCAGGCGCAAATGGCCTATGAATGCCTGATCTCCGAGATTGCGAGCGGCGTTCTGCAGCCGGGAGCAAGGCTGACCGAAAGTGATCTGGCCCGACGCATGGGAATCAGCCGCACGCCCGTGCGCGAGGCCATCCAGCGCCTCGAAGCCGAAGGGCTCGTGGACTACGCGCCAAGGGTCGGCGCAGCGATCCGCCGGCTCGATTATGCGGAAATCATGGAGCTTTACGAGATGCGCGCGGTTCTGGAGCGGACCGCGGCGCGAATGGCGGCGCGCGCGGCTTCTGAGATCGAGATTGCCGAGCTGGAGGCCGTCAACGCCGAAATGGCGGCGGCGAAATCCGATAAAAGGCGGCTTTACGCACTGAACAGGCAGTTTCATCTCATTCTGCGCGACGCCGCCAAGAACCGCTTTCTCATCAAGGCGATGAACGGTTTGCAGAAGACGCTGCTGATCCTCGGGCCGACCACGCTCGGCGACGCCGAACGCGCGGGAAAGGCCATCGAGGAGCACAAGGCGATCATCGAGGCGCTGCGCGCCCGCGACGGCGATTCGGCGGAGGCGGCGATGAACGCCCATCTGGAAGCGGCGCACCGCGTCAGGCTGAGGCAGTACCGGATGCTGGAAAGCCCGCTGGAGGGAGCATGAGGGCTGCGCCATGAGCCTTGACGCGAAAAAATGGGACGTGATCGTGGCGGGAGGCGGCAATGCGGCCCTTTGCGCCGCGATCATCGCCGCCAAGGCAGGGGCGCAGGTCCTCATTCTCGAAGGCGCGCCGAAAGTCTATCGCGGCGGCAACAGCCGCCACACGCGCAATTTCCGCTGTATGCACCGCGGGCCGCTCTCGGTCCTGACCGGCGCATATGACGAGGACGAATATTTCGACGACCTGATGCGCGTCACCAAGGGCAAGACCGAGGAAAGCCTTGCCCGCCTGACCATCCGCGAGTCCGAAGCCGCCCTGCCCTGGATGGAGGCGCATGGCGTGCGTTTTCAGCCGTCGCTTTCGGGCACGCTCTCGCTATCGCGAACCAACGCCTTCTTCCTGGGCGGAGGCAAGGCGCTCGTGAACGCCTATTATGCGACGGTGGAAGATCTCGGCGTTACGGTCGTCTATGAGGCCCAGGTCACGCATCTGCACATCGCCGGCGGGCATTTCGAGGCGCTGGACGCGATGATAGGAGGCGCGCCGGTGCGCATCGAAGGCCGCAGCGCCGTCCTCGCTTCGGGGGGCTTTCAGGCCGATCTCGACTGGCTCACAAAGGCCTGGGGACCGGCAGCGCGGAACTTCCTGATCCGCGGCACGCCCTATAACCGTGGCGTTGTGCTCCGCGACATGCTCGAACATGGCGCGGACCAGGTCGGCGATCCGACGCAGTGCCACGCCGTGGCGATCGACGGACGTGCGCCGAAATTCGACGGCGGCATCGTGACCAGGCTCGACTGCGTGCCGTTCTCCATCGTCGTCAACCGTAATGGCGAGCGCTTCTACGACGAGGGCGAGGACGTCTGGCCGAAGCGCTACGCGATCTGGGGGCGCCTCGTCGCCGGGCAGCCGGATCAGGTGGCGTATTCGATCATCGATTCGAAATCCTTCGACCTGTTCATGCCTTCGGTCTTCCCGCCGGAGGCCGCCGACACGATCGAAGGTCTGGCGCATAAGCTCGGACTTCCGGGCGGCCGGCTCCGCGAGACCGTGGACGCCTTCAACGCGGCCTGCCGCGCCGGGCCTTTCCATCCGACCGAACTGGACGGTCTCGCAACACAAGGGATCGCTCCGCCCAAGAGCAACTGGGCCCGGCCGATCGACACGCCGCCCTTTCACGCCTATCAGCTCCGCCCCGGCGTCACCTTCACCTACCTTGGCCTGAAGGTGGACGAAACAGCCCGCGTTCATCACGGCGGCCGCCCTTACGACAATATCTGGGCCGCGGGCGAGATCATGGCCGGGTCGGTTCTCGGGGAAGGCTATCTGGCCGGGATCGGGATGACCATCGGCACCGTCTTCGGACGCATCGCGGGACGGGAGGCCGCCGCTCATGCAGGCTGAAACCATCGCCGAGGCGCGCCGCCAGATCGAAATCTGCAACGCCTGCCGCTATTGCGAAGGCTATTGCGCGGTGTTCCCGGCTATTGCCCGGCAAAGGTCCTTTTCGGACGGCGATGTCACCCAGCTCGCCAATCTCTGCCACAACTGCCGGGGCTGTCATTACGCCTGCCAGTATGCCGAGCCGCATGTCTTCGCGGTCAACCTGCCCGCCATCCTGGCCGAAGCGCGGCAGGAGAGCTGGCGCGATCACGCCTGGCCGGCAGGTTTCGCGCGCGCCTTCGAGCGGAGCGGCACGGCCATCGCCGTGTCGCTCGTGATTTCGCTGGCCGCGTTCATCTGGGTTGCCCGCTCGCTCGCTCCGGCCGGCGGAGTCGGCTTCTACGCCGTGATCTCGCACGCAACGATGGTGGCGATCTTCCTGCCCGCTTTTCTTCTCCCCCTCGCCGCTGTGGCGGTCAGCCTGCGCCGCTACTGGTCGGCAGTCGGCGGAACCGCGCTTGACTGGCGCGACCTTGCTCGGGCCGGGCATTCGGCGGGCAGGCTCGACAATCTGTCGGGCGGACAGGGACAGGGCTGCAATTTCGAGAAAGAGGATCGTTTCACGAACGCCCGGCGCTGGCTGCATCAGGCCGTATTGGCCGGATTTCTGCTCTGCTTCGCCTCGACTTCGGCGGGCACGATCCTGCATTACGGCTTCGACAGTCCCGCCCCCTATGGCCCGCTCAGCCTGCCCAAGCTGTTCGGCGTGCCCGGCGGGCTGCTGCTCTGTATTGGAACGCTGGGGCTGGCCTTGCTCAAGCTCAAGGCGGACCAGGCGCTCGGCCTCGCCCGTGCATGGGGCGGCGAGATGGCCTTCGTGATGCTGCTCTTCCTTGTCAGCGCGAGCGGCCTTGCGCTGTATGCGGCGACCGGGACGGCGGCGGTTCCCGCTTTGCTCGTGCTGCATCTCGCCGCTGTGCTGACCTTCTTCGTCCTGACGCCATATTCGAAGATGGCCCACGGCTTCTACCGCTTCGCCGCGCTCGTCCGCGAGGCCCAGAGCCGACGCCGCGACTGATGCGGGCGCCATCCT
>CAYOUE010000090.1:6027-7681 GCA_964407075.1 uncultured Hyphomicrobiaceae bacterium
CCATCCTTCCGGGGAAATGTCGGGCCGCCGCGCTTCGCCTTATTGCCAGCGCGCGCCGGTAGCGGATATTGAACACCGATGGCTGCCCCAACGGCGAAGGAGCGTCTTCATTGATCCGCGCACTTGCCCTGTCCCTTGCGATCACTCTCGCCGCCGGCCTGGCGGGCGGCGGCGCGGCAAACGCGCAGGACGCCGGCGCCGGTTCCGCCGCACGTCAGAACGGGCCGCATTCCGGCCTGCCGCTGCCGCGTTTCGTAAGCCTGAAGGCCGATGAAGTGAATGTGCGGCGCGGGCCGGGCTGGGATCACGCCATCGTCTGGGTGTTCAGGCGTGCCGGACTGCCCGTCGAGATCATCGCCGAGTCGGATGTCTGGAGGCAGATAAGAGACTCCGAAGGCGCGACGGGCTGGGTGTACGGCACGCTACTCAGCGGCCGGCGAACCCTGCTTGTGGCCCCCTGGCAGGACAAGGCGCAGACGGTGCCGCTGCACAGATCCGCAAGCGAGACGGCCGCAATCGTCGCGCGATTGTCGCCCGGTGTGCTGGGCGACGTGAAAAAATGCGACGGTGTCTGGTGCGAGATCTGGATCGGGAGCGCGGCGGGCTACGTCAAGCAGGACGCCGCATGGGGCGTTTACCCCGGGGAGACCGTCAATTGAAGCGCAGGAAAATCAGCCTTCGACCTTGCGAAGCCGTACCAGCACGTCGATTTGGGAGATTTCGTATCCTTCCGGTGGCTCGGGCGGGGACACGATGGGGCTTTCCTCGCCATCGACGTCCATGAGCCGCCCCTCTCCTTCGATGAAGAAATGGTAGTGGCTGGACGTGTTGGTGTCGAAATAGGTTTTCGAGCCTTCGACCGCGATTTCCCGGATCATCCTGGCTTCGGTGAACTGGTGAAGCGTGTTGTAGACCGTCGCGAGGGAAACGGGGATCTTGTCGCGCAGCGCTTCGTCATGCAGCATTTCCGCCGTGAAATGACGGTCGCCATGCGCGAACATGAGATGTCCGAGCGCAAGTCGTTGCCGCGTCGGACGCAATCCAGCCGTGCGTAAGCGTTCGGTCAACGTTTTCTCAGTTGTCCCGTCACACATCGGGAGGATAGTCCTTAAGTTGCATTCCCTTGCAATATAACGCGGCCATATAGAATATACAAATGAAACCTGCTTGGCGTTCCGCGCCGAAAGGCCGCAAGTTTTTGCAAAATTTCAAACTTGTGCTAGCTAACATGCGCCCACTACGTCATCATTCCATTTTCCCATTTTCGCAGGCATTGAGGCACGATGGCTAATCGCCAACAGGCATACGAATACAAAGATCTCCTGGCTTGTGGCCGCGGCGAGCTTTTCGGCGAAGGAAACCCTCAGCTTCCGCTTCCGCCGATGCTCATGTTCGACCGGATTTCCAGGATCACCGAGTCCGGCGGCGAACACGACAAGGGCCAGATTGTTGCGGAGCTGGAGATCAAGCCCGACCTCTGGTTCTTCCCGTGCCACTTCAAGGGCGATCCGGTCATGCCCGGCTGTCTCGGGCTGGACGCGCTCTGGCAGCTGCTGGGCTTCTTTCTGGGCTGGAGCGGCGGCGAAGGACGCGGGCGCGCGCTCGGCGTCGGCGAAGTGAAGTTCTCCGGCATGGTTACGCCAGCGGCGAAGAA
>CAYOUE010000090.1:7691-12740 GCA_964407075.1 uncultured Hyphomicrobiaceae bacterium
CGAAGAAGCTCGAATATATCGTCGATCTGAAGCGCGTCATCCGCCGCAAGCTGACGCTCGGAATCGGGGACGGCCGCGTGAAGGCCGATGGCGAGGTCATCTACCTTGCCAAGGATCTGCGTGTCGGTCTGTTCGACGCTGCTGCGGCCGGCGCGTAGACCGCGCCGCTTCCGCCGCACGGCCTCTGGCGTCAAGCTGTGGCGGAGCGCAGGACTCTTTCATTGCGTTCAGCGATGTGAAAAGTACAACTAGAGAGAAACGGCTGCGCGGAACCGTTCCGGAGCGCCAGTCTGGGAGACAAGAGGGGTTTCCATGAGACGCGTCGTGCTGACAGGCATGGGCATCGTATCCTCCATCGGCAACAACGCCGAAGAGGTGGTCGCTTCCCTGCAGGAGGCCCGGTCCGGCATCGTCGCCGCCGGGGATTACGCCGAACTCGGTTTCCGCTGCCAGGTTCACGGCGCACCGAAGCTCGACTGGGAAAGCGTGCTGGACCGCAAGGTGCGCCGCTTCGTGGGTGCAGGCGCGGCATGGAACTACATCGCAATGCAGCAGGCCATCGAGGATTCCGGCCTCGAAGAGCACGAAGTCTCGCACGAACGCACCGGACTCATCATGGGATCCGGCGGGCCGTCGACAAGGGCGATCGTCGGCGCGGCCGACACCACGCGCTCCAAAGGCCCGCGCAAGGTCGGGCCATTCGAGGTGCCGAAATCCATGTCGAGCACCAATTCCGCAACGCTCGCCACGCCTTTCCGCATTAAGGGCGTGAACTATTCGATCTCCTCGGCCTGCTCGACTTCGGCGCACTGCATCGGCAACGCCGCTGAAATGATCCAGTGGGGCAAGCAGGACATCGTGTTCGCAGGCGGCGGCGAGGAACTCGACTGGACGCTTTCGGTGCTTTTCGACGCCATGAACGCCATGTCGTCCTCGTTCAACGACACCCCCGAAAAAGCGAGCCGCGCCTATGACGTAAACCGCGACGGCTTTGTGATCGCGGGCGGCGGCGGCGTTCTGGTTCTGGAGGAACTGGAGCACGCGAAGGCGCGCGGCGCGAAAATCTATTGCGAGCTGACCGGCTACGGCGCGACGTCCGACGGCTACGACATGGTGCAGCCTTCGGGCGAAGGCGCGGTCCGATGCATGAAGCTGGCGATGAAGGACATCGACTGCAAGATCGACTACATCAATCCGCACGCAACTTCGACGCCGATCGGCGATCTGAAGGAGATCGAGGCGATCCGCGAGGTGTTCGGCGACGACATCCCGCCGATATCGGCCACGAAATCGCTGACAGGCCATTCTCTCGGAGCGGCGGGCGTGCAGGAAGCGATCTACGCCATCCTGATGATGCAGAACAATTTCATCTGTGAATCCGCGAATATTGAAGAGCTGGATCCCGCTTTTGCGGATATACCGGTCGTACGGGAGCGGCTGGACAACGCCGAGCTAAATTGCGTAATGTCGAACAGCTTCGGCTTCGGGGGAACGAACGCCACGCTGATCTTCAAACGCTTTGACGGGTAGGGGATTCTGCCGCGGCGACACTGGCGCAGCAGCACGCAATTCAAACATTGAGAGCGAGCATGACAGGGATCGACATCGCCAAGCCGCGCCCCTTGATGGAAGGCAAACGCGGCCTCATAATGGGGGTCGCCAACGAACGTTCGATCGCTTACGGGATCGCCCGCGTTCTCGCCGGCCAGGGCGCCGAACTCGCCTTCACCTATCAGGGCGAAGCGTTCGGCCGGCGCGCCGTCCCGCTCGCCGAATCGCTCGGCGGCAAGATCATCGTCCCCTGCGACGTGATGGATCTGGCCTCGGTTGACGCCGTTTTCGACGAGATACGCGAAAAATGGGGCTCACTCGACTTCGTGGTGCACGCGCTGGCTTTCTCCGACCGCAGCGAGCTGAAAGGCCGTTACGCTGACACAAGCAGGGAAAACTTCGTCAATACGATGCTGATCTCCTGCTTTTCCTTCACGGAAGTCGCCAAGCGCGCCGCCGCCATGATGCCGAACGGCGGATCGCTGATTACGCTCACCTATGGCGGCTCGACGCGCGTCGTGCCGCGCTACAATGTGATGGGTGTGGCAAAAGCCGCGCTGGAGGCGTCGGTGCGCTATCTGGCGATGGATTTCGGGCCGGACAATATCCGCGTCAACGCGCTGTCGCCGGGACCGATGCGCACGCTGGCCGGCGCCGGCATTTCCGACGCGCGCGTGCTGTTCAACTATCAGAAGCTGCATTCGCCGCTCGGACGCACGCCGACCCTCGATGAAGTCGGAGGCGCGGCGCTCTATCTGCTTTCGGATCTGTCTACCGCGACCACCGGCGAAATTCATTACGTCGACTCCGGCTACAACACGGTGGCCATGCCGCGCCCCGAGACGATCAAGGAAGACGGCGAAGGCACCGCAATCGAGAACGGCCCGCAGGTCCGGGCTGCAGAGTAGCCCTTCCCGCGCGACACCTCCCAAATGGTGCGCCTCTGCCATAGCTTCGCCTGAAGGGCGCGGTTATGGTGGCCGCGGATATTTCGCGCACCATCATCGGGGGACAAAATGAGCGCCGAGAACGAATTCGATGCAAGCCTCGTGCACACCGATCCGGTCAGCGAGGAGGTTCTGGCCCAGCAGAACCATATGGCCGAGCAACTGATGCTGCGGCCCAACGCCCTCGCCAACGCCAAGCTGCACGCCGAAAACGAACTTCGCCGCCTGGTCTCCGTCTGCAACCGTCTCGCATGGCGGTCGGTTCCGGCCGATCTGCGCGAGCCGGCACTTGAGGAGCGCAACGCCCTGCTGGAGCGGCTGGAGCAGGAGGACCGGCACAAGCTGATGCACGACGCCAAGCTCGCCGCCGAGCAGCGCTTTCTTGTGGCGCGGCTTCAGGCCGCCTACGAGCAGTGCCAGGCCGAACTGGCCGCAGAACAGGAAGAAATGGCGCTGCGAGAGGAGGAGGCGAGGCTCTGGGCGGAGTTCGAGGCTATCGACGAGCAGGGCAAGCTGGCGCGTTTCGAGGCCTGGCGCGCGGCGCAATCCGGATCGTAAGCGCGCATAAGGCCATCGTCGGGCTGGAAATCCGCGCGCGACGGCTCTAACCTGTCCGTCAAAAAGAACGGTACAGGCAGGAAGCGCGCGCCCGATGATACTCCCGCTGCAGACGCTATACTTCGAAGACCTCTCAGTCGGCATGAGCGAGTCGCTCACCAAGGTCGTTTCATCTGCCGATGTCGTGGGTTTCGCCGAGATCACCGGCGACCGCAATCCGATCCATCTGTCGGAGCATTTCGCGGCCAAGACCCCGTTCGGCACGCGCATTGCCCACGGTCTTTACACCGCCGGGCTGATCTCGGCGCTGCTGGGCACGCGTCTGCCCGGGCCGGGCGCGGTCTATATTTCGCAGTCCCTGAATTTCCGCGCGCCGGTGAGGATCGGAGACACGGTGGACGTCTCCGTGACCGTCGAGGAACTGATACCGGAAAAGCGACGGGCTCGGCTCGCCTGCGCCTGCGCCGTCGGCGAGATGACGGTGCTCGACGGCGAGGCGCTGGTCAAGGTTCCCTCAAGACACAGATAAGTTCACGGGATTGTGAGGCGGCGCGGCGGAACGAAACGTGGCCGCACAGGGTTTTCAGCCCCACATTACATGCCTGTAGGCATATTCTGCATACCCAACGAATTGAAAGAGAGGCGCCGCCAATGCTACGAGCCCTGTCCGCTGCGATCATATCCGCAGCTCTGATCCTTTCCTCCGCCCTGCCCGGTCAAGCCCATCACGGGTGGGCTTGGACCAGCGGCGGCAATATCGAACTGACCGGGATCATCAAGGCGGCCCGTCTCGGCAATCCGCACGGCGTACTCGACGTCGATGTGGAGGGCGAGACATGGACCGTCGAAGTGGGGCAGCCCTGGCGCAACCAGCGGGCCGGACTGACCGATGACATGATGGCCGAAGGCGTGGAGATCCGCGCGATCGGCGAACCCGCCGCAGACGCCTCCGAAAAAAGGCTGAAGGCGACGAGAATCTTCATCGGCGGCAACGAATATGTGCTTTATCCCGGCCGCGGCTGATGGAAGACGTTCTGAACGCGCTTGCGCAATCGGACGTCGCTGAATATCTGCGTTTTTCGAGGTGGGGTTACGCCGCTGTCAATGCCGCGCATATCCTCGGGCTGGCGCTGCTCGTCGGCGCTATCGTCCCCCTCGATCTGCGCCTGCTTGGAGCCTGGCCTCATATTCCTCACGACATGCTGGCGCGCGTGCTGGTTCCGGCCGCCGCCGCCGGTCTGGCGATCGCCATGCTGACGGGACTGCTGCTGTTCAGCGTCCGCGCGGGCGAATATGCCGGGCTTGCGCTGTTCTGGGTGAAGATGTCCATTGTCGCCCTGGGCGCGCTTTCGGCAATTCTGGCGCATCTGTTCTATGGCCGGTGGCTTCAGAATGGCGGCCGCCGCCAGCTTGCGCGCGCCGGGGCGGTTTCGATGGGCTGCTGGCTCGGCGCTCTGGTCATGGGCCGCATGATTGCTTTTGCGGATGGCTGATGTTATCCCGCAGCGTGCCGCCAGCCGGCTGAACAGGACTGTTGATCGCGATGCAGGATCACGCACATGACGGCGGCATCACACCGGAAGGCGCCGCGCAGGAGGGCTTTGCGCCCGAACCGGGGCCGCATTCCGGCGCAACCTACGGCGCGCGAGGCGGGTCGCGGCGGACCTTCGCGATCATCTCCCATCCCGACGCGGGCAAGACGACGCTTACGGAAAAGCTGCTGCTGTTCGGCGGCGCGATCGGCATGGCCGGACACGTCAAGGCGCGCGGCGAAAGGCGGCGGACCCAGTCGGACTGGATGGAGATCGAGCGCAAGCGCGGCATCTCGATAACAAGCTCGGTGATGACCTTCGAGCGCGGCGGCGTCACATACAATCTGCTCGACACGCCGGGCCACCAGGATTTCAGCGAAGACACCTACCGGACGCTGACGGCAGTCGATTCCGCGATCATGGTCATCGACGCCGCCAAGGGCATCGAGAGCCAGACCCGG
>CAYOUE010000090.1:12750-13316 GCA_964407075.1 uncultured Hyphomicrobiaceae bacterium
GTCTGCCGCCTGCGCGACATTCCCATCATCACCTATATCAACAAGGTGGACCGTGAGGGTCGCGACCCGTTCGAATTGCTTGACGAGATCGAGAACGAGCTGGCGCTCGACATCAGCCCTCTCACATGGCCGGTCGGCATGGGTGTCGACTTCCACGGCTGTTTCGATCTGCGAAACAACCGCTTCCTGACTGCTCAGGACCAGCGCGGCGGCAACTTTCATCATGCGATCGGCGTTGACGGCTTGAGCGATCCGGAACTGGAGAACCACATTGCGGAGCACATTCTGACGCCTTTCCGCGACAGCGCGGGGCTCGCATCTTCCGCCTATCCCGAACTTGACCCGGCCGCATTCCGCGAGGGGCATCTTACGCCGGCGTTTTTCGGCAGCGCGCTGAAGGACTATGCCGTCGCCGAACTGCTCGACCTGCTCGCAACCGTCGCCCCGCCGCCCGGACAACAGCCCGCCGCGCCACGCAATGTCAGCGCGGATGAGGACGAGGTCTCCGGCTTCGTCTTCAAGGTTCAGGCCAACATGGACCCGAAGCACCGCGACCGCGTCGCCTT
>CAYOUE010000091.1:0-12815 GCA_964407075.1 uncultured Hyphomicrobiaceae bacterium
CCAAAGGCCGCGTGCGCCCGCCATGTTGCGGCCGTGGGTGGTGGTTCTGGAGCGATAGGGAGGCATGGCCGTTTCCTTCAATTTGCCGTTATGGCAACATTTAGGCGCTTATGCCCGCGCCGTCCAGCATTGCGGGCCGGCTAGCCGCCGGTGACAGCCGCGCGAGGCCATGATATTCAGGCCTCAAATGGCGAACTGGTATATCTCCGACCCGCATTTCGGGCACGACCGCATCATCGATCTTTGTAAACGGCCCTTCAACGCCGTCCGGGAAATGGACGACGCGATCGTCGGCAATATCGCCGCCGCAGTTGCGCCGGATGATGATCTCTGGATCGTCGGGGATTTCGGCTTCGGCGAAACCGCGCAGCAGCCCGGCTATCTCGAAGCCATTTTCGAGCGTCTTCCGGGACGCAAGCATCTCGTTATTGGCAATCATGACGGCAAGCGCGTCTTGAAACTGCCCTGGGAAAGCCGCCAGCTCATGGCCGAGATCCGGGAAGATGGTGCGCATGTCGTGCTGTGCCATTATCCGATGATAACATGGAGACATGCCCGTCACGGCGCGTTGCAGCTCTTCGGTCATGTGCACGAGCGCTGGCTCGGCAGCCGCAACAGCGTCAATGTAGGCGTCGATGTCTGGGATTTCCGCCCCGTGCGGCTGGACGAGATCCGGGCCCGCGCCGCAACCCTTCCTGAGAACCGGCACTGGAGCGACGTCGAGCGCGTTTCGTGACCGCGCTCAATAGGAGCGCGGCAGGCCGAGGACGTGTTCGGCAAGATAGGCGAGGATCAGGTTGGTCGAGACCGGCGCGACCTGATAGAGCCTCGTCTCTCGGAACTTGCGCTCCACGTCATACTCCTCCGCGAAGCCGAAGCCGCCGAAGGTCTGCATACACATGTCGGCGGCCTGCCACGAGGCGTCGGCGGCCAGCAGCTTGACCATATTCGCCTCCGCCCCGATCGAGCGGCCTTCATCGAAGCGGGCTGCCGCCTTTTCGACCATCAGCGCCGCCGCCTCCGCAGCCGCATAGGCGCGCGCGATGGGGAACTGGATGCCCTGGTTCTGTCCGATCGGGCGGCCGAACACCTTGCGGTCCTTCGCATAGGCCGAGGCTTTGGTGATGAACCAGCGCGCATCCCCGACGCATTCGGCGGCGATCAGTACGCGCTCGGCGTTCATGCCGTTGAGGATATAGCGCAGGCCCTTGCCTTCCTCGCCGATGAGGTTTTCCGCCGGGACGCGCAGATTGTCGAAAAAGGTCTCGGTTGTGGAGTGGTTCACCATCGCGCGGATCGGGCGGATCGACAAACCGTTGCCGAGCGCCTCGCGCATGTCGACGAGGAACACGGACAGCCCTTCGGTGCGCTTGCTGACCTGCTCTGCCGGACTCGTGCGAGCCAGCAGCAGCATCAGGTCGGAATGCTCCGCGCGGGAGGTCCAGACCTTCTGTCCGTTTACAATATAATGATCTCCTTCGCGCACCGCTGTCGTCCGCAGGCTGAGCGTATCGGTGCCGCTTTCCGGCTCGGTGACGCCGAAGGCCTGAAGCCGGAGTTCGCCGCGCGCAATCGGCGGAAGCCATTTCCGCTTCTGCGCCTCGTTTCCGTCGCGCAGGATCGTGCCCATGATGTACATCTGCGCATGGCAGGCCGCGCCGCTGCACCCGTTCTTGTGGATTTCCTCAAGGATCGCCGCAGCGTGGCGCAGGCCGAGGCCGCTGCCGCCATATTCCTCCGGAATGAGCGCCGCCAGATAGCCTGCCTTGGTCAGCGCTTCGACGAACTCGACCGGATAGGCGCGTTCCCTGTCCTTGCGCCGCCAGTATTCGCCCGGAAAATCCTTGCACAGCGCGGCGACCGCATCGCGTATCGCGCCGATCTCGGCGCCGAGGTCCGTTTCGCCTGACATGGCCATGCTCCTGTTTCTTCCCCTGATGTATAGCCGGAACGCGGCAGCGCAGCCACAGTCTGCTCCGCCAATCGGCGGATCGCTTATCAGGCGCATCCGGGAATGACTGCTTCAACGGCAAGTGCGCAATCTGTATGCAATTCTGATTAGACAAGCAGGCGGGGGAGGGTTCATCATTTATCCGATGCGGCTTGGCCGTGAGGCCGGTATCAGCATGTTATTGGGTCAGGATACGGGACGAAGCGATGGACCGCGACGCATCCGTTTCGAAGATCGCCGCCCCGGCGGACGGCGCGACGACGGTCTACACCCAGAAATTCGCCGTCAACTTCGAGTTTCCGATCTATTTCACCGAAAAGCTCTTCGATCCCGCCAATCCGGTGCTGCGCGACGCGCTGACCCGCATCGAGCCGGACAAGCGCCATCGCTGCCTGGTGTTCGTGGATCAGGGGCTCGCAGCGGCCGATCCGTGGCTGACAGACGGGATCAAGGTTTATGCCGACGCCCATTCCCGGCACATGGAGCTTGTCGCCGACCCGGTTCTGATTCCAGGCGGAGAGAAGATCAAGTCGGAGCTGCATTTCGTGGAAGAAATGCAGCGCGCCCTATATGACCATCATATCGACCGGCATTCCTACGTCATCGGCGTGGGCGGAGGCGCTGTGCTCGATGCGGTGGGGCTGGTCGCGGCGACGGCGCATAGAGGTGTTCGCCATATCAGGGTGCCGACCACGGTGCTGTCTCAGAACGACTCCGGCGTCGGCGTCAAGAACGGGGTCAATCTGTACGGGCAGAAGAATTTCGTGGGGACCTTCGCGCCGCCCTTTGCCGTGCTGAACGATCTGGAGTTTGCGCTGAGTCTCGGCGACCGGGACAAGATTGCGGGCATGGCGGAGGCGGTGAAGGTCGCGCTGATCCGCGACCGTGAGTTCTACGAATGGCTGGAGCGTAACAGCGACGCTCTGGCGGTGTTCGAGCGCGGCGCGATGGCTTACATGATCCGTCGTTGCGCCGAGCTGCACATGCGCCAGATCGCGTTCGGCGGCGACCCGTTCGAGACCGGAAGCGCGCGCCCGCTCGATTTCGGCCACTGGTCGGCGCACAAACTCGAGATTCTCACCCATTACCATGTGCGTCACGGCGAGGCGGTGGCGATCGGCATCGCGCTCGATGCGCGCTATTCAGTGCTGACCGGTCTGCTGCCTGCGGGTCTTGAGGAGCGGATCTGCGTTCTGCTGGAGCATCTCGGCTTCAGGCTCTGGCATCCGGCGCTGGAGAAAAAATCGCCGGCGGGCGAATTCGTCATCATCGAGGGCCTGCGCGATTTCCGCGAGCATCTGGGCGGCGAACTGACGATCACGTTGCTGAGCGATCTGGGCGTGGGCGTTGAGCTTCACGAGATCGACGCGGAGGCGATGGTCAAGGCGATAGGCTGGCTGAAGGAGAGACAGACCGTATAAGCCTGCTGCGCCTGGATTGTATTGGGGCGGAAAAACGGCAATCAACAACTGGTTCGACTACTAGTAAGTCAATATCTATCAAAGCATTCAGGCAAATTTTTGTCCTTGCGTACACTAGACATTAGACTTACGCTTGAATCTTGCTGTAGCCGTGCTCTTCAAATTCAACGCCGTCTATAATTGCAATCCAGAACATTGGATGCAAAGCAGCAGATGTCAAATTGAAAGGAGTGAGTCTACGCAAGAATGAAATTAGTCATATTATAAAACCAGATTAAAACTGGGTTATGGTTGCAAAAAGCAATCCAAAATAAGTTCAGATGGAGGAAATAGAATGCGCATCTTGACCAGATCGGCCGGAATAGCGGCCTGCAGCGCGCTTCTGATGGCCGCAGGCACGGCCACGGCGCAGGTGAACGTCAAGCTCGAACCGTTCGTCACCGGCGTCAATACGCCTCTCATGATGGTCCAGCCGCCCGGAGACGAGCGCATGTTCGTCATCGAGCAGTTCGGGCGCGTCCGCATCATCCAGAACGGCGAACTCCGCTCCGAGCCTTTCCTGGACCTGAGGAGCAAGATCGTCGAGCCGCACCACGATTTCGACGAACGCGGTCTGCTCGGCCTGGCCTTCCACCCGGATTTCGCCAATAATGGCAAGTTCTATGTGGCCTATAGCGGCCATCTGAATTTCGGCCAGGATCTGGCGCACATGCTCTGGTACAGCCATACCAACATTGTCGCCGAATACACCGTCTCGAACGAAAACCCCAACGCCGCCAATCCGAATTCGGAACGGATCATCACGTCGATCAACTGGCCGCAATTCAACCATAACGGCCACTGGATCGGCTTCGGTCCCGATGGGATGCTCTACATCTCCACCGGAGACGGCGGCTACGCAAACGACTGGGGCATCGGCCACAACGTGACCGAAGGCAACGGTCAGGACTTGCGCACATTGCTCGGCAAGATGCTGCGGGTCGACGTCAACGGCACGGACGGCGACAAGAACTACGCCATTCCGGCAGACAACCCGTTCGTCGGGGACAGCAACGCGCTGCCAGAGATCTGGGCTTACGGCCTTCGCAATCCGTGGCGCTGCTCTTTCGATACGGACGGAGGCGACCTGATCTGCGGCGACGTTCAGCAGAACAGCTATGAGGAAGTCAGCGTCATCACGAGCGGGGCCAATCTCGGCTGGCGCAAGATGGAGGCGGGCCACTGCTTCGACTACACCAAGCCGGACGAGCATCCTGCGTCCTGCGATCAGGACGGCCTGGTCATGCCGATCCTCGAATACCAGAACTGCACGGCCAAGCCGCAGGGCTGCAAGGGCATTTCCGTAACCGGCGGCTATGTCTATCGCGGCGCCGCGTCGGACTGGAACGGCAAGTACATCTTCGGCGACTGGTCCAAGTCTTTCGCCGAGATGGACGGCCAGCTCTTTATCGCCACCAAGAACGGCGACTCATGGACGATGGAAAACGCGAACGTCACCAATATGGAAGGCAAGCTGCCCTACATTCTGGCCTTCGCGCAGGATGCGGCTGGCGAGGTTTATGCGCTGACCTCGATAACCACTGGTCCGAACGGCAGCCTGGACACGATCTACCGGATCGCGCCTGCTGACTAGAAGCCGACAGTCGGCGGCGCCGGCCGGACCTGGAAGCCGGCGCCGCTACAAGACATGGAATTGTATGAGGATCGTGGATGCGTAGAGATGTATGGGCGGCGGCGTTTGCCGCTCTTTTCGTCATATCGGGAGCGGCTCGCGCAGACGAAGCTGCTGAAGCCGAAGCGCCCAGGGAAACGCCGCCGGAGTTCACCGAGGCTTATCTGGCGGATCCCGAGGCGCAAGCTGCCGGCAAGGTCATCTGGCTCGAGCAATGCCGGCACTGTCACGGTGCGTCCGCATATCCAGGCAAGGCGCCCAAGCTGAAGCCGTGGTCCTATGAGCCCGACTTCGTCTTCGACCGCGTCACAAACGGCTTCGAGAAGATGCCCGGCTGGATCGACGTCTATTCCAGGGAAGAGCGCATGGCTGTCACGGCCTATATTCTGAGCAACAATTTTTCGCCGTGACGCGCCGCGGGTGAGGGCTGCGCGCCGATCCGGCTTTATTTCCGCCAGGCGCTGACGATCGCGTGGCCAGCAATCATCCAGTGGACGTCCACATCGGCAAATCCTGCGCTACGCAGCCAGTCGATATGCTCGGTGAGGCCGGACGGCTTGTCGAAATCGTCAGACGGCTGACGGAAATGGTTCCATGAGGCTTTCTCGAAGGCGTGAAAGCCGTCTAGCGCGCCGTCAATGTCCAGCGCCCGCCTGCGCGTTTCCTCGTCCCACATATCGGCCGATATGCGCGCGCCTGCGTCAGTCGCCGCTTCCATGATGTCGGCAAGGACGAACACGCCGCCCGGTGCAATCGCATCCCGCAGATCGGCGAACAGCTGACGCTTTTGCGCCGCGTCCAGATGATGGACGGCCAGCGATGAGACGACCGCACGCAAGGGGACATCAAAGCGCCGCCAGTCTTCTGACGCGAGGTCGATCCGTTTCGTCGTCAGCCGCGCGCGATCGGGCGCGCGCTTCGCCGTTTCGGCGAGCATCGTTTCCGAGCCGTCATAGGCCAGCGCCGCAACTCCCGGCAGCGCCGTCATGGCCGCCTCGGTCAGAAGTCCTTCGCCGCAGCACAGATCGAGCACTGCGCCTTCCGTCTTCGCCGCCCGGACGAGGCTTGCGATGATGGCGATCTGGCGTTCCCGTTCCGGCACGGCATAGCGGGCGACGCTCCGGTAGACGGCGGTGTCCGTCTCGCTCCAGCCGCCGGATTCATCCGCCATCGCACCGTCCGCCCTACTCGATAATCAGGCTGGCGCCGTCCTGCACGCCCGAGACCGGCTCCCGGATCCGCGGCGTCTGCGCGCCGCGCAGGATCGAGTTCCCGGCATAGAGCGTGCGCTGGTCGATCGGGGGCGGATTGAGCCAGTCCTCCTCTTTCATCTGCCCGCTCTGGCCATAGGCGGCGAGGGCGTTGGCGTAGCAGGCCTTGTGGATCTGGTCGGCGGGGATGCCGCGTTCGGCGGCAAGCCTTGCAGTCTTCGGCACGCCGAGGCTGTCGGAAACGCCCCAGTCGCAGGCGGAATCGACGATCACGCGCTCGGCCCCGTACTGGCGCAGGATCTCGACCATGCGTTCATTGCCCATCTTCGAGGCCGGATAGATCGAGAAACCGGCCCAGAAGCCGCGCTGCAGCGTCTCCGCGACGGTCTCCTCGTTATTGTGATCGATCACCACCTTGTCAGGCGCAAGACCGTGCTCCTCCACCACATCCATCGAACGCGAGGTGCCGCGCTTCTTGTCGCGATGCGGCGTGTGGATCATCACGGGCAGCTCCAACTCCTTCGCCAGTTCGAGCTGGGCGCGGAAATATTTGTCCTCAAGAGGCGTCTGCTCGTCATAACCGATCTCTCCGATCGCCACGACCCCGTCCTTCAGCGCGAAACGCGGCAGGATCTCCATGACCTGCTCGGCCAGTTCCTCATTGTTCGCTTCCTTGGAATTGAGGCCCGCCGTGCAGTAATGCCGGATGCCGAACTGGCCGGCGCGGAACCGTTCCCAGCCGACGATGGTGGAGAGATAGTCGATATAGGTGCCGACATAAGTGCGCGGCTGGCCAACCCAGAAGGCAGGTTCTATCACGGCGACGATCCCGGCCGCGGCCATCGACTCATAATCGTTCGTCGTGCGCGAGATCATATGGGCGTGCGGGTCGATATACATGGCCGCGCGGCTTCCATTGTCGGATTGTCCTGACGATGTCGTCATGTCGTGCTCCTCGGGTGTCGCAGTTCAGGCGGCCTCTTTCATGCGGGCGGCGAGGCTGTCCCATGTGAGCGCGCCTGAGGCGATCCGGTCCATGATATCGGGCATCGCGGACAGACGCTCGCGCGCGGCGGATAGCGGAGACATCGAAAGGGCAAGCGCTGCGGCCTCACGCTCCGCCGGGTCGTCGCTGCGCGCCGCCTGATCCAGATCCGCAAGCGCGGCGCCGTCCGTAGCGAACGCGCCGACGCAACGCCACAATTCCGGCGAGACCGCGCGACCGGCGGCCCGGCGCTCGTGGGCGTAGTCGCGCAGCATCGCGGCCAGATCGGCGTTCGCCCTTTCGTCCAGCCCCTGGATCGGGTGGAGGTCGCTGCCGACGAAGAGCGCCTTCAGCACCATCTGGTTCCAGCGGTGCTCGTCGAAATAACGTCTCGGATAGGGATTGCGATGCGCGACCGCCTCGAAGATCACGCGCATGTTCGAGCGCACGCCCTCCGCCGCCTGCGCTTCGAGCGTTTCGGGCGCCGGGTAGAGAATGAGGCCCCGGTAGAAGGCGATGGCTTCGGCGACGTCGGCGGTGCGGCAGAGCTGTCGGAAGCGCGCGGGGAAATCCTCAGCGCCCGCAATGGTCTGCAAGAGCGTCAGAACGCGCGCTGTCCCGTCGACGCTCCAGCCTCGCGGGTCCCAGCCGGGGACGGCTTCTTCCGCCGCCGCCAGATCGTCCACGTCAAGTTCCAGATCGGCGCGGCCGAGCCTGCGGGGGATCAGGCCGAGCGTGATGAACAGGTCTTTTTCCGGCGTGTCCGGCCCGTGCGCGTTGCGTTCGGCCAGCCACGCCCGCTGATCTGCGTCAAGCTGGCGGTTGAGCCAATCCTGCATCAAACCGAACGCCCGCATCCGCGTCTCTCCCTGTCCTCTGCCGGTTCCGCTCGCGCCATTGCAAAGCCGCCGCGTTCCGGTCTAAGCCTTGGTAAAAAGCGTATCGAATCGCCGTGTACTTGTGAAGGCGGATGATGGGCAGGACTTCGCGACAGGGGGGGGGAAGACATGACGCCGGCGCTGGTTATCCTGGTGGTGGGATTGTCGCCCGAACTGGTTGGGCCGCACACGCCGAACCTTGCTAGGCTCGGCCGGACCGGCGGAATGCGGCCTCTGAAAACCGTTCTGCCCGCTGTGACCTGCACGGTGCAATCGACGCTGATGACCGGCCTTCCTCCCTCCGGCCACGGCGCGGTGGCGAATGGCTGGTACTTCCGGGATATGGCCGAGGTGCTTCTGTGGCGGCAGTCGAACCATCTGATTGCGGGCGACAAGATCTGGGACGCGGGGAAAAAGCGCGACCCCGGCTTCACCTGCGCCAAGATGTTCTGGTGGTACAACATGTATTCGACCGCCGACTGGAGCGCGACGCCGCGCCCGATGTACCCGGCGGACGGCCGGAAGATTCCAGATCATTACGCTCATCCGCCCGGGCTGCGCGAGGAGCTGAACGCGAAGCTCGGCATGTTTCCGCTGTTCAAATTCTGGGGCCCGGCAACCGATATTTCATCGAGCGAATGGATCGCCGACGCCACGATCCACGTCATGGAGACGCGCAAGCCGACGCTCGCCCTGTGTTACCTGCCGCATCTCGACTACAATCTTCAGCGCCTCGGCCCTGACCTCGCGCATCCCCGCCTGATCGCCGATCTTCAGGAGATCGACGCGGTTTGCGGAAAGCTGATCGAGGCGGCGGAGCGGCAGGGGCGTTGCGTGATCGTCGTCTCCGAATATGGGATCACGCCGGTCCGCGGGGCGGTTCACATCAACCGTGCGCTGCGTGAGGCCGGGCTGATCGCCTGGCGCGAGGAAATGGGCCGGGAGACCTTTGACGCCGGGGCGTCCGAAGCCTTCGCCCTTGCGGATCATCAGCTTGCGCATGTTTACGTGCGCAAGCCGGAGCGGACAGAGGAGGTCCGTATGCTGATTGAATCGCTGGACGGCGTCGAAGCGGTTCTCGGCGAGGAAGGCAAGCGCGCCCATGGCCTCGATCATCCGCGCTCCGGAGAACTTGTCGCCATCGCCGCGCCGGACCGCTGGTTCAGCTATTATTACTGGCTGGACGACGATCGCGCGCCCGATTTCGCCCGCACCGTCGATATTCACCGCAAGCCCGGCTACGATCCGGTCGAGATGTTCATCGACCCGGCGATCCGGTGGCCGGCGGCGGCGATCTGCTGGCGGCTTGCGCTGCGCAAGCTGGGGTTCCGGCAGTTGCTCGACGTGATCTCGCTGAAAGACACGCAGCTCGTGAAGGGATCGCACGGGCGGCTTCCGGACGATCCGGCGCATGGGCCGCTGGTCATGAGTTCGCAGCCCGATCTGCTGCCCGAAGGCCCTGTCGAGGCGACGGCGTTCAAGGGACTCGTGCTGGATCACATTTTCGGCCGCGACGCATAGCTCGCCGCGGCTCGCTTCTCTCAATCCTGAACGCTTTGAACCTTTCGCGCGGCGGACGCGACGAAAGGATGTAAGCGGCGCCGGACCTGAGTATCCGATGAGATCCGGATCGGTCCGGATGAGGGATGTCCGGCGTCATTCAGTACAAAGATAATCAGGAGAATGATCTGTGACGATGAAATATAAGGCGATAGCCGCTGCTCTGCTCGTGACCCCGCTCATCATAGGCGCCGCATCGGCCGGCTCCAGCAATGTGACGCTGAAGCGGGGCGTCATGGATGCATCCGCGACCGTGCTCGTTTCCAGCAAGAAAGCAACGCCGGCGGCCAAGCAGAAATGGAAGAGGGCCACATGGGAGCGGTTCTACAGCAGCCCCCGGCCCGGAGCCGAAATTCCTCCGACCGACTGTCCGCCGCTTCCTGAGAAGGAATGTCTCGACACCTGGGAACTGACATCCAGATAGTTGCCCCGATTTTCTCCAACCGCCTGTCATGAAAACCGCCCGGGCTATGCGCCTCGGGCGGTTTTCTTCATGGCGCTATCGGGCTGGCCACGCTCCAGACGTTTCAGGACATGCGCGGACAGGGCGTCAGAGCCGGATTTCGGCGACAGCGTAGGGCGGCAGCGCAATGCGTCCCGCATTCGCCCTCGTCTCCGGCAATGATTCCGGCGTCCGGCAGGCCGTCTCGAAGCTGTCCGCGTCCAGCATTTTCACCACCGCCTCGCCCGCGCCGTGCAAGCGGACGATCCGTTCCTCTCCGCTCAGATTCGACAGCCAGACGACTCTGCCTCCCGGCCCCGACGCGGCAAGCGCCTGAATGTTGCGCGGGTCGGTTACCGCGGTCTCGTGAATCTCGGCGTCTGCCAGAGCGGCATGGCCCGCGATGACCGTGCAGACCGGCATGGCCGCGGGCTGCGCCTCGTCGAACCAGGGCTGGGCGTGATCCTGACGGCAATAGACAATGCCGGAAGGCCCCGCCGTTGCAGCCAGCGTCACCGCATCGACGCCAGCGCGCGCGGCGTGCGCCAGAAAGCCCGCATACCAGGCTGCGCCCAGCAGGCCGCGCTCGCGCGGATCGACGCGGTTCATCGCCTGCCGGATATTGTCCGGGTTCTCCGCAGGAGCCGCGCCGTAAGGATTTCCGCGCATCGAGATCGCGGTCGGGAAGACCCAGTAAGGCTTGCCGCCGGATATGGCGCGTACGGATTTGAAGATCGAAGGCAGCGCCTCCAGCGTCTCCGTCACCGAGATGTCGTCGCCCGCATGAACGATCGGACAACAGCTATGGCAGATGAAGTCGAGCGCGTCCGCGGGCGGGCGCTTGCGGTTCAGTTCGGTGAAATAGCTGAACATGCCGCCGCCTGCGGCTACGCCGGGAAACGCCTCGCGCGCCGCGGCAAAGAGATCCCGCCAGGAAGGCGCAGGCGGAAAGACCGAGCCGGGCAGGGTGCATTTCAGGTCGCTGGCGGGCGATACTGCGACACGCGCGAAAGGAACGCCCTGCGCCGCGTCCCTGATGGCTGCGATGTCTCGCTTCAGAACCGCCGGATCGTCCGTCGGGTTCCCGCTTGCGTCGAGGCAGGGCACAACCGTTTCGAGGACGAGTTCGGCGCCAGTTGCCCTGCCGAGTTCCGCGAAGCCGCGCATTTCCGCAGTGCCGTGCCCCTTTCGGGCGTCGAAATGGCAGACGAGGAATGAGGGGTGCGCGGCGCGGATCAGACCGGCTTTCTCCAATGCGGCGGCGGTGTGCTCCGGCGGCGCGGCAAGGCCGAGGCGCGGCATACTGTGGCCGAGGCTGTCTCCGACCGTCACCTCGGTTTCCGCCGTACCACTGGAAATGGCGGGCGCCGGCAACGGACCTTCGAACTTCAAGGTCACGCTTTGCACGGTCTTCTCGCCATTCGCGATGGTGTAGGGCCAGGGCAGGGCGAGCGGACGCACATAGGTCTTGTAAGAGGCGTCCATCCAGTTGCGGTGGTCCTCCATCTCGAAGGCGTCGCCCTCCATGCGGCATGTGACGGTCACGCCGGGGGCGGCTTCATGAGTCAGAGCGCGCACATCCCGGAACGGGCAATCGGGGTCGATCAGCTCGGGAAAGCGGCTCTCTGCAATCCGCCCGTCCGTGTGTTCCACCCTGACCGGCGCGCCGCTCACGCCTTCGAGGCCGTGCAGGACGACGAAGCCGGTACGGTTGGTCAGGAAATTGGTGAGCGCTTCGCCTTCCGCCGCAAAGGTCAGCGCGCCGTCCGCGCTGCCGGTGATCTCGGCGCTGTATCGGAAGCGCTGGGCCGCGTCGCGGCAGACGGCGTCATAGCTGACCCTGAAGCCGCTGTCGCTTTCGTCGACCTTCAGATTGGAAATTTCTGGATTGTAGGTGCCCCAGTTGCGATCGCGCACGATGAAAGCGACGGCGCGGATCGCCTCATTACCGCCGATCTTCACATAGCGCAGATTGCCCGCTTCCAGACTGGCCTCCAGCGGGCCGGCGGTCAGCTTGCGCGCCTCGACCGCAGGTTCCTCCGTCCCGAATAGCCTGATCGCGTTCGTTGGCGTCATGGAAACCTCCCTGATTTCCGGCGCAGCGCCGTCATGCGCTGCGCCGATCACGTTGCGCGTTGCAGGGTCGATCAGGATCGCCCGGCTCATATCGACGAGAAGGCCTATTTTCTCGCCCGGCCGCTCAACCGAGTGCGAAGGCAATTCTGCCGTGACCTCGGTTTCGCCAAGACGGAATTGCGCATAAGTCCGGGTGCCGGTCGGTTGCACAAGGTCGATGAGGACCTCGATGCTGTCTTCTCCGGGCCGCGGCTCCGCACCCTGCGCCTTGCGGCTGATATGTTCCGGACGAAGGCCAAGGATCAGATCGCGCCCGATCCAGGGCTTCAGGACCGCAGCCCTCGACGGATCGGTTTTCAGGATGCGCCCGTCTCCGAATGCGGCGGCAGTTGCGCCGTTCTTCTCAGTCAGGCGGCAGTTGATGAAATTCATCGGCGGCGAGCCGAGAAATCCGGCGACGAACTGCGTGGCCGGACGCTCGAACAGATCGAGCGGCGCACCCTGCTGCTCGATTTCTCCTTCGCGGATCAGTACGATCCGGTCGGCGAGCGTCATGGCCTCGATCTGATCGTGCGTGACGTAGATGGTGGTCTTGCCGATCTCCTGATGCAGGCGCTTG
>CAYOUE010000091.1:12825-13130 GCA_964407075.1 uncultured Hyphomicrobiaceae bacterium
CGTCTCGGAGCTGGGCGTCGAGATTGGAGAGCGGCTCGTCGAACAGGAAAACGCGGGCGTCGCGCACCACTGCGCGGCCGATGGCGACGCGCTGACGCTGGCCGCCCGACAACTCGCGCGGGTAGCGCTGGAGATAGTTTTCGATGCCGAGCATCTCCGCCGCCTGCCTGACGCGCACGCGGACTTCGGCGTCCTTCACCTTCCGGGCGCGAAGACCGAAAGCGATATTCTCGAAGACGGTCAGATAGGGATAGAGCGCATAGCTCTGGAACACCATCGCGATGTTGCGGTCGCGGGGGCGCAGG
>CAYOUE010000092.1:0-12968 GCA_964407075.1 uncultured Hyphomicrobiaceae bacterium
CCCTGCGCCGACAGCGCCCGCCAGTCGGCCGGATCGGCGGCGACCGCCTTTGCGAGCAACTCCGCCGCCAACGCGTCACGGCCTGCAAGCGCGGCCTGCCGACCGTAAGCAGACAATATCGCCGCGTTGCCCGGATGGCGCGCATGGGCGGAAGCAAGGACCGCAAGCGCCTGCTCGGACGCGCCAGACGCCTGCAGCGAATGGGCAAGGCGCAAGGCAGCGTCCGGAGACGCCGCGTCTTCTTGACCGGCGAATGCGGAATCCTGCAGCCGCGAACCGGAGCCGTAGCGCCCCGGATCCATGTCGCAGGCGGCCAGGCACTGCGTCAGCAGCACGATGAAACTGCAAAGCCGGAAACCGGTCCCCATCCCGTCAAATCCCAAAAACCGAATATGACTAGGATGCGATTCGCAGGCTCTGAATATAAGTGGAAACAACGTGGCCGATACGGTCAGCCCTCGGCGCGCGCGCCATCCGCCCAGGCCAGCATCTCCGGCAGCGCCATCATGCGATCGCGGTAGCGCGCAGCAGCTCCATCGTCGCCGAACTGCGCAAGGTCGATGCGGTAGGTCGTGAAGCGGCTGGCGACGGGGGCGAACATGGCGTCCGCCGCGCTGAAGTCTCCGAACAGAAACCCGCCATCGCCGCCGAATCGGGCGAGGCAGTCGCGCCACAGATCCACGATGCGCTGCATGTCCGCGCGGGCCTTCTCGCTTGGGACGACGCCTTCGTGAATCTCTACGAAATACATCGGGAATTCTGTGCGCAGATGATAGAATCCGGAATGCATTTCTGCGGCGGCGGAGCGGGCAACGGCCCGCATTTCGGCGGGCTCCGGCCAGACAGGCTTGTCCCGATGCCGGTCCGCGATATATTCAATGATCGCGAGGCTTTCCCAGACGAGGAGGCTGCCGTGTTTCAGTATCGGCACTTTTCCGGCCGGCGAATGTCTGAGAATGTCCAGATGTCTGTCCGGCTTGCGAAGCTCGATAAGGGTCTCTGAAAACGGAATGCCGAAACATTTCATGACCAGCCACGGGCGCAGGCTCCAGGAGGACAGGTTCTTATTGCCGATGACAAGTTCGTAGTCTCCGCTCACTAGGTCTGTCTCCCCATAATTACCCAGCGGCCTCTTATCGTAACGCACAGCCGCAACAATGCATAAAGGCTCCAATGACGTATAAGACAATTCTCGATGCGGTTCAGGCACTTTTTCCCGATGCCGCCGACGCGCCGGACGCGCGCGCAATTCACCTTGTGCGGGCAGGCGCGCAACCGGACTGGCTCACGCCCGGCCAGCTCGCATGGCTCGAAGCGACAGGCTTCGAGGCAAGGCGGGGATCGCACGCCTTCCTGCCGGCGAACCGCGCGCCCGAAGCCGTTCTTGCCGGCCTCGGCGATGAAGACGCAGGCGCGCTGTTCGAAGGCGGGCTTGCCGCTGCGCTTCCCGGCGGGGATTACCGCCTGGACGCCGCGCCGGACGATCCGGCGCTGGCCGCTGTCGCCTGGGCGCTCGGGCATTATGCCTTCGACAGATACAAGGAGAAACAAACCCGCAAGCCGCGCCGTCTCGTCCTTCCCGAAGGCGTGAACCGGGAGGAGGCGGCCAGTATCGCCGCAGCGAACTGGCTCGCCCGCGATCTCATCAATACGCCCGCCAACGATCTGGGGCCGGACGAACTCGAAGCCGCCGCGCGTGACATCGCGGAGCATTTCGGCGCGGATTGCCGTGTCGTCGCCGGAGACGATCTGCTGACCGAGAATTTCCCGCTCATCCACGCCGTCGGGCGCGCCAGCCCCCGCGCGCCGCGACTGATCGAACTGACCTGGGGACGCAAGGACGCGCCGAAGATCACGCTCGCCGGCAAGGGCGTCTGTTTCGATACGGGCGGCCTGAACATCAAGACCGGCGACTACATGACGCTGATGAAGAAGGACATGGGCGGCTCGGCATCCGCGCTGGCGCTGGCTGCGATGGTGATGGGCGCGAAGCTCCCGGTGCGCCTGCGCCTCCTGATCGCGGCAGTGGAGAATTCGGTGTCCGGCAATTCCTTCCGTCCCGGCGATATTCTGAAAAGCCGCGCAGGCCACACCGTCGAGATCGGCAACACCGACGCCGAAGGCCGCCTGGTGCTGGCCGACGCGCTCTCGCTTGCCGACGAGGACGCGCCGGACCATGTCTTCAGCTTCGCCACGTTGACCGGCTCGGCCCGCGTCGCGCTCGGCCCCGATCTGCCTCCGGTCTATTCGACGGACGCAGCGCTTGCCGAGGCTCTGGCGAAAACCGGCGCGGAAATCGGCGATCCGGTCTGGCCGATGCCGCTCTGGGCGCCATACGAGGCCATGCTGAAATCGCGGCTCGCCGACATCAGAAACATTGGCGCCGGACCTTTCGCAGGGTCGATTCTCGCCGCGCTGTTTCTGAAACGCTTCGTAAAATCGGCGAAGCGCTTTACACATTTCGACATCTATGGCTGGGTTGCGAAGGCGCAGCCCGGCAAACCGGCAGGCGGCGAGCCGCAGGCGGCGCGTGCAGTCTTTGCATGGCTCAAGGGGGCATATCCGTCGGCATGAACGCACCTCCCGCAAAACTCGATCCGCGTAGACACGTCTTCCGCGAAGACCTTGCCGCCGAAACGCTGAAGGACAAGGTGCGCGCGCCGCGCTATGCTTCGGGGGAGTTGCGCCAGATCGTCGGCTCGATCGCTACGGTGCGGATCGTGCCGCGCTTCGACGCCCCGCAACTGACGCAGGCACTCTATGGCGAACTCGCCACCGTCTACGAGATCGCCAAGGGCTGGGCTTGGGTCCAGCTCGAAAATGACGGCTATGTCGGCTACATGCCCGCCGACAACATCTCCGCGATCATCGAGGAGCCGACCCACTGGGTGACGGCGCGCGGAACCTTCATCTATCCCGCGCCCGATCTGAAGCGCCCGCCTATCACCCGGCTGAGTTTCGGCTCCAAGCTCACCGTCATCGGCCGCGAGGGCCGGTTCGCCGAACTCTCGCGGGGCGGGTTCGTCTTCGCAGGCCACCTGAAGCCGATGAAGGAGAAAGCCAGGGATTTCGTTACGCTCGCCGAGGCCCTGATCGGCGCGCCCTATCTCTGGGGCGGACGTTCAAGCATCGGGATAGACTGCTCCGGCCTGGTGCAACTCGGCCTGCAGGGAATGGGAATCGTCTGCCCGCGCGACACAGACATGCAGGAGGCCGAGATCGGCGAGAAGCTGCCCGGCAACGAGACGGGACAGATCAAGCGCGGCGACCTGATCTTCTGGCGCGGACATGTCGGCATTGCGCAGTCGCCAAGCACGATCGTTCACGCAAGCGGGCATCAGATGGAAGTCGTCTCGGAAACCATTGCCAGCGCCGTCGAACGCATCTCGGCGACGCATGGGAACGTAACCTCGATGCGGCGCATCCCCGGCCTGAAGCTGGAATAGGGAAACGCGGGCTTGACCAACTGCCTATCCATTCATGCAAGGCGCTGGGATCAGAGGCCGAAAAAGCGCGTGCCGACCATCGCGAGTTCGGTGAGCACGCCGCCAACCACCATTGCGGCGATCCACTGTGCAGCGCGCGCCATCGTGAGCCAGTAATTCGTGCGGACATGCACGGTGATCGTCTGGTCCGGCAGAGCGGTGTCTCCGGCGATGCCGTTCGGGCCGATGCTGCGCGAGGCGATCAGAAGCTGAAGCCTGCGCTGTCCGGACTTGTGCGGGGTGACGACCCAGCGCCAGCGGCCGTAAAGTTCGGCTTCGTCCGGACGGTCGAAGATCCACTGCGTTTCCGGGCTCAGCGGCTCGATGGTAAATCCGCCGTCCGGCGCGCGCAGGGCGACGCTCATGGTCTGCGTAATCAGGGCCTCATGGGCGACGGGCGCGCCCCGGCCTTCGAGGCCGCGCAGCAGGTTGTTCGTGTCCTCCCGCGAAATGCGCACCTCGATCCGCTCGCGCACCGCGGCCCGCATCCTGCGCGGTATGTTCTCCACGACGCGCCCCAGAAGCGCCTCATGCGGGCGCAAGGGGCGGCGCTGACGCTTCTGCTGCGCGTCGCCCGAGCGCGCGCGTCTGGATTTAGCGGGCGCGGCCTTCTTCTGCCGGGGAGCCGGGACCGGGACTGGAAGCTGAGGCGCACGGGCCTTGCCGAGGCGCATCTCGTCAAGGCGGCTGACGGGCGGAACCGGCGGCTCAGCCTGAGCTTCGGCAGCCGCGGGAGCGCGAGGCGGCGCCGGCGGCCCGGCGTCTCCGCCGCGATAGCCGGAATATTTGCCGTTCGCAGCCGGCGCAGGCCGCCCCCGGGCCTGCGCTCCGGGAGGCGGGGCCGAAAGCTCTTCGGATGTAACGTCGATCCTGCCGCTACGGCCACGGCCCCGCGGCACAGTCTGCCCCGGTCCGCGAACCTGCGGCGCGTCCTCGCCAAGGGGCTGGCGCACCGGACCGAACTTCTCGGGAAGCGGAGGCGGCGGGCTATCCGCGCCGACCTTATATTCGAGTTCTATCAGTTCGCCCTGCGCATGGCCGCCGGGTTCAGATTTGCCATGCTCATCTTTGCCTGACGGCAGTGCTTCGCCCGCTTCGGCGGAAACCGGAGACGCGGCGTAACGCTCCCGCGCCGGAGCGGCGGCGGCTGGCGCGCGCACCGGGGCCGATGATGCAGGCACCCGCGGAGCGGGAGAAGGCTCGGGTTGGTCCATCGGCGGCGCGCCGGCGCTGCCGTCGATCTCGGCGGATTGGCGGCTCTGCTTTCGCGAAGGCGGAGAAGTCGCGCCGCGATTGGCGTAGAGCCAGGAGACCGCGCTGCCATAGGCCACGCCATTGCGTTTCAGGATGCCGGTTGCGTAATTATCGGTCTCGCGCACGAGCGCGGCGATCACGAAAGCGGCATCGAGTTCCTCGCAATTCAACCGATCCGCGTCGTCGGAAGCGGTCTGGAGCACGCGCTCGACCTTGTAGCTGGCGTGAAGATCGAACTCGCCCGGCGTGTAGAGCGCAGTCAGGCCACGGTTGACCGTCTCGGAGATGTTGCCGCGGATTCCGGAGATATCGGCGCGAAGGCCTTCGAGGATCTCCTTCGCCGCGGGGTCGTCCATCAGTGCGAAAAGCAGATGCTCCAGAGTGACGTAGCGGTGAGAACGCTGCTTCGCCATTGAAATGGCGCGCTCTATCGACAGGGACAGATAGGCCGATTGAGGCAAATCGGTCTGGAACCCCGATGTCTCGGCCACGCCAACCTCCGGTATGGAAAACGCTCGTGAATACCCGCTCCGTTCCATTAACCGAATTCACGGCGCCGTGAAAGGTCTTTAGGGCCACAATCGCACGCGGCGCAATTCATTTGTGACCGAGGCGAAAGCGCTATAAAAAGCGGCAGACGCCGGATAGGGTCGAGGAGAAGCGTCGTCCGGTTCTCCCCGTAATCGTCACGATCCGGATTATCGGTATGGTTTAGCGTCATGCCTTCGGACCGGCCGGGTTGGACGGCATCGCGATCCAGGCGGAAAGAGCAGAGACATGGGACATCCCGACGACGCGCCGGAGGACCCGGTTTCCCCGCATATGCACGCTGTCATCCTGTCCGAGGCGCTGCCCTACATGCAGCGTTACGACCAGGCTGTCGTAGTGGTGAAATATGGCGGGCACGCCATGGGGGACGCCGAGCTTGCGTCCTGTTTCGCCCGCGACATCACGCTGCTGGAGCAGTCCGGCGTCAAGCCGATTGTGGTGCATGGCGGCGGACCGCAGATCGGCCGGCTGCTGGAGAAGCTGCAGATCAAGAGCGAATTCGCCGATGGCCTTCGCGTGACCGACGAGGCGACCGTCGAAATCGTCGAGATGGTGCTGGCCGGCTCGATCAACAAGCAGATCGTCGCCGCGATCAACGCCGCCGGTGGACGCGCCTGCGGCATTTCGGGCAAGGACGCCAACCTGCTGATCGCCAAGAAGCTGGAGCGGCGCGTGCGCGATCCGGAATCGAATATCGAACGCGTCATCGATCTCGGCTTCGTCGGAGAGCCGGTCGAGGTCAACCCGCGCATCGTGGACGTCATCACGAGCGGCGACCTGATCCCTGTCGTCGCCCCGCTCGGGGTCTCGCGCGACGGCAAGACCTACAACATCAACGCCGACACATTCGCCTCCGCGCTCGCCAGGGAGATGAAGGCGAAACGTCTCCTGCTGCTGACCGACGTCGTCGGCGTGCTTGACAGGCAAGGGCGGCTGATTCCGAAACTGACTGTCTCGGAAGCGCGCGCGCTGATCGCGGACGGGACGATCTCGGGCGGAATGATCCCGAAGATTCACGGCTGCATCGACGTGGTGGAGGCCGGCGTCGAAGGCGTCGTCATCATCAACGGCAAGGTTCCGCACGCCGTTCTGACCGAGCTTTTCACCCGGCATGGCGCGGGCACGCTGATCGAAAAGGATTAGGTGCAGCTGCGAAGCGCTGGCTGCAAAACGCCCTCTGGAGATCGCAGGCGGAGCCGTATTTTCATGACATCCGCCCGGCCAGCCGGTATGCAAGCGGTATGAATGCGGAGAAAAAGATCGGGATGAGGCTACGGGTGGTCCTTGGCCCCGATGTGGCCATCGGTCCGGGAAAAGCGGACGTCCTTCAAGGCATCAGGGAAACCGGCTCCATTGCGGCCACGGGACGGCGCATGGGCATGAGCTACAAGCGCGCATGGATGCTGGTCGAAACGATGAACGCCTGCTTCAAGGAGCCGCTCGTCGAAACGAGCCGCGGAGGCTCCGCGCATGGCGGCGCCAAGCTGACGCCGACGGGCGAAATGGTGCTAGCCAGTTACCGGCATATGGAGGCGCTCACCGAGAAGGCCGTCGCCAAGGACATGGACAAGCTGCGGAAGGCGATGGCGGGGCAGTCCAGCCGCAAATAGCGGTTGGCGGCATTGCGGATCCCGATGCTTGCACAGCCGATAAGACTGTACGGGACGATCATGCGGCCCGCGTCACGAAGACGATGCGGCTTGAACCGCGAATGCCCGCTTCCGGACAGCGGTGTCATCAGCACGAGCGGCATAACCGCAGCCGGCTCTACCCGGATTCGCCGTTGAGCAGTTGACAGCCTGCAGGATCGGCCTGCGCCTGGGAGTTTGAAGCGCCGATCAGCTCAATCGAGGACTCGATAAGGCTGTTCTGGGGTATTTCACCTTCGGCAAGCCGGCAAGCGTCCTCACCCAGATCGCGGATGTCATAAACGACGCGCCAGGTCGGGATGACCGAGCGGTAGGACACCAGCACCTTTCGCGCCATATCGCGGAAATGGTGGTCGGTGATGTCGTATTTGCACAGACCCCGATCCATGCAGCGTGCGGTTGCGTCGTAAAGCTGAACGAGCGACATGCCGCGGAAATCGAACAGTTCGTCATTATTGACCTGCGCGAAGCGGTAATCGCGCAGAAGCCGTTCGATCGTCTGCTGCGGGAAGGCCGATACGTCGATCTGATCGGTCCGCAGCCGGTTCACGATCTCCGCTTCGAGATCGAAGAGCTGCTTGCGCGCATCGTAAAGCCGCTCGTTATTGTGCAGCGATATGAAGGCAATGGCCGCCTGGGTCCGGCTCTGCCGGTTGCTCTCCCAGAGTTGGGCGGCTGTGAACATGAGGCCGACGATCGCTACGAGGATCGTGCCCTTGGTGAAATTCGACGGCTGAAAAGTCTGGTTCATGAATGTCTCCCGCCCTAGCAATTCGGCCGCTTGCATATCGCAACCGTACCGTCTCCGGCGAGATCGTTACGGTAAGCGTCAGCAATGCACTGCAGATTCCTTCTGGTAAAGGTGATGAGCAACTCGCCGCTTTTCGCCCCCAAAGCCTGAAGATTGAGGAGAACCGGTTCGCGCTGGCTCATATAGCCGGGCAGGTTGTCGACGACCTGTTTAAGCGCCGCCTTGTCGACCTCCCAGGTCTCGCCGTCCGGGCACTGAAGGCGTCCGTTCTGCGCCTGCGCGCCAATGCTCGTTCCGAAAAGCAGGCCGGCGCAGATCAACGCCGCCATTCCGCCCGATTTCAGCGCCTGGTAGCTTCCGGTCATGGTTCCCATACCCTCTTTGCGTCTCAACAAGGATTATTTCCGTTCGTTTCTTAGCCGTTCCAAGACTAGACAAATCCATTCATGCTGAACAAGACATTTATGGCGAACCGGCTCACGGGAGACGCGCCGCGCAAGCCACTTGTGACAGTCGTGCCGCGCTTTGATGAAAAGCGGATGACAGCCGGGGCTTGCGCGCCTACCTTTCCGGTTATGGAGTTTATTGTGAACCATGCGCCTAAAACGGCCTTCACCCTTGTCGATACCTGGGTTTTCGATCTCGACAACACGCTCTACCCGGCCGAATGCAACCTTTTCGCGCAGGTCGATCAGCGCATGGGCGCGTTCATCTCGGAACTGCTCGGCGTGGACCGGGCGGAGGCGAGGCGCATCCAGAAGGACTATTATTACCGCTACGGCACGACGCTTGCCGGGCTGATGGCCGAGCACAGGCTGCCGCCGCAGCGCTTTCTAGACTATGTCCATGACATCGACCTCGCCGCCGTGCCGGAAGCGCCGGAACTGGGTGCGGTCATCGAACGGCTGCCTGGCCGGAAATACATCTTTACGAACGGCTCGCGCCGCCATGCCGAGCGGGTCGCCGCCAAGCTCGGCGTGCTGCATCATTTCGAGGACATCTTCGACATCGTCGCCGGAGACTATGTGCCAAAGCCCGCTGCGGACGCCTATGACCGCTTCCTGAAGGCGCATGGGGTGGAGCCGCGCGCGAGCGCCATGTTCGAGGACATCCCGCACAATCTCGAAGCCCCGCACGCCCTCGGCATGGCGACGGTGCTCGTGCATTCGGCCCATGACGACCACCCGTCGCAGAAGCAGGATCGCGGAGTGGCGCGCCCTCCCGCCGCATGTCCATCATTTCACCGCCGACCTGCGCGGTTTTCTGGAGGAGACGCTGGCGGAGATTGCGGCAAAGGCCGAGAGCGGCAAGGACGAATAGAATTGAAGATGCCAAGCAGGCATTGTTGGCCAGCGGACGGGAGCCGGCAAGGCGAACGCCGCGCAAGGCTTTAAGCCGCGCACGCCTCCTGCTATTTCATGCACAGCAACAATCCGGCAATCGAGAATTGCTTTGCGCGAACACGACCAGATGTCACCTTTCAATTGACATGTCATTCAAAAGGTGACAGTGTCGGACATGATAAAAAGCTTCTCGGATGGCGCGCTCAAACGGCTTTGGGAAGACGGCAGGGCGAAGGGCATCGATCCGAAGTCGTTGCCGAAAATCAGGCGTCTTCTGACAGCATTGAATGCAATCTGCCATCCCGATGAAATGGACGTACCCGGGAATCACTATCACGCTCTGAAAGGCGACCGTGACGGCCAATATGCCGTGACGATCCGTGCGAACTGGCGGCTCGTCTTCGAATGGGATGGCGAGCATGTCATTCGCGCAAGACAGGAAGATTATCATGGCGACTGAACAGCAAGTCACGAAGGGACCGGCCTTCAAGCCCGCGCATCCGGGTGAGATTTTGCGCGAAGACGTGCTGCCCGAACTTGATATGCCGAAAGCGAAGCTTGCACAGCATCTCGGGATCAGCCGGAACACGCTTTACAAGCTGCTCAACGAAGAGCAGCCCGTGACGCTCGACATTGCGCTACGGCTTGGCCGGGCGCTCGGAAATGGCGCACGCTTCTGGCTGGCCTTGCAGATGCAGCATGATCTGTGGACGGCGGAACGTGAAGCCCGTGTTGATGTTAAGCCGTTGAAATGGAAGGGTGCGGCGTAGCGTTGAATAAGAAAGAGGAAATGCTCAAATATCTTTGCGGCAATCGTGGCATGTGGCTTTGCGATGAATGCATCGAAGATAAGCTGCATCTCGGCCCGAATGCTGTGAACGGCAGCGGGCGTCAACTTCGCGGCGAAGGCTTAATTGAGCGCCGGGAAATGTCGAACCGTATTCAATGCAGTCGTTGCGACGAAGTTCGTTGCTGTAACCATGCAGGCTAAAGCTTGACGCATTACAGCGGCCAGACTTGGCGTCCGATGCTTTTGAATTTCGTAATAGCCAGAGCACCGCGTTCATTTCTTGATTTGCTGCCGGGCTTCATTATCGCCGCTTCTATCTGTGCTCGATCGGCTTCGTATATACGCAATGCCTCGAAACGCTCGTTCATCATGACGAGCACAACGCTATCCCATTCATGATCCAGTTTGATTCCGCCAACACGCTGGCCGACGATTCTTTTGTGTTCCGGGATGCAGCGGGCCTTGATCTGAATCTTCCTCCCGTTCTTGTCGATCGCGTCATAGCCGGGTTCCCGTGCATCTGCCAGTTCGAGATCGAGAATCTTTGCAGCCAGATACTCGCCCATTTCACCCGTGATGCCGAGCGGTTTGCCGGTCATGTCGTAATACTCGACTGCCGCCTGTCGCGCGCGTTCGAGTATGCCTTCCACGGCCTGCATGTCAGTCATTGATCTGATCTCCCGCGCCTGTTGATGTCAGAGTCGTAGCATTGCTGGCGATTCGGCCTTGGATCAATCCTCACAGCCGTTCGGGAATACGTTGTGAGTCCTCGATTAAAAAAGTCGCATCAACCACTTTTTTGTATATACGAAATACATTATGTTTGAATGGGACGATGACAAAGCCGCCGCCAATCTCGCCAAGCATGGCGTTGCGTTCGAGCGCGTGGGAGATTTTGATTGGAGCACGGCGCAGATCATTGTTGATGATCGCGAAGACTATGGCGAGCTACGGATGAAGGCACTCGGCTTAATCGGCGATCGCCTGCACGTCCTGATATTCACAGAACGTGAAGATGCCATTCGTGTCATCAGCCTGCGACGGGCAAACAAGCGTGAGGTAGAAGCGTATGAACAGCAAACCTAAGCATATTGATCAGGACGCATGGGATGCTGTGGATTCGCCGGAACTCACTGACGACGAACTTGCCCGGATGAAACCGGCGCGAGAAGTGCTGAAACCCGCCCTGTTCGAAAAGCTGGCGAAGGGGCGCGGCCCGCAAAAGAAGCCGACGAAGGAACCTGTTTACTTGCGCCTTGACCGCGAGGTCGTTGAACACTTCCGCGCCATGGGGCCCGGCTGGCAGACGAAGGTCAATGAGGCATTGCGCGAATCTATACATGAACGCACTCACACTGTCGCGCGTAGCGGAAAGCAGATGCCAAGGGCAGCAAGTTCCGGCGTTTATGTAACGCGAGCAAGCGGTGCAAAATCTGAAAAGAGCGTAGTACGCGGCGGCGAACCGTTCTCGCCCAAGGGCGAAGCGCGAACCGGACGCTGGACATCGGCCAAGAAGCAAACCTCGAAGCCAAGTCGTAAGAAATAGAAGGGCAATATGACAGCTAAGAAAGACCCGCTATTTGCCCGTCAGTTGTTCGGTGATGCCCATTCGGCGCTAATTCAGCTTCAAGATGCGGTAGACAATCCGAAGGCAAACTGGCGTGTGCCTTGGGTTGCGGCGGTCGCAATCTTACGTGGCATCGGCCACGTACTGAAAGAAGTTGACGGGGCGAACGATTCTGAAGTCGCCGACTTTATGGAAAAGGCTTGGTCTTCATGGAAGACCGATCCGCTCTTTCAGCAGCTAAAAACATCGCGAGACAAGACGCTGAAAGTATATGACTTCGGCGTAACACATCACGTCTCGCCTGTCTGGTCCAGCCGGTATCAACGACCGGAAGATGATCCAGATGCCCGGAACTGCGGCTTCCTCTTTTTCGAAGGCAGCGCAAAGGACGCCGTCCGCACGCTATGGAACATCTGGATATGGTGGTCTGAAAAATTAGCGCAATTGGAAATGCTGACAGGGCGAATAGAGCTGGACGCCGCAAAAAGACAGATGACGTTCGACCGCTTTGTCAGTTCGTGCGACTCGAATGCGATCTAGCCATAACAACGGCCGCGTTGCTGCCCAGCCTATAAATAGCAAACCCCGCCTTCTCACGGCTAACCCGTCCAAGATTGACAATTCCCTCACCATACGCTCCATCAAAGGCTGAAACCGCAGCGCAGGGAAATGCCATGGCCGAACAGCTCAAATCCGTCATCGAAGCCGCGTTCGAGGCGCGCGACAGCGTCAATGCCAAGACCACAGGCGAAATCCGGGATGCCGTGGAGGCTGCGCTCGCCATGCTCGACAGGGGCGAGGCGCGCGTCGCTGAGAAACGGGACGGCGAATGGGTCGTCAACGAATGGCTGAAAAAGGCGGTGCTGCTGTCCTTCCGGCTTAACGACATGACGCCGATTTCCGGCGGTCCCGGCGGCGCGACATGGTGGGACAAGGTGCCCTCGAAATTCGCGGGCTGGGGCGATGGCGAATGGCGGACGGCCGGTTTCCGCGCCGTGCCGAACTGCGTCGTGCGGCACTCGGCCTATATCGCATCGGGCGTCGTGCTGATGCCGAGCTTCGTCAATCTCGGGGCATATGTGGACAGCGGCACGATGGTCGATACATGGGCGACGGTCGGCTCATGCGCGCAGATCGGCAAGAATGTGCATATCTCGGGCGGCGCGGGGATCGGCGGCGTACTGGAGCCGCTTCAGGCAAACCCGGTCATCATCGAGGATAATTGCTTCATCGGCGCGCGGGCCGAAGTCGCCGAAGGCGTGATCGTCGGCGAAGGCTCGGTCCTGTCGATGGGCGTCTATATCGGCCAGTCGACGAAGATCGTGGACCGAACCACGGGCGAGATCTTCCGCGGCAAGGTTCCGCCCTACTCCGTCGTCGTGCCGGGTGCAATGCCGGGCAAGCCGCTCCCGAACGGCGAGCCGGGCCCGTCGCTATATTGCGCCGTGATCGTCAAGCGCGTCGACGAGCAGACCCGCTCGAAGACGTCGATCAACGAGTTGCTGCGGGATTAGCGAGACTGTTTTTGACGTGCTCCCCGTAGATGCCCCCATTTTGAGGTTAGTCTCTGTTCGCGAAGG
>CAYOUE010000093.1:0-12659 GCA_964407075.1 uncultured Hyphomicrobiaceae bacterium
ATTCGTAGTCTGGTGCTCTATCCAGCTGAGCTACCGGTGCCTGAAAGAAACGCCGTGAACCTTAGCCTTCGGCAGGCGCAGGATCGACGGCCACTCACTTCTAATGTTTTGAGCGGCGGAACGCAAGTATCCCTGCGCCGGTCGCCGCATTCTGTCCGCGCTGCGGCCCGGCCAGACGTCCCGCCTTGTTCGGCAGTCTGATGCAGAAGGCGGCCCCGATTTCAGTATCTTCCAGCCAGATCTCGCCGCCATGCGCTTTGGTCAACTCCGCTGCGATAGCAAGGCCGAGGCCTGTCCCGCCTACGCGCATGGATCCCTGAAACGCCTTGAACAGGTTCTCCCTGGCGCGCTCCGGAACGCCAGGGCCGTTGTCGCGCACGGCGATCAGGATATGCTCGCCTGCCTGTATCGCCTGCACAACGATTTCCGGCTGCGCGTGACTTGACCATTGCTCCACGGCCTGCGTGGCGTTGCGGACGAGATTGTGCAGGATGCGATAGAGCTGGTTGCGGTCGGCGTCAACTTCCAGAGCGGGGTCGGCGTCCACGCGCCATATGATGCGTTCATGTGTGGGGAGCGCAAGACTCTCGCCCAGTTCCTCCAGCAGCGGCGCCAGCAGAAAACGGTGGCGTTGCGGCGGCGCTTCCTCCGCACGGCCGTAGCGAAGGGTCTCCGAGCACAGCGCGATGGCGCGGTCCATGGAGGCAATGAGCTTGGGCGCGAATTTCTGCACCATCGGGTCGGCGCTCGAGCTCAACCGGTCCGAGATAAGCTGCGCGCTGGACAGCATGTTGCGCAGATCGTGGTTGATCTTGCTGACGGCGAGGCCGAGGCTTGCCAGACGGTTCTTCTGGCGGAGCATGTTGACCAGTTCGTTCTGCATCGCAGCCAGTTCCGCTTCCGCCATACCGATCTCGTCGGAACGCGCGGAAGGCTGAATCACGCGGCTCGAGTCCTCGGGGTTCTCGCGGAATCTGACCATGTTCCACGTCAGGCGCGAAACCGGCCGCACCAGAAACCAGTTCAGGGTAAGATAGACCAGCAAGGCCGAAATGAGCGAAATGACCACGGACAGTGCGAAGATGTTGAAGGCGTAGCCATAGATCGCCTGTTTCAGCGGTCGCTCCGTCAGGACGATCTCGATCATGCTTTCGGAGAGTTCCGGCTTGCCCATGACGCGGATCAGCCTGTCGCGAGGCGACACGAAGACATAAAGCGCATCGCCGATCAGAGAGAAGACGCCGTCCTTTTCGAGGTCGAAATGGGCGTCCACCATGCCGGGCACTTCGTTTCTCGTGATGATCCGGCGCGCGCCTCCGTCATTCACGGTCAGACTGTGAATCATCGAGCGTGCGAGAAGCTGCTCGCCCAGCAACTCCGGCACGCTCTCGTCGGAAGAAGCCTGCGCCGCCAGAGCCGCGACCTGTCCGGCTGCAAGACGCTCCATGAGCCAGTTCTTGCGATAATTGGCGACGGAGGGCACGAAGATCAGCACCTCCGCGAACATCACGAATATGACCGTCAGAATCAGAAGTTTGGAGGACAGGCCGAAGCGAAGCGTTCCGCGTTTGCTCGCAGCGCTTCCGCCTGGTTCAGCCTTCGCGCTCTCAGGATCCTGCGCGGATCCGTTTGTGAGAAATGCCAATTCCGATCAACTCTTTGAGGCCTGTCAGTTTTTTTAACTCAGCTTCTTGAGCCAACCAACGATTCTTTTCACCATCGGGCTGGTCAGCTTGGGAAGAAAATAGGTAATGGCTGCGCGTTTGTTAATCTCCATCATCGTCGGATAGGGCGCAACATAGCTGGCCACGGCGCTGATATTGATCTTTTTCTGCATCGCAAGGCTCCAGAACTGTATCAGCTCTCCCGCATGGCTCCCGACCATGCTTGCGCCAAGAATCCTGCCCTTCCGGCTGGTGATGACCTTGACGAAACCTTCGGTCCGGCGCTCGGCCTGGGCGCGGTCGTTTTCGCTGTAGGGCCAGCGCAGGACATTGATGCGGTCGCCATGCTTGGCTCTGGCGGCGGCTTCGGTAAGGCCGACATGGGCTAGCTCGGGATCGGTGAACGTCACCCATGGAATCGCCGAATGATCCGCTTTGGACGGCAGGCGGAAGATCGCGTTCTTCACCACGACCGAGGCGTGATACCCCGCGACATGCGTGAATTGCGGGCCGCCCGTCACGTCGCCTATGGCGTAGATCCGGTGGTTGGTGGTTTTGAGGCCGGCGTTCACGACAATCCCGCTTTTTTCGTATCTCACGGCCGCCGCTTCCAGATTCAGCCCCTCGACTGCGGGCTTGCGGCCGGTCGCGACCATGAGATGCGAGCCGTCCAGGGAAAAGGACTGTCCGTCCTTGGCGAAAGTGACACGGATGCCGCCGGCAAAAGGTTCCGCAAGCTCAAGCCTCGCCTTGTCGAGAATGCGGACGCCCTCTTCCGCGAGCCGGTTGAGGACGATATAGCGTAATTCCTCATCCTCCTTGGCGAGCGGCGTTGCCGCCTCGATTACCGTCACTTCGCTGCCAAGCCGGCGATGCGCCTGCGCCATTTCCAGCCCGATCGGCCCACCGCCGATAATGATGAGATGCTCCAGAAAGCCGGGCGCATCGAAAATCGTCTCATTGGTGAAATAGGGCACGGTGTCGAGGCCGGGTATCGGTGGCACGGAGGGCTGGGAGCCGGTCGCGATCACGAAGCGCCGCGCCTTGATCTCCACATCGCCCGCAACCACTGTCGTGCGGTCCTTGAAGCGGCCTTCGGCGAGGATGACCCTGACGCCCAGTCCGGTGAACCGCTCGACGGAATCGTTCGGCTCGATCGCGGCGATCACCTCCTGAACATGCGCAAGAACTGCGCGGTGGTCTATCTCGGGCTCGACCGGCCTGATCCCGAAAGGCCCCGCGCCGCGCATGGCCTGCGCGCGCTTCGCCGCCGCGAGCAGCGCCTTGGACGGCACACAGCCGTAATTCAGGCAGTCTCCGCCCATCTTGTGCTTTTCGAGCAGCACGACGTCCGCGCCGATCTGCGCCGCACCGGCGGCGACGGAAAGGCCGCCCGAGCCGGCCCCGATCACGCATATGTCCGGTTTAAGTATCTCCGCCATCGTCATCCCCCGATTGTTCCGCTCCGGTATATCAGGCCATATCCGGTTTCTTCTTCCAAAATCGTCTGGCCAGAACCGGAATCAGCGCAGCGACGCCGAGCGCGGCGAAAGCGGCCAGCATCTCGGGTGTGACAAGGCTAGAAGGATCGAGTTCGAAGGCGCAGGCGTCCGGTTCAGGACTTTGCGCCCGGCACCGGTTGAATGCCGATATTTGCGCCGCCAGCACACTGTCCAGACCGGCTCCCGTCAGCGCGAAGGCGAACGAGCCCGGAATGATGCCAACAAATGTGGCGACGACGAAGTCGCGCAGCTTGACGCCAAGCAGTGCGGGCGCAAGGTTCACCAGCCAGAACGGAAAGAGCGGGACGAGCCGCAGAAAAAGCAGGTAGCTTATCGCATTGTCCTGAAAACCCGCTCTGAATTTCCCGAGAAGCGGCCCGGCCTTGCGTGCAAAAGTTCCGGCCAGCGCAGTTCGTGCGAGCAGGAAAATGATGACCGCGCCGAGCGTGGCCGAGACGACGGTGGCCATGCCCCCAGTCAGACCGCCGAACAGAAAGCCGCCTGTCAGCGTTAGAGGCGCAGCGACCGGAAGCGACATCGCCACCACCGCAGTGTAGGCGACCATGAAGGTCAGCAGGGCAAGAACGAGATGCCCGGACACCAGATCCCGGAGCGTTTCGCGGTTTTCTGCCAGTTGCTGCAACGATACGTATTCAAGCAGGCCGGACCACCAGACCAGTCCTGCGGCGCCCGCGATAAGCATCAGCGGCAATAGTCTCAGGATGAGAGGCCTGCTCTCTGGCTCCAATTCCACCCGATCGTTCATGCGGCGCCTCGTGCGACGGTCCAAGTCTCTGTTGTCCAGCCGTACAATACGCATCTCAGCGGCCTGCGTAAGGCCAATTCAAGCCAACGTGAAAAGCCGTCCGCCAAAGTGAACGGCCGTGATTGGAGCCGAAAATCGAAAAATCTGCGCCTTGGCACATCCCAAGGCCTATAAATCTGGCGTTCATATTTGACTTATCCCCTGTCCGCCACCTATATCCAGCATAAGTATTTCAAGGCAGGTTCAGCCGATGTTCCGCCGGCGCGGCCGGACGGGCCGGCATACACTCATAGGACAACCGATGACGAAACGCACTTACCGGCCGAGCGGTCTGAAGCGCAAGCGCCGTCACGGCTTCCGTGTGCGTATGTCCACGAAGCAGGGGCAGCGCGTACTTTCGCGCCGCCGCGCAAAGGGACGCAAAAAGCTGTCAGTTTAAATGGCGCCGCGAAAGGACCGGCTGTGCGTTTAGAGACTCTCCGGCGCAGAGCAGAATTCGATCGTGTGCGCCGGGGCCGCAAATGGGCCGGGAAGGGTTTTCTTTTGCAGGCGATTCCTCAAGCCGATCACGCTGACGGGCGCGCGCGATTCGGCTTCGCCGTATCGAGCAAGGCGCTGCGCGCAAAGGGACAGGGCGATGCGGCTAAACGTCCCGGCGCCGTCAAACGCAACCGTGCGAGACGCCGCCTCAAGGAAGCGGTGCGGCTGCTTGCGCCGGACCACGCCCTGCCCGGCTACGATTATGTCGTCGTCGGCCGGCATGAAGCCCTTCACCAACGCTTCTCCGATCTGCTACAAGAGCTCCGGCTTGCCTTCAGCAAGGTCAATCATCCGCCGCACGAACGCGATGCCGACGCGCCGGTGAGCGAACCGCGCAAGCGATCCGCCCGGACATCGCAACGGCGCACCGAACGACTGCAATCAGCGCGCTCGTCCGCGTCTGGCTTGGGACAAACGCATGATGGATGAAAATAACCGCAATCTGATCCTCGCGATAGCGCTGTCAGTTGTCATTCTGGTTGTCTGGCAGGCGATGTTTCCGCCTCCCGAGCCGCCGCCGCAGCAGCGCGCCGATCAGACCGTGCAGCAGCAGGCCTCCGAATCGCAGCCGGGAACCACGCCCGTCCCCACGGGAGACAGCGCCCCGCCTGTTCCCGCGACGACAGCCCCGGCAGTGCCGGGAGGCGCCGCTCAGCCGCCTGCACGCGAGACAGCTGTCGCCGAGGCTGCCCGCATTCCCGTCGACACGCCAAGCCTGCGCGGCTCGATCTCGCTCAAAGGCGCGCGGATCGATGACATTGTGCTGAAGAAATTCCGCGAAACGGTCAAGCGCGACAGCAATCAGGTCACGTTGCTTTCGCCGTCCGGGACACAGGCGCCGTTCTATGCCGAGCATGGCTGGTCCGTTCCGCCCAACTCCGGCGTGAAGGCTCCGACCACGGATACCGTCTGGACTGCCGATACCTCTACAACGCTTACACCTGATAATCCGGTCACGCTGACTTACGACAACGGCGAAGGTCTCGTTTTCCGCCGGACCATTTCAGTCGATGCGGACTATATGTTCAACATCGAGCAGCAGGTGGAGAACAGGACCGGGCAGGCTGTCACAATCTACCCTTATGGGCTTGTCTCAAGACATGGCGAGCCGCTAACCTCCGGCTTCTACATCCTTCATGAAGGGCCAATCGGTTATCTCGGCCAGGAAGGTCTTCAAGAGTTCAGCTACAGCAATCTGATCGACGAGACCTATAACTACAAGGCCACCTCCGGATGGCTCGGCATCACCGACAAGTACTGGGCGGCGACGCTCATCCCGGATCAGGCGACGCCATACGATGCCAGCTTCCGCGCGTTCAACCGCGTCACGCGATACGATTTCCAGGCCGACTATCTAGGCGCGCCCGTCACGATCGAACCGGGCGCAAGCCAGTCCGTTTCGTCGAAACTGTTTGCCGGTGCCAAGCAGACGTCGCTCGTGGACGGATATGAAGAGCGCTACGGAATCGCCAAGTTCGAGCTGATGATCGACTGGGGATGGTTCTACTTCATCACCAAGCCGCTCTTTTATGCGCTCGATTTCTTCAACCGGACATTTGGCAATTTCGGCGTTGCGATTCTTGTCGTGACAGTTCTGATAAAGCTCGTCTTCTTCCCGCTCGCGAACAAGTCCTACGAATCGATGAGCAAGATGAAGAAGCTGCAGCCTGACATGATGCGCATCCGCGATCGCTACAAGGACGACCGGATGAAGCAGCAGCAGGAGATGATGGCGCTGTACAAGAAGGAGAAGGTCAACCCGATGTCGGGCTGCCTTCCGATCCTGATACAGATCCCGGTCTTCTTCGCGCTCTACAAGGTGCTGTACGTCACGATCGAGGCCCGGCACGCGCCGTTCTTCGGCTGGATCCAGGACCTCTCCGCGCCTGATCCGACAAGCATCTTCAATCTGTTCGGCCTTCTGCCCTACAGCGTGCCGGAATTCCTCATGATCGGCATCTGGCCGCTGCTGATGGGCTTCACGATGTTCGTGCAGATGAAACTGAATCCGGCTCCCGCGGACCCTATCCAGCAGAAGATCTTCACCTGGATGCCGGTGCTGTTCACCTTTCTCTTGGCGACGTTCCCGGCCGGCCTCGTGATCTACTGGACCTGGAACAACTTCCTGTCCATTCTCCAGCAATGGTTCATCATGCGCCGGCAGGGCGTGGATGTGAACCTGCTCGAAAACATGGGGTTCAAGAAAAACGCCAATGGTGCGCGAAGCGGAAGCACCAGCAAAAGCTGATCTCAGGGAAAGCGGCGGCCAGGGCCGAAGGATGACAACCGGAGCCGACAATTCCACGCGGCGGGAAGCGGCCGCCGATCCACACTGGCTGTTCAGCCAGCCCTGTGTGTTCATCAAGGGCGTCGTCAATAGCGCCGGGCTGCCGGACGACCCGATCCCGGAAGTGGCTTTCGCGGGACGGTCCAATGTAGGCAAGTCGAGTCTGCTCAATGCGCTGATCGGACAGAAAGCGCTCGCCCGCACATCGAATACGCCCGGACGCACCCGCGAGTTGAACTATTTCAGGCTGGCGGACATTCTTCACATCGTGGACATGCCCGGCTACGGATACGCCCGTGCCTCGAAATCGCTCGTCAAGGACTGGCAACGGCTCGTCTACGACTATCTGCGCGGTCGCACGCAACTCCGGCGCGTCTTTCTGCTGATCGACAGCCGCCACGGCGTCAAGCCGAACGACCGCGAGGCGATGACGCTAATGGACAAGTCGGCCGTGTCCTACCAGATCGTGCTGACAAAGACAGACAAGCTGAAAGCGCATGAGCTGGAGGCCATATCCGCCGCCACGCTGGCCGAGATCGGAAAGCACGGGGCCGCATATCCCGAACTTGTCGCAACCTCTGCGGAAAAGAAGACCGGCCTCGACGAACTGCGCGCAGCCGTCGCAAGGGCGATCATGTGAAGACGATCAGCGCCAGCCGCGCTTTAACGCCTCTTGCTCGGCTTCGCCATCCAGCGGCGCGCCTTGCATGATATCGTGCACATAACCGTCGACGATCCGCTGCGTGCCGCCGCCGGCGGGCGTATAGCTCTCCGGCGAGACCGGACCGTCTTCAGCGGCATGTACGGCGATGCGCCACGCGCCGTCCGCACGCCGGCAGGCGACGCCGGCGGCATATCCAGCCTCGCCCGGCCCGCGCAAGACGTATTCGCGGCAATACCCTCCTTCGGCATTGCGGAAGGTCTGCAAAACGGCAATCTCCGCGTGTTCAGGCCCTGAAGGATCGCTTCCAGCCGTTTCGAGGACGCCGGCGAGCCTGCCGGCCGCTCTGAAACCGCCATCTTCAGCCGCCATCAAAGCAGCTTCTCCGGGAGCAGAAGGCATTGTGCGCTGCCAGAGCGCCCCGCCCGTGAACGCCAGGGCGATCACAGCCGCCGCAAGCGCTGCCTGCTGCGCCGAAACAGTATGGAGCCAGTCGCGAAGCCGGTCCGCCCACGAGGACATCCCTCCGCGCGCTTCGGATTGCGCATCGCCGCGGACCGGAACGGACAGTGCAGCCGGGAGCGGGCGCTCAGGCGGATCGAACGCAGGCGCAAGTGAGTTCCCCGTCGTCTGGAAGACCCTTAGCCTCGCCCGCGCTTCGGGATTGCCGTCAAGAATTTTCCCGACACGGATGCGTTCGGCGTCGTCGAGCTCGCCATCCGCATAGGCCATAAGGGTTTCGTCGCTCAGCGCTCCGGTCATGATGCGGACCTCTCCGGTTCGGCTTCTTCGCCGTACAGATCGCGGTGAATGGTCTTGCGCGCTCGCGCCAGCCTGCTCATGACCGTTCCGATCGGTATGTCGAGGATCTCCGAGGCCTCGCGGTAAGAGCAGCCATTGACGCAGACCAGCGCGACGATGGCGCGTTGCTCGGCCGGAAGGGCGGCGACCGATCGGCGGACGGCGTTGTGCTCGTGACGGCCTGCGGGCGAGACAGAAGCGGATCGTTCGTCAGGCAGTTGAGCCTCGTCCAGCCTGGCCTCGGACTTGTTGGCGCGCGAACGCATCATGTCTATCCAGCGGTTCTGTGCGATACGGTAGAGCCAGCTATCCATGCGCGTTCCGGCTTGCCACTGATGCGCACGGTCGAGAGCCCTGACGCATGTGTCCTGCACGAGATCCTCGGCGCGGTCCGGACAGCCTGTAAGCGCAAAAGCGAATTTGCGCAGTCTGGGCAGAGCCGCGATGATCTCGTCGCGAATGTCGATCGTCACGCCGGTCTCCCATGTTTCGCTCTGAAAACGGCGGCGCCTGCCCGATTATTCCTGCACGCGGGAAATTCTCGCAATCGATGGGAATAACAGCCCCGTTCCTTCCGTTGTCGGAGCGAGGACGGCCCTGACACGGCGCTGTCCGAAAGGAAAGGAGTTCATATGACTCGCATGACCAGACGGTTCGTTTATGCTGCGATGGCCGCGTCAGGCTTGGTCTTTACCGCTCCGCTCCTTGCGCCATCGACCGTGCTGACCGGCGGACTGGCGGCAAGCACCGCCTTCGCCGACGACGATGACGACGACGGAGGCAAGCGGATCATCATACGCCGGCACAAGGACGTCAACGACTGGCACTATCGGCAAAAGAGACGATGGTACGACGACGATGACGATGACGGCCCGCGCTACCGCCGTTACCGGGATCAACGCAGCTACCGAAACGATGACGACGACGATTGAGACTTATTGCGATGCAGCCGGGAACCATCAGGCTTTCCCCGGCTTGTGTGAAGACTGACAGAACGGGAGCGCCCGGCCATAGCCGCTGTGGCGTTCCTGTTCTCGACCGGGACGGTTTGAACCTATGCGACTGATTCGCGTTTTTCCGAAAGCGTTGCTGTTCACGCTGCTCGCAGCCGGCTTCTGGATCGCCGGGCCGCAATTCGCGTGGCATGGCGATTCGGGCGATCTCATCGCTCTCGCCGATGACGATGACGATGACGGAGGCGACGATGACCATGACGATGACGATGATGATGATGATGATGATGATGGCCGCGCTGCGCCGCCGCCGCGTCCGGACCATGTTCCGGACGAAGTCATCCTGCTCAATCCCAGCGAAACCGGCCTCGCCCAGTCGCAAACGCTCGGCTTTACACCCTATTCGACCGAAATACTCGCCGAACTCGGCCTGACGATAACGCGGATGCGTCCGCCGCCTGGCCTCGACGCGCCTTCCGCACTGACACTTCTCCGCCAGCAGCTCCCACAGGAAATCTCCGAACTCAATCATCTCTACCGTCCGCAATTCTGTTTTGCAGGCGTTTGCGGAAGCCGGCTTGATTCTCCGCCCGGACACATTGGCCGGGCCGTTTTTCCCTCATGCCGGGGTACGCGCTGCTACGGGCAGGAAATGATCGGCTGGTCGCCGGAGACGTCTGCTTGCAGCGCGGGGCTGCGCATCGGCGTTATCGACACCGGCGCAGATCCCGGCCATCCCGCGCTCGATGGCCAGCGCATCGAATCGGCAGCGTTTGCGCCGGCGCTTCTGCCGCGCGCTCCCTACGGGCACGGAACCGCGGTTCTCGCCCTGCTGGCCGGCCGCACGGACAGCATCGCGCCTGGCCTGCTGCCCGATGCGGACTTTTTTCTGGCCGATGTGTTTCATGCGATCGGGCCGAACCGCATTGAAGCCGATGCGGTCAGTCTTGCGCGGGGGTTGGCCTGGCTGACGTCGAAAGGCGTTTCCGCCATCAATGTCAGTCTGACCGGCCCTGAAAACCGCGTCACCGAAGCCGCCTTCAGGCGCGTGCTTGCGGATGGCGTCCTCATCGTTGCTGCGGCAGGAAACGACGGCCCGCGCGCGGCGCCGCGCTATCCTGCAGCGATAGAAGGCGTCATCGGCGTGACCGGCGTGGACAGCCGCCTGCGCGTCTACCGCTCGGCCGCACAAGGCGCGCATATCGACTTCGCCGCGCCGGGCGTCCGGATCTGGACGGTGGGGCCCGGCAATCGCGGGCGCTATGAAACCGGAACGTCCTTCGCCGCGCCTTTCGTAACGGCGGCGCTCGCGCTGTCCGCGACAGGACGGCAGGCGTTCGACCTGGAAACGGTCCCCGTGCGCGATCTCGGACCGTCCGGGCGCGACCCGGTTTTCGGCCGCGGGCTGATCCAGGCGCCGGAGAAGTGTCAGGCGGGAAACAGGGCGCTGCAAAGCGGCACAACGGAAACCGGGGGAGGCTAGGCTCTCGATCCCTGGCTTGTTGGCGCTATGGCGTCCCGGGTATGGAAGGATTCACGACAGGACAGTCTTTTGCGCCCGCGCCACGACGACTGAGGCGGCCCGCGCAAGATCCGAGCTTGGTGGTCATGCGGAAGGCAGGATCTGAATTGCCGTTCTCTTCTCCCCCGCGCTGGTCCGCCGGGATCTGAGCAACCTTGATGCATCAAGGGTTCGGGATATACCGGCTGGGCGCGGAAAACCTTGCCGGCCATCGGAAACCCGTTCGGCACGAGGTTGTCACCTTTGTCTCAGGTGCAAACCGTTGCCTGTGTCTCCGGGGCGTACATCGAGAATAATGGAGCGGGTGATGGGAATCGAACCCACGTCTTGAGCTTGGAAGGCTCTTGCTCTACCATTGAGCTACACCCGCGTAAGGGCATTATCTATTTTAAAACGCACCGTTCCGCAAGAGAAGCGGGCGTTGCAGGACTTGTGTCATAAAAATCGCTGCTTATTTATATATCTGTGGTAAACTCACATTCGGGCTTGGACGTGCTCTGGATTCTCGATTTTGAGTCTAGGCAGCGCTATTATCTTGTGTTACTGAAGCTCACTCAACGCCTTAAAGATTTGGTCTCACGCATCACGGCAGCGATTTTCGAAATCATCCTAATCGCTGTGTGGCGCGTTGCGCTTTTCCGGCAAGGCGCTGAAAATCGGCTCCAAAAGGAGTGTAGCTCAATCGGCTAGAGCACCGGTCTCCAAAACCGGGGGTTGGGGGTTCGAGTCCCTCCACTCCTGCCAGCGGAGGCCCTGTCTGGCCCATGATTTCGGGTGGATGTGGCGCTTTCCGGAAGCCGCCTGTCCATGAAGGTCCAAGAAGTCTGATATGGCAAAGACGAACCCATTCGAATTCCTGCAGCAGGTGCGTAACGAAACGGCGAAAGTTACCTGGCCGACCCGTAACGAAACGCTTGTGACGACCATCATGGTTCTCATCATGGCTGTTCTTGCGGCGCTCTTCTTCTTTCTGGCCGATCAGGTTCTGAGCTGGGGTGTCGGACTGGTGCTCGGGCTGGGCCGCTAGGCTTAACGCGTCGTTAAAAAAGAACAGGTAATCAATGACGAAGCGTTGGTACATCGTTCACGCTCATTCGAACTTCGAGAAGAAGGTCGCGGAATCGATCAGGGAACGGGCGCAGTCCTCGGGGCTGCAGGATCTGTTCGAGGACGTCCTGGTGCCGATGGAAGAAGTCGTCGAGGTGCGGCGCGGGCGGAAGGTGAATTCGGAGCGCAAATTCTTTCCCGGATATGTGCTCGTGAAGATGGATATGACCGATCAGGCCTATCACCTGATTAAGGGCACGCCGAAAGTGACCGGCTTTCTCGGTGCCAACAACAAGCCGATGCCGATTTCCGAGGCGGAGGCGATGCGTATTCTTCAGCAGGTGCAGGAGGGTGTGGAACGGCCCAAGCCTTCAGTCACCTTCGAGATCGGCGAGCAGGTGCGCGTCGCGGACGGACCGTTTGCGTCCTTCAGCGGCCATGTCGAGGAAGTCGACGACGAACGCGCACGGCTCAAGGTCGCGGTTTCCATCTTCGGCCGGGCGACCCCGGTGGAGCTGGAATACGGCCAGGTCGAAAAAATCTGACCCGGCTTGAGTGTGCGGGAGGATCGCGGGGCCAGCCATATCCCCGCAGGTCCGCACCGCAACCCCTAACATCAAAGAACCGCAAGGTTCGAAAGGGCATTTAATGGCAAAGAAAATAGTCGGCTATTTGAAGCTGCAGGTGCCTGCCGGCCAGGCCAACCCGTCGCCGCCGATCGGCCCGGCGCTCGGGCAGCGCGGCATCAACATCATGGAGTTCTGCAAGGCGGTGAACGCGGCGACGAAGGATTTCGAACCCGGTTCGCCCCTGCCGGTCGTCATCACATACTATCAGGACAAGTCCTTCACGTTCGTGGTGAAGACCCCCCCGGCTTCGTTCCTGCTGAAAAAGGCGGCCAAGCTGGGCAAGGGAT
>CAYOUE010000094.1:0-12646 GCA_964407075.1 uncultured Hyphomicrobiaceae bacterium
ACTCACGACCCTTACCTTGGCAAGGTAATGCTCTACCCCTGAGCTACGCCCGCGCTCCCGCCATATGTTACGGCGTGACAGGGTTATGGCGCAAAGTCGAAGCAAATTCAAGCCGTCTCTTCGACCTGCCTGCGCCCGCAGGTCTCGCCGGCAGGTGTTGCTCCCCTGAAGCCGAAGTCGTCCGGGGTTGCGCATCGCCGGAGCATTGACTAAGCCTTTGACGGATACGCCACTTGAACGAGGAAAGCGAATACAGCGCCATGAGCTGGACAAGGGAGCGCCTGCTCGCACATCTGGACGCGATGTCCATCGCCCATGAGACGGTGGAGCATCCGCCGCTGTTCACGGTCGAGGAATCGCAGAAGCTGCGCGGCGAAATTCCGGGGGCGCACACCAAGAACCTTTTCCTGAAATGCAAGAAGGGCAGCTTCTGGCTCATCACCGCGCTGGAGTCAACGCAGATCGAGTTGAAATCGCTGCACAGCAGGATCGGCTCCGGACGGCTCAGCTTCGGCAACGCCGACCTGCTGAAGGAGCTTCTGGGCGTGGCGCCGGGCGCTGTCTCCGCCTTCTGCGCGATCAACGACAAGGACCGGCGCGTCCGTGTGGTTCTGGACAGCGCGCTTGCGGAGCACGACCTCGTCAATCTGCATCCGCTCGTCAACACTGCGACCACGCGAATCTCCTTTACCGATCTCGTGCGGTTCCTGGAAGCCACCGGACATCCGCCCGCAATCATGACGCTTACGGGATGATCTACGAACGACGCCAGCGGATAACCTCCCAAATGCCTTGGCAAAACGTAGGCGAAAGGCCATTTTAGATTTATAGAACAAGCCGTTTTCCGGCTGAATCCAATCAGGCGAGACAATGATCCTGAACCTTACCGGACAAGACGGGCCGTCCCCCAAAGCGCAGGACGGCGCACTGATTAAAGACACCACGACGCAGACATTCGTCGAGGACGTCCTGGAGCCCTCGCGGCAGACGCCCGTGCTGGTCGACTTCTGGGCGCCCTGGTGCGGCCCCTGCCGTCAGTTGACGCCGTTGCTCGAAAAGATCGTAAAGGCCGCGAACGGCGCCGTCCGTCTGGTCAAGATGAATATCGACGAATATCCGGAAGTCGCAGGCCAGCTCGGCGTGCAATCCATCCCGGCCGTCTTCGCGTTCAGGAACGGCCAGCCCGTCGACGGTTTCATGGGCGCGCTGCCGGAAAGCCAGTTGCGCGCTTTCGTCGAGCGCGTCGCGGGCAAAGACGCCTTCGCCGGATCCGAACTCGAAGCGGCGCAGGCCGCGCTGGCTGCGGGCGAAATCAACGCGGCCGCGGCCGCCTTCGCCGAGATCCTGCAGCGCGACGGCGGCAACGCCGACGCCATCGCCGGACTTGCGCAATGCTACATCGCAACCGGCGATCTCGAACGCGCGGAGCAGACTCTCGCGCTCGTTCCTCCGCCCAAGGAAAACGCAGCCGCGGTCACCAGCGCCCGCGCCTCGCTCGAACTGGCGCGCAAGACCGCCGGCAGCGCCCAGGCCGATCTCGGCCCTCTGGAGGCAGCCGTCGAGCGCAATCCTGACGACCATCAGGCCCGTTACGATCTTGCGCTTGCGCTCAACGCGAAGCATGATCGTGAGCGCGCGGCGGAACAGCTTCTCGAAATCGTCAGACGGGACCGGGGCTGGAAAGACGGAGCCGCCCGCAAGCAGCTTGTGGAGTTCTTCGAGGCATGGGGCCCGGATCATCCCATGTCGGTTCAGGGCCGCCAGCGCCTTTCGGCGCTGCTATTCGCCTAGCGGAGCAAGACTTTGAGCGTTACCGACCGATACCGGAAGCCCGCCGATCTCCCTGGAGCGCTGCCGGTATTCCCCCTGCAGGGCTGCATCCTGTTGCCGCGTTCGACCCTGCCGCTGAACATTTTCGAACCCCGCTACCTGCAGATGATCGACGACGCCCTCGCAGGCGAGCGCGTGATCGGCATCATCCAGCCGCAGGGGAAGTCGGATGAGGAGGAGTCGCCCGCCGACCGGACAGTGCCGCTGCGCAAGACCGGATGCGCCGGACGGATCACCAGCTTCAGCGAGACCGAGGACGCGCGCGTGCTCATCACGCTGTCCGGCATTGCGCGCTTCGACGTCGAGGAGGAACTGCGCACAGATGCGCCATACCGCATCTGCAAGGTCAGCTATGAGCGCTTCGCCTCCGATTTCATCCGCGGATATGGGCAGGACAGCGTCGAGTGGGAGAAGCTGCTCGGCGTACTCAAGACCTACCTTACGGCGCGCCAGATGAGCGCAGATTGGGAAAGCATCGAGCGCTCGCCTGCCGAGCTTCTGGTCAACACGCTCTCGGTCATAAGCCCATACGGGCCGGAGGAGAAGCAGGCCCTGCTGGAGGCGCGCAGCCTCAAGGAGCGCTCAGAGGTTCTGATGGCGCTCGCGCAGATGGAGATGGCCGAGCCGGAAGACGGCTCCGGCAGCACGCTGCAATAGTTACTCCACGATGACGCTGTCGCCCGGCTTCACGGTTTCGAGAATCCTGAGCATGTCGCGAAGGGAGAGCGCGATGCAGCCTTCCGTCGGCCCGTAGCCCTCCCGCGCGAGATGCATGAAGATCGCGCTTCCGCGCCCCTGCGAGCGCGGCATGTCGTTATGGCCAAGCACAACGATGAGATCATAGAGATGGTCCTTGCGCCAGAGCCGTTCATGGCTTGCCGAATAGGGGGCCGGGACGGGACGGTTGTAATTTGCGTCCCCGGGCGCGTCGCACCAGCCCATGCCGGGCCGCAGCGGCGAGACCGGGAGATCCGTGCGCGGCCTGGCGATGCGGTCTGGCCGGTAATAGACATGGCGCATCGGCCAGCGCCCGCGCGGCGTCACGCCGTCGCCTTCGCCGCGCTTGAATCCGCGGCCTCCTCTTCCGACCGCGCAAAGGATGTATGAAACTCCGTGTTGCAGCTTGCCTTGGCGGCTCGCCCACGATAATCCCCTGAGAATGACGTCTGGCATAACCGGAATGTGATCGGCGCGTTTCCGCATGACAATGAAATCGCTGTATAACAGCGGCGCAGTCGGTTTATCATTAGCCGGAATTCAGCTTGCCTGGGAGCCTTGGATGAGCACAGCGCGAAAGATTCTTGTGGTTGACGATGAAGACGATCTGAGAGAATCGCTCGTGGACCAGCTCGACATGTATGAAGAGTTCGAAACCGCTTCCGCTGCGACGGCCTCGGAAGGCATGGCCAAGGCGAAATCGGACAACGCCGATCTCATCATCATGGATGTGGGCCTGCCCGACATGGACGGCCGGGAGGCGTGCAAGCTGCTGCGCAAGAACGGCTTCAAGGGGCCGATCGTGATGCTGACCGCGCAGGCGAGCGACTCCGACACGATCCTGGGACTGGAGTCCGGCGCCAACGACTATATCCCGAAGCCGTTCAAGTTCGCCGTTCTTCTAGCGCGCATCCGCGCCCAGCTCCGCCAGCACGAACAGAGCGAAGACGCCGTCTTCACAATCGGCTCCTACAGCTTCAAGCCCGCCGCGAAAATGCTGATGGACGAAAATGGCGGCAAGATCAGGCTGACAGAGAAGGAAACCTCGATCCTGAAATATCTCTATCGCGCCGGAGAAAAGGTCGTCTCGCGCGATGTGCTGCTGCATGAGGTCTGGGGCTACAACGCCGGCGTGACCACCCATACGCTTGAGACGCACATCTACCGGCTCCGCCAGAAGATGGAGAAAGACCCCTCGAACGCTGAGCTTCTCGTCACCGAAACCGGCGGCTACAAGCTGGTGCCCTGATCTTGCGGCGCGGGGCATAACGCCCGTCTTGAATATGTAGCCCGACTCAGATCAATCTGCCCTCTCCAATGGGGTTTTGCGTTTCAGCGCAAAAGGGGCAGATTCGTAATGGCAGCCGACAGGAACGCCGAATTGCTCGGTGGCATGTCGTTATTTCATGGTCTCACGCCTCAGCAACTCTCCGCGGTAGCAAAACTGGGCGAGAAGGAATTCTTCGGAGCGGGCGACGCGATCATCCGGAACCGCAGCAAGAGCAAGGCGGCCTATCTGATCCTCAGCGGATCGGTCGAGACGCGGCCCACCAAGAAATCCGGACTTGAACCGGAGATTTTCGAGGCCGGCGCGCTGATTGGCGAAATGGCGATGCTGACCGACTCCGTAGCGCTCATGGATGTTGTCGCGCGCGAGCGCGTTCGCGCGCTGGCGATTTCGCGGGAGGCGCTGTACCGACTCATGGACGAGGATCCCGAGATCGCCTTGCGACTTTCCGAAACGCTTACCGCACGTCTTCTCAATCTGGCCTATGATCTTCGCGAACTCGACGCCCGCTTCGCGGCGCTGGAAGCCTCCGCGGACGAAACGATCGCCGCGCTCTCGGCATGATTGGCGGCCTTTCACTTGCAACGCGGGCCTGTTCGCCTTAATTTGCGTTTCATCGGATCGCGCGTCCGGGCTTGCCGCCATAGCTCAGTTGGTTAGAGCGCTAGATTGTGGATCTAGAGGTCCCCCGTTCGAGCCGGGGTGGCGGTACCATCCTAATTATGCGTGTCGAGACGCCGTCTCACGGCTCCGATGAGTGCCGCGACGAATTCATCCTATTTTCAAGCAAAATCCTTGCCGAACTCGCGAAAACCGCCCTTAATGGCGGCGTTCATCCTCACGGATTATTGTATCGACTGGTAAAAAACGGGTTTCTATATTGAACCCGGCAGCAAGACTTCAGAGACGCCGATGGGCAGGCCGAAATGTTTCGATGAAGACAGGGTTCTGGACGCAGCGCTCGACTGTTTCTGGCGCAACGGGCTTAGAGCCTCATCGATTCGCACCCTCGCCAATGAGATGGGGATCGCCGGACCCAGTCTTTATAATGCGTATGGCTCCAAGCAGACCCTGTTCGAGAAGGCGATGGAGCGATATGCGGAGACGGCCCTGCGTCCGCGCTTCGAACGGCTCGACGGAAAGCCTCCACTCGAAGCCGTGCGGCTCTTCCTCATGGAGTTCGTCGAAAACGCCATTAACGACGGGGACGCCAAAGGGTGCCTTTTCGTCAACACGGCCATCGAGACGTCCGTTTCGGGCGACGAACTGTCCGAGGCGGCGAAGGGCTATCTCGACGAGGTCAGGCAATTCTACCTCGCGAAATTGAAGGCCGCGCAGGCAGCCGGCGATCTTCCGGTCGACAAGGACCCTGCCCAGCTCGCCGAAATGCTTTTCGTCGTGTCGGTGGGCCTGTGCGTCCGCGCCCGCACAGGGCCGGGCCGGGCCGAAATGGAAGCCGCCATAGCCCCGGCGCTCGATCTGCTTGCCGCCGCAAAGTGATACAGCAACGAGGATGTTCATGATCGACCTGTACTACTGGACGACGCCCAACGGCCACAAGATCACGATGTTTCTGGAAGAGGCGGGACTGCCCTACAGGATCATACCGGTCAATATCGGCAAGGGCGACCAGTTCAAACCCGAATTTCTGGCCATCTCGCCGAACAACCGTATGCCGGCGATCGTGGACCATGAGCCTGCCGGCGGCGGCGATCCGGTCCCTGTCTTCGAATCCGGCGCGATCCTGCTTTATCTCGCCGAGAAGACCGGGAAGCTGATCCCTTCCGATCTGCGCGGGCGCAAGGCAGTGCTCGAATGGCTCTTCTGGCAGATGGGCGGACTTGGACCGATGGCCGGGCAGAATCACCATTTCGCGATCTACGCGCCAGAGAAACTGCCCTATGCGATCGAGCGTTACGTCAACGAGACCAACCGGCTCTATGCCGTGCTGAACAAGCAGCTCGGCAAGTCGGAGTTCGTCGCGGGCGCATACTCCATCGCGGACATCGCTTCCTATCCCTGGATCGTGCCCTATGAGCGGCAGGGCCAGAATCTCGACGATTTTCCCAACCTCAAGCGCTGGTTCCATGCGATCCGGGAGCGCCCTGCGACCATCCGCGCCTATGAGAGGGCGAAAGAGGTCAATCCGCAGCAGAACCAGATGACCGAAGAGGACAAGAAGATCCTTTTTGGCCAGACCGCCGGCGTCGTCCGCTAGTGGTTCGATTCAAACATTTGCATCCCATTTGCGGCGCCCTCATTTGCAAATGTTTGAATCTCAGGAACCACTAGAAACTATTGATTCTAGTGGAGCTTTCTGAATTTGACATTTGAAAACGCACCTCAGCGCAGCCGGGATTCAAATGTCAAATTCGCTCCACTAGCGCGGTCCGAACTCAAGCGGATGCGCGTTGCGGTTCCTTTGCAAACAGGAGAGTAAAGCGCGCGTCCGCATCAATCCGGGACCTTCCGGAGTTTGCGGCCTTCCGCTACGCCTTATGGCCGTTCGACATCCCTCGCGACCGGCGCGGGTTTTGACGCCGTATCGCACAATTCCCCCATGGGGCAAAAAACCCCTTGATTTTTAAGCTCGGAACGGACAGCACCAGATCAGCCATGCATGAATACGAAATTGCAGCCGCCGGCGCAGACGCTCCGCGCACATGACCTGTTTCCTCACGCTTTGAGGTGCCGCGATGATTACGGCTTATGTCCGCAAGAACGGAACGATGACGCCAACAGCCGTGCAGCACGGCCAGGCCATCCCCGCCGAAGCGATATGGATAGATCTTTTCGCGCCCACGAGAGACGAGGAAAAGCTTGCCGAGGAGGCGCTGGCGATTGAGTTGCCTACCAAGGAGGAAATGAGCGAGATCGAAATCTCCAGCCGCCTCTACCAGGAAAACGGCGCCCTGTTCATGACCGCCACCGTCATGACCCAGGCCGATGCGGCCAATCCCGAACTACAGCCGATCACATTCGTGCTCATCGGACAGCGTCTTGTCACGATCCGCTACACCAACCCGATGCCATTCCGCGCATTCGCGGTGCAGATCCAGCGTCAGCCGGAACTGGGGGGATCTGGCGAGGTGATCCTCACAGCCTTGCTGGACGCGATCATCGACCGGATCGCCGATATTCTGGAGCGCGTCCAGCACGACATGAACGAAGTCTCTCAGACGGTCTTTTCCCGGCAGAAGACCGATTTCGAGGAGGCTTTGCGCTCGATCGGGCACGCCGAAGGCCTGACGTCCCGCACAAGGGAAAGTCTCGTCAGCATCAGCCGCATTCTTTCCTTCCTCAGCCGTCCCACGGAAACGCGGCAGAACAAGGCGACCGCCCGCGCGCTCAAGACTCTTTCTCGGGACGTGACGGCGCTTAGCGATCACTCGAACTATCTCGCGAACAACATCACCTTCATGCTCAACGCCGTGCTCGGCATGTCGAATATCGAGCAGACGAAGATTATCAAGATCTTCTCGGTTACGGCGGTGGTCTTCCTTCCCCCGACGCTGATCGCCAGCATATACGGCATGAATTTCGAGGTGATGCCGGAGTTGAAATGGGTGATCGGCTATCCCCTTTCGCTCATCGCGATGGTTCTGTCCGCGATCGGGCCGTATTTCTACTTCAAGCGGCGCGGCTGGCTCTAGAGCATCGGACCGAAAAGTGCGAAGCGGTTTTCGGATAAATCCGATGCTTGAACAAATAGATAGAGCGCCTAGCCGATCAGGTGCGAGGGTCCGGCGCTGCGGCAGGCTCAAACGGACCTCAGATTGGACACCTGCCGGGAGACCGGCGTCACATCGACCGCCACATCGACCTGATGCGCGCCGCCGCCGAGCAGAACGCCGGTGACGGGGCTGACGTCGTTGAAGTCGCGGCCATAGGCGATGGTGATGTGCTCGTTCTGCGGGATCAGATTGTTTGTCGGATCGAAGTCCACCCAGCCGATCTCGGGCGACCAGACCGAGACCCAGGCGTGCGAGGCGTCCGCGCCGACGAGCTTCTCCTTGCCTTCAGGCGGATGCGTGAGCAGGTAGCCGCTCACATAGCGGGCGGGAAGGCCGAAGGCGCGCATGGAGGCGATCAGAAGATGCGCGAAATCCTGACAGACGCCGCGCCGGATCTTGAGCAGTTCATCCGTAGTCGTTGCGATATCCGTCGCAGCGCCGTCATAGGCGAATTCGGCGTGAATCCGCTCCGTCAGTTCGCGCGCGCATTCGAACACCGGGCGCCCGGCCGGAAAGGACGGCCTTGCGAACTCGATCAGCTCGGCGGTCACGGCGGTATGGCGGGAGGGCATCAGATATTGCGCCGCTTCGATCTCGTTGATCTTCTTGGGCGGCGCCATGTCGCCGGACAGCCGGTCCCAGGGCTGCGAGAGGGAAAGATCGGCGTGCTCCGGCGCACTCACTTCGATGACGCCCTGCGAATGAATGAGCAGTTCCGAATGGCCGGCCTCGATCGCGAGGGAGGAAGCCGGATTGCCGAAATAGTCGATGAAGTCGTTCCGGGTCGCGGGCGCGGGTTTCACGGTGATATCATGACGCACGATCCGCTGGCGCTCGTGCGGCCGCGGTGCGAGATGCACCAGATGATGCGCCTGCGCGACGGGCGCGGTGTAGTGATACGTGGTCTTGTGAGTGACCTCGTAGATCATGGCAGCGAACCGACGCGGGGCGGGAGTCTCGTCACTTCGTCTTCCGTCAGGTTGAAATAACGCCGCGTGATCGCGCTGGAGAGCTTCGGCAGATCATCCACAAGCTGGGTAAACAGCTCGTTAAGGTCCTCGCGCTCGCCGTCAGGGCTGTATTTGGCCAGTTCGTACATGTCGGCGAGGCGCACCTTGGTGAGCAGATCGAGAATGAGCTTGCGCTCCTCGGTCTGGGGCGGCTCATCCGGGCTCTTGGGAAGCTGGCCGAGATGATCGGAAATCTGGACAAGCGGGTGCGCGATGCTGCGCGGATTGGTTTCGTCGGCAAGCAGCAGATCGAGAACGAGAGGCGCCGTCGGCGCGAACAGATAGCGCGAACGGTAGGTCAGGATGCTGTCCGCCGCTTCCAGCGCGAAGGTGAGCGCGGCGGCCTCGGCAGCCTCGTCCTCGCGTCTGGAGAACATCGCCTGCAGGAATTCGGCGAGGCTGTGCGCCCGCTCGATCCTGCGGCCGATGTCGAGGAAGGTCCAGCCGAAGCCGCGCGTCATGTTCTCCGCCGCCATGCCGTTGAAAGCGGCAATCGCGCTCACGCCCTGGTCGAGATGATCGAGCGCTTCCGACAGGCTCTGCGGCTCTGTGTCTCCCGTCCAGAGCGGAGACGCCCGGAACACCTGAATGGTGCGCCAGAGTTCGACCGAGAGCCGGTCGCGGATCAGGCTGGACACCTGCTGGACGTTGGCGAGCGTCTGAACGAGACCGTAGCTGCGTCCACGGCCGGAAATGAGCGCGCGGGCGCGTTGCTCGATCGCGGCGTCCTCATGCTGCAGGGCGATGAAATCCTCGTCCTTCGACAGCAGAAGATCGAGCGCCCTTATGACGGTCTCGCGGTGCTGCAATTCGGGATTATCGGGGTCGAGCCGGTTGAGCGCCCCGCGGACGAGGCGCATGGTCCAATCGGCGCGCTCGACATAACGCCCGAGCCAGAACAGATTGTCGGCTACGCGGCTGCGCAAACCCAGGCCGCCGCGCGAAATTTTCGGCTCGATCAGGGTTGTGTGCATCCGGCTTGTGCTTTGATGCTGCGTCTCGTCAGGCGAAGTGACCCAGACGTCGCGGGTGCGCCCCTCATCGGTGTAAAGCGGAAAACCGGAGGCGGTTTCAATCTCGAAGGCGAGACCGCCGGGCATGATGTAATAGTCGCCGTCGACGAGCGTCGCGAAAAGTCGAACCGCAAAATTGGACGGCCTGGCGCCCTCGCGCGTCCAGCTCGGCAGAGTCGCGAACCGCGCCTTTTCCTCAGCCACGTAAAGATGGCCGTTGATGGCGAAATCCTGCTGCAATGCGGCGCGCGAGTCCTCGTCCATATGCGCCGGGATCATCACATGCTGCGGGCGACCCGGTCGGCCTGTGCCTTCCTGAGCCCGGCGCACCGCCATCTGATCGAATTCCGCCAGAACCCGCTCGCGTGTGGCCGCTTCGCCGAGCCACCAGCGCGGATAGTTCCAGACCTTCAGGTCCTCGCCCAGAAGCTCGTGGCAGACTTCCGCCAGATAAGGGCCGATGCCGCGATTCTCCAGCACCGCGGTGCCGAGCGCGTTGGCCGACAGGTTGGGATTGGCCCGGATCGCCTGCACGAAGCCGGCCGGGCCAAGAAAGCCGCCTGGGTCGAGCTGAAGCGGATCGGCCTGCTCCGCGGCTATGCAGCGCAGGAGCAGATCGACGGGGCGCAGACCTTCCAGCGTCTTCATGTACATGCGGTTGCCGACCACGCGAAGATCCCCGCCCTGTACGAGCATAAGGCTCAGATAGCGGGCCAGATAGGCCTGCCCGAAATAGTCCTCGTGATGGGCCCCAGGCGTCAGCAAACCGATCGGAGCGTCGTCCCGTCCGGCGCGGGCGAGCATTTCGTCATGAAGAGCATTGAAAAAAGAAGCCAGGCGCCGGGCTTTCGAGGCGATGAACAGCTCGCTGCATACCCGCGAATGCACGATGCGGTTCGCGAGCGAGAAGCCGAGGCCGGCGAGAGTTTCGGTATGGGTATCGAGGACATACCAGTTGCCGGCTGCATCGCGCGTGAAATCCACGGCAAAGTAACTCAGACGGCCCCGCCCCGGTTCTATACCATGCATCGGGCGCAGAAAGGCGGGGTCCCCCAAAATCAATTGGGGCGGGATATGACCCGCCCTCAACAGATTCTGGCCGCCATACAGGTCGTCCAGTATCCTGGCGAAAAGCCTCGCCCGCTGGTGCAGGGCGCCCTCCAGGAAACGCCATTCCTCGGCCGAGACGACGAACGGTATCAGGTCGATCTTCCAGGGCTCGCTGGGGCTGTGTGCTTCTGCGAAAACATCCTGGGCGATGCCATTTTCCCGGACGATGCGCCGCAGCTTTTCGGCGCGGCGAAGCTGCTTCTCCGCGGGAAGAGCTCCGAACAGTCCAATGAACGGCTGCCAGTGGGGACGGACCGCTCCGGACTCATCGGCCATTTCGTCAAAGGCTTCCGTTTCCGCAGCATAATTGGCGAATGGATCTTCGCTTTGCGTTCCGATCCCCTCGATCATGGTCATCATCGTATATTAAGAGATCCTTGCTTCCGCGCCGTCCTGATCCCGGGCCCGGCGTCGCCTGCACGGGCTTTGTGCGGTTATCAGGCAACGGAATGAGAAAATGGAAAAACCGGCAAAGGCATTCCTCATATAGACCCAGTATACCATCGCCTTTTAATGCGCGCCAGTTCGAGCAGACCGGGACCCTGTTTTGCGAATGCGGCTCCCGGCCGAGCCTAAACTGAAGAAAAATCGCGCAATTCAGCCGTATAACCTCAGATCCAGAGTAAAAGGATATTCCGGATTGATGCGTTTCGGTTTCACCTCGGATCGTCCGGGCGTATGCCCGATGGTCTCGAAACGGGTCAGGCGGCGGCTTTCCGCCTCATAGGCGTTGACCGGGAATGTGTCGAAAGCGCGGCCTCCGGGATGGGCGACATGGTAGCGGCAGCCCCCGATGGAGCGCCCGCTCCAGCGGTCCACGATGTCGAACACGAGCGGGGCGTGAACCCCGATCGTGGGATGCAGGGCCGAAGGCGGCCCCCAGGCGCGGAACCGGACGCCGGCGACATATTCGCCGTGGACGCCGGTGGGAGTGAGCGGCAGCGCATGGCCGTTACAGCTCACGTCATAACGCTCGCCGGTCATGCGGGCGACTTTCACCTGAAGCCGCTCCAGCGAGGAGTCGACATAGCGGACGGTGCCTCCGATCATGCCTTCCTCGCCGAGAACGTGCCACGGCTCCAGCGCCTGGCGCAGCTCCAGCTCCAGCCCGCCATGCTCGGCCGCGCCGTGAAGCGGGAAGCGGAATTCGAAATGCGGCGCGAACCACTCCGCCTCAACCGGGAAGCCCGCGTCCTTCAGATCGGCGATCACGTCAAGAAAGTCCTGCCAGACGAAATGCGGCAGCATGAAACGGTCATGCAGTTCCGTGCCCCAGCGGACGAGATTTCCCTTGTAGGGGTTTTCCCAGAAACGGGCGACCAGCGCGCGCAGCAGAAGCTGCTGGGCGAGGCTCATCCGCGCGTGCGGAGGCATCTCGAAGGAGCGGAACTCGACGAGGCCGAGACGCCCCGTGGGACCATCCGGCGAATAGAGCTTGTCGATGCAGATTTCGGCGCGGTGGGTATTGCCGGTCACGTCGATCAGCAGATTGCGGAAGATGCGGTCCACCAGCCACGGCGGAATATGTCCTTTGGCCGGGTCCGGAACCTGGGAGAGCGCGATTTCCATTTCGTAAAGCTGCTCGTGGCGTGCTTCGTCGATCCGCGGCGCCTGGCTGGTCGGGCCGATGAACAGGCCGGAGAACAGGTAGGACAGCGAGGGGTGATGCTGCCAGTAGGCGATCAGGCTGGCAAGCAGGTCCGGACGGCGCAGGAAGGGGCTGTCGGCGGGCTTGCGGCCGCCGAGCACGATGTGGTTGCCGCCGCCGGTGCCGGAATGGCGGCCGTCGAGCATGAATTTCTCCGTGCCGAGCCGGGCCAGATGCGCTTCCTCGTAGAGCACGGTGGTGATGTCCACGGCCTCGTCCCAATCGCCGGCCGGGTGGATGTTGACCTCGATGACGCCGGGGTCGGGCGTCACCTTGATGACGTTGAGGCGCGGATC
>CAYOUE010000095.1:0-12542 GCA_964407075.1 uncultured Hyphomicrobiaceae bacterium
TCGCGCACTTCGTCGCGGCCGCGGCGCACCTCCAGCAGCGGATTGAAGCGCACCGATTGCGGGCTCACCGGATTGAAGAGAAGACAGTTGGAAAACCGGGCGCGCCAGCCAGCGGTGAGAGCCCAGTTCTCGCCTTTGAGATCATGAACGACCGCCGAGCTGTGCCAGGTCAGCAGCGTTGGTATGACAAGACCGACGCCCTTGCCGGACCGCGTCGGCGCGACGGCCAGAATATGCTCCGGGCCGTCATGGCGAAGATAGCGGTTGCTATGACAGCCGAGAACGACGCCCTCGTTGCGGTAAAGGCCTGCTTTACGGATTTCGGTCTCAGACGCCCAGCGGGCCGAGCCGTAAGTGCTGGAAGGCTTACCGGCCCGGCCGCGCCAGATCCCTCCGCCGATCGCAGTCGCCGCGCTGAATACTCCGCCGAGAGACGCCAGTGCGCCGGCGCGGGCAAAGACATCCGGCACCTCACCCCCAAACGTCAGCCACCAGACGAATAGCGACCAGGGCGCGTAAAGCGGTATGCCTAGGAGCGTGATCCACGGCGTTCCTAGCCTCGGGTGAAACCCGAGTGCATTCGCCGCCCACTCCGTCGCACCCCACAGGAAGAGGAGCGTGATCAGAAAACAGCAAATCGCTTGAAGACCATAGGTCCGGAAAATGGACACCGCGAACAATCCCTCTCAGCCAGTTCTGCAACTGTCTGAAAAGTCTGATCGCGCAGCAGCGATTGCTCAATACTGTAAATTGTGCAGTACCGTGAATAGGAGTGAAGTCACGTGATGATTTTGAGGCCGTTTCGTGGCGCGCTGATATTTGAAAGGAACTGCGGCTGAGTTATTGGCGACGCTTTCACTTAGGCGACTTGCTTGGGCCAGGTGACCGATGGGGCTTGTCCGCGATCCATCAACTTTCTCCATGGGGAGAGGTTAAATCTCTCCATAGAATAAATCATCATTGAAGAGCTCCGCCTGCCTCTATTGGTTTCGCTGAAACCGTTGAGTAGCCAGTTCGCGTTGCCTCCTCAACTTTCCGCCCAGTTCTCCCAAGCAAGATCCTTGACGCGCTTGAATTCCCTGATATTCGCGGTGACCAGCGTTGCCCTTATCCGCAACGCCTGACCGGCAATGAGCGTGTCATAAGGGCCAATCGGACTTCCGGCGGCCTCCAGCGCTGCTCTTATCTCTCCGGCGGCTTGTGCGTCCTCATCCTCGAAAGCAACCGAGATCACCGCCCCGGACATGAACGCTCGAAGGCGTTCGGTGTTTTTCTGAATCGACGAACTGCGCGCCACGCCATACCAAAGCTCATAAACCGAGATAGACGAGATCAGTACGTCGTGCTTTTTCAGAGCCTTACGCAGGCGCTTTCTGACCGATGGCGGATTTTCGTTGATGATCGCAATGGCGGCGTTGGTGTCCAGCAGATATTTCTGCCTCACTCGAAGATATCCTTCGGCTCGGGCATGGACGGCTGATTGCGCCCTCCGGGCATGAAAGGTTCATCGGCGAAACGGTCCAGTTCAGCGAACCACGCGTCAACATCGGTGTTCATCGGCTCAAGCAGAATGCCAGTGTCGGTACGACGCACGCGCACGCGATCGCCAGGCAGCCGGAATGCGGCAGGCAGGCGAACAGCTTGACTGCGCCCATGCATGAAAATTTTGGCAACTCCCTTGTCGGACATGTCGATACTCCAATTTGATGCCTATCATTGATATATATTGCTGTGTTTTTCATTGCAAGTTTGCGGCTTGATTTTTCTCGTTTCACGCGCGATCAGCCTGGCAAATTCAGGCCTTACTACTCAGCAGTTCTTCAACCCAAACGCGCTGGAAACGGAAGTCCAGGTATCAGATTATGGAATATTGCTTATAGGTAATTTCTTGTTTTGACGTGGCATCTGCATGGAAAGATGCTCGCCATATTTGCAAATGGTTCAATAATCCGGTTCAATCATAAACAGATAGGAAGAAGTATATGGCGCGTTTTTTGCTTGCGTTTGCCTGCACATTTATTGCCGCCAGCCAACTCCCGTTGCAGGCGAAAGCTTCACCGGCAGCAATGACCGTGTGTGAAATCAAGCCGGATGCGTATAGTTTCCAGGCATCCAACGGGAACGGCATGCATCCAAGGCCGTTTGCCGCAGAACGGGAATCAGTCGTCATTGAGACGTCTTCGAAGAATGATGAAGGGCGCGGCAACGAATATTTCATATCAAGGAATACCGAGGCGGCGCGCCTGCATTCCGAAGGTCGGTACTCGGAAGCTGAAGAAGTTTTGAAACCGCTGCTTATGGAAGCAATGGAAACGCTTGGCGATGATCACAAATATACGGCTCTGACCGCGCTAAACTTTGCCGAGATCAGCATCATTCAGGGGGACTATGCGGACGCCGTCAAGTATCTGGAACTAGTCGTCAAGGCATATAAGAAACAGATCGGGCCGGATCATGTCCAGACGGCCAATGTGCTTTCGCGGCTGGCTTCGGTCTATCTCTCGAAAGGGCATCTTCGCGAGGCCGAAGCCGTGCTGGAAGAAGTGCTGCACATTAGGCAAAGAGCGCTCGGTGCCATGCATCCGGATTCGCTGATCGTCCTCGATGCGCTGGGCGGGATCAACTATTCGCAAGGCCGGTTTCGAAACGCCCGGCGTCTTTATCAGGAAGCGCTGAACGGATTTGAACAAACGATCGGGCCGATGCATCAGCAATCCGTGCGGACTAGAAGGAACCTGAACCAGGCCCGTATGCAGACGGAATGACGGGCCGCAGCGATCCGGTTTGCATGTTGTGAATATGACTTGTGCGCGGAAGGTCTAAGAGTACAGCCGAGGGCGCATTGATTTCGTCAGCATAAAGATGATGTTGCTCTTCGCCTTTTGGGTATGCAGGTATCCGTAAGGTGTATTGCGAATTACGCCTTTTACAAAGGTGGTGTAAAAGTGGTTGCAGTTGGGCGAAGATGGGCAGAAACATGACATCCTTCGAGTTTGCAGTCTTTACGGTGGTTGTATTGAATGTGTTCGCTATTCTGCTGATCGCAGCCCTGCGTGCGGTAGAAAAATTGATCTTTCGACTGATGGAATTGTTTGCGGGCAATTCAACAAGCGGCGGGCGGCTGCCGAATCCGCGGATCGGACGAGATCGCTAACATCAAAGCGAACAATGTTCTCGAAAAAGAGGAGGCTTTAAATCGGAAAGAACTCTGATTTGCACCCCGCGCCAGAGTCATATTTCCGTCCGGATCAGCTCCGCCAATTCGCTGATCCGGAATTTTTTTTGTGCATTTTTGCCGGAGCGCTATTCAAAGCAATTCAAGTTTTTACAGCAATTTGTGGCGACGGATAGGTAAGACCGCATACTTGCAAAAAGGGCATGTCTCAATTGAAACATAAGGTATGCGGAATTTGTGCGCGAGCAGAGAGGGCTACGGACGGCGTTCACCAGGACTGCTTCGCAGACCGGCGCTGATTCTCATCCATTACGCATTGCTCGCACACTGCGCATATGCGGCCGAGACCGTAACCATCGAACTTTCCGGAGAAATCCTGCCGCGCTGCGAGGTCAGCAGCCTTGAAAATACCGTTGATCTCGGCCTGCTTAATATGGCGGGCGAACGCGAAATACATTTCGATTTTCATTGCAATGAGTCCTTCAGCTATAAGCTGTCATCGCATCATGGCGGGCTTAAACACAGCGCTGCGGCGCAATCAGACGCCGCGGGCTTCAGCTCGTTGCTGCCATATACGATCGACATCAATATCCCGACCGATGACGGCGCCATCATAGACCGCTGCGAGAGCATTCATCTTAAGGCCGGATCGCAAGGCTGCGGAATGCAGACATCCGGCGGCAGCACGGCTATAGGCAAGACGGCCACTCTTGTCATCCGATGGCATCCGGACGCAACGCCTGTCGCCGGGATCTATCAGGACGTCCTCAGACTGACATTGGAGCCGGACCTGTAAGCAGCCTGCGTAAGGCCTGTGCTGGCTATCCCACATGCGTAGAGTTACCGGTACGCGATCTTACGGCTGATGAAGGATGCCGGAAAGCTGCTAAATGTGTTTGTGACCAAAACGTGGCGTAAATGTGATTTCGTTGGGGGCGGCTTTGTCAGCTTTTCGGTTCTTTATTTTGTTCCTGGTGGCGTTCCTTTGCGGAGCTCATATTGCGCGGTCTCAGGACAGCCAGGCAAGCGATCTGGGATTTGGCGGAACGGCGACGCCGCTTTGCAGCTTTACAGCGCTGCCGAGCGAACTTGCCGCAGACAATATGAGCCTTACGGCCGGAGGGTCAAACAAGATCCAGATCGACACGATGATCGATCCCTCGTCCAGTCTGCTCAAGCCTTCATCCATTCAGATCGAAATCATCGGGACGTGCAATCAGACCCATTATGTTTCGGTCATGACCAGAAACGGCGGGCTGGCCCTGAGCAGCACCGCCCAAGTGGTCGACGGCGCGTTTCTCTCACACGTCAATTACCGGACGCAGGTCAATTGGGCCGGAAAGACGGCAGTTATGAGCACGGACGGCGCACCCGGCAAAAAAACCCCTACAACTGTAGTAGGCGGAACCAATCATGGACCGCTCAGTCTACGGATAATTGTTGATGAACTTGAGAATGACATGGGGATGCCGGTCGTTGCCGGGACTTATAGCGACATTCTCACGGTTCAGATCGGCGCACCCCTTTAGAGCCTGAATACTCATCGGAGGAGAAGAAGATGTCTGTTCGATCACTCGGCATTTTGTCGTTGCCCCTTATCATGGCTTTGCATTGCTCGCCTGCAATCAGCGCCGAAAGCGACTCACTCGAACTCACGCTTGAAGGCACGGCGACGCCGGTCTGCAGGCTTCCCGAAGTGATGCCGTCCAATGCGGTCAACGCATCGATGACCGGGGGCACGATCACGGTTTCGGAGCTTGTCGATAAGACCGATGCGAGCATAAAGCCCTGGAGCATCAGGATGACGTTTGCAGGGGCCATGTGCAATTACAATGCCTTCATTCATATCGAAAGCGAAATGGGCGGCCTGCGGCCGACGACAGAGCTGGATCAGGTCGTCAGTGGCAGCGGAGCGTTTCTGGACCGGGTGGATTATAAGGTCACCGGCACCTGGGGAGGAATAACCATCAATCCCTTTGATACTGCGACCGGCACTCATTTTGTCTCGCTGCAGTCACCTGGTCCGAACCAGGGCGATCTGGTGATCGAACTGAAATCCGACGGCAGCAGCGTCCCCCTCATTCAGGGCCAGTACGAGGACCGGATTACGGTGCATATCGGAGCACAACTCTAAATAGGCCTGAACGAAAAAACTATAGGGCACGGGGATGATGGGACAGATCGAATCGAAGAAGCCAATCGGAATGTTGATACTGATTGGGTGTCTGGTTTGCGGAAGCAATATGGCCGCCGCGCTCAGCATCGAACCGCTGACTGTGGAAATGAGCACGACGGGATCAGGCGCGAGGACGACCCTGAATATTGAGAACAATTCCGCGCAGCCTGTGCCGTTACAGCTCCGCGCAAGCCGGATTACGCTCGATAAGAATGGTAACAGGGTGGATCTCGGTTCAGATGACAATTTTCTGATTATTCCCGATCAGCCTCTTTTGCCGCCCAATACCGCGCAATCCATCCGCGTGCAGTGGGTTGGCGAAGCCGACATCCCGGAGAGCGAGACATATATCATTTCGGCAGAGCAACTGCCCGTGGCGCTTGATGCAGTCAGCTCCGGCATTCAGGTGGTGATGAATTATTCCGTGGCTGTGAATGTCGCCCCGCCTGGATCGACAGGCGTCCTGGAGGTCGTCGGAACGGACATCGCGTCCGTTGACGGCAAACGGCTTGCCAGCGTCACGCTGAAGAACTCCGGAAACAGGCACATCTTTGTCAGCAGCGGGTCAGTCAGGCTGTCCGCGAACGGCTGGTCTGTCAATCTGGACAAGCCTGCGTTGCGCAAGACCATGGGACTTGGTCTGCTTCTGCCCAGCAAGGAACGCGTGTTTGTTCTGGATGCCGAAGTGCCGAGCGGCGTTGCTCAGTATACGGCAGAATTTTCCGGGCTAAAGATCAACTAAAAGATCAACTAGGCGCGTCCGTATCGCTCAAAAGCGTAATGGTTTTCACACTCCATGTCTTGGGCAGGGGTAGAGGGTGCTGCGTTGTTTTTTGCAAAAGGCGGTTCTTGTGGGGCGTCCCTGCTCGGGATGGTGATCGCCATGTGTTTCATTTTTCTTGAGATAAGCCAGGCCGGCACACCAAACCGGGGCGGGAAGACCGGCCAGGAGGCCGGCAAGACGAGTCAGCATTTTGAGATTTCCGTGGCTGTGAAGGACGGCGGATTTCTCATTGGCCAGGCTATGGCGCTCGTGGATCGCGGCGGCCGTCTGTACAAGATTGAGCGTGAAAGTTTCCTTGCTACGGTTAATAAAGTTCTGCGTACAGATTTTTATGAGTCTCTGGATCAGCGTCTTCCAAAGACCGGCCATGTTTTTCTAGCCGATATCAGACAGGCCGGCCTTGAGGCGGCCTATTCCGAAACGCGACTGGAGATTTTGGTCAGCCCGAAAGTCGAGCAACGCCCGCGCGGCGAAATAAAGGGACGCGCAAGAGCCGCCGGCGATGCAGGCAACCTTGAACGTCCGGCGGCACTGAGCGGCTACATGAACACCTATTTCGGACTGGCCTATGCAGAAGGAGAGAAAGCAGGCGCTGGCCGGTTCGAGATCCCAAGCCTATTTCTGGACGGGGCCGTGCGCTGGGAAGAACTGGTCCTTGAAGGCGATGCTCAGGTGAATGCGGGCGGTCAGTTTATCCAGCAATCGCTGCGTCTTGTGCATGACATTCCGGACTTTGCCCTGAGGTTTACGGGCGGAGACGTTCAGATCAGTCCGGATGGCATATTGGCGGCCCCTGCGCTGATGGGCGTTGCGCTTGAGCGCAATATTTCACTGCTGCAACCCTCCAGCAACATCAGGCCCACCGGCAAGCGGAGCTTCCGGGTCGAGCGCCGCTCTGATGTGCGCGTGATCGTCAACGGACATGAAGTGCGCAGGCTGCAGTTACCGCCTGGAGAATATGATCTGGACGATTTGCCGCTTGCCAGCGGCGGCAACGACGTCCAGGTCATCATCAGGGATGAGTACGGGAACACGGAAAGCGTTGATTTTTCGATACTCTTCAATAGAGCGCTGTTGCGGCCCGGCTTGTCCGAATGGTCGGTGGCTGCCGGAAAGATCGCGCAGAGCAACGCCAACCGTAAGCAGGATAAGCTTTCCGATACCGGACCGGTCGTTGTGGGTTCCGTGCGCACCGGGGTTTCGGAAACGCTGACCACCGGAGCCGCCCTTCACATCTCGAAGGCGGAAAAACTCGCAGGTCTGTCTGCGCTTTTCCAGAGTGATCTCGGCCTCCTAGGCGTGAGCGCCAGGGCATCTTTGAACGATGCGGGCCGGTTCGGATGGTCCGGTGAAGCCGAGCTGAGCTTCGACAGGGCGGTCCTTTGGGACGAGCGGGCGTCGCTTAATTTAGGCCTGGAATATTACAGCGAGAAGGCGATTTCTTCGTTGGCGGATCAGGCCGAGCAAGGATCGCGCTTCCGGATTCACGGATCGCTCTACCAGCCGGTTTGGTATGACGTCAATCTTTCGCTGTCCGGCTATTATCTGTTTTCCGCAGATGACGACGAAACGCGTTATGGCGTCAGCGTTTCGGCCAACAGAAGTTTGACCGAACATTTATCGCTCGGTCTTTCGGGGAGTTTTGACAGAGACAACGGGATCAATAACAGCCTTACGCCGGATGACGGATTTTCATTGCTTGCGCGTCTTCGTTATCAGCCGTCAAGGACATCCAGCCTGTCCTACATGTATGACGCCGCGACGCAAACGAGCGCGGCTTCGTACGATACAAATTATGAGACCGGCAGCAATCGGATCGCGTTCGGGCTGGACGTTGAACATCATCCGGATGCGCCGGGCGGCCTGTCGGAGAATGTGGTGGGCGCGGATTTCAGCGTGTCCAACAGCCGCTATGAAATGAATGCCTCGCATTCCCGTCATTTGCAGGGGCTTGGCGATCGCCAGTTCAACAGCCGCACTGCTGTGAACGCCGGATGGGGCGCAGCATTCGCCGATGGCGCGTTTGCATTCGGCAGGCCCGTGCGCAACGCATTCGCCATTATCGAGGCGCATGACAATCTGGATGACAGCCGCATACGGATTGCCCCGTCCAAAGACACTTATCGCGCGCAGATCGATATGTTCGGCCCGGCCTTGATCCCGGATATCTCGGCGTACAATCAAGCGAGTCTTCCTTACGACATTGAAGACGCGCCTGCCGGATACAATTTCGGCACCGGCTCGTTCAGCCTGAAACCCTCCTACAAGTCGGGCTATCTTTTGAGGGTCGGCTCCGATTTTTCCCTGAGTGCGGTCGGCATGCTGAACGACCGGGACGGCAAACCGCTCTCTTTGAAGTCAGGGGCGATTACCTCGGAAGACTTTCCCGATCAATCGATCATCGTCTTTACGAACAAATCCGGCAGGTTCTCGGTCCAGGGCCTTAAGGCCGGGGAATGGGTGATTACGATGAATGATGATGAGAAAAGCCGGTATGCGCTCACGATAGCGGAAAATGCCGAGGGTTTCGTCGAGGTTGGCGCGCTTGCGCCGGAAAGTGGGGAGTGATGGTCAGGACGCTCTGCGGGGCCATGTTTGTTTTCATGCTTCTGGCGCAGCCCGGCGCGGCCGCCCAAAGCGGATGTGAGGGGCAGTTCGAGGGCTTGAGCGAAGCAACGCTGCGCGAATACGATCCGTTTGCGGCCCTTGACGCCGTGACGCCTCTCAAGGTGAGCATCCGCAACACCGGGATGCAGGTTTGTCAGTACAGGGTGTATTTTTTGCGCGCACCCGAGATCGGCGCATTTGGGCCGGATATCGATTATGATCTGCGGGACGCCGGCGGATCGCGACTTCTGGCCTCCAGCGAGCTTGCGCTTGAAACGGCCAATTCTCTTTTAACTCTATCTTTGGAGCCCTCGACAACGGGCACCGCGGATTATGCAGCGCATGTGCCGAGAGGACAGTATTCAAGGCCGGCGGATCTCGATGACACGGTGACATTGATACTGACACCGCTTGACGAATTGCGGGAGCTTGACCGCATGACGCTCCGGCTGAGACTTAACGTTGCTTCAGTGCTCGATATCAGCATCTCGGGCGCCGGGGTGGGTGCGGAAGTTGATTTCGGGACTTTGGTCGCCGGCCGGTCTCGAACGCTGATGCTTGAGGCTTTTTCTAACGAAGAATACGCGCTTTCCATTGCTTCGGAGAATTACGGCGCTCTTGTTCACAGCGACGCGCCAGCGACCGACAGGGCAATGTGGTCAGTTCCCTATGCGCTGCGCGTAGACGGCGCGCCTGCCGCTTTGGAAAGCGGCGCACATCTTATAGCCGGGGGTGAGGCATCGCAGATGAGCCGCGCTCATGAAATGATTTTCACCATTGTGGATGCGGGCGGCAAACGGGCTGGCCTGTACGAAGACATATTGACTGTTCGAATTGTTCCGAAACTTTAAATGGGAGGAAACGATGCTGAAAGTAATGCTGGTTCTTTCGGCGGCGCTGAATGCGCTGCTTATCATCACCTATCCGCAAAAACCTGAGAGCTATGTCGCCGAGGCGGGCAATGCTTATCTCGTCGTCTCGCAAAAGGTCAACGAAATTATCGGTCCGCAAAGCGGCGAACTGTCGTGGTCGAAATACTGCCCTCACGTGTCAGGAAAGTCGGTCGCCTTCAATTCCCTGTCGCGAAAGGTTGTATCGGAAGCGATATTGAAGGATGTGCCGTTGACGGTTGAATCGGCCTATCGGTATGATGCACAACTGTCGGTGGAATGCTCTCCGGTCAATCTCGATTGCTACAGGTTTGACAATTTCACAGTTGAGAAAAAAAAGTCACTTTCTCCAAAATTGTAAAAATCAGGTGCAATTTGATTTTATGAACTCTCATGGACAAGTATTCATAGCTGTTGATAACGCAAAAGCGGCAATTCAAATATCATAAACCGGAGCAGCGCCGGGCTGCTCCGGTATTTTACTTTACGTATTTGGGCAATCCGGATGCCGCTGAAGCTCTCAGGCGGCGGATTTTTGCCACCGGGCGCGAATTTCGTCACGCCGGCTTTTCGCCTCAAGCGCGGACAAACTGGCTAGATATGCCAGAAACGGTTCGCCGGCAATGTCGGCCTGGCGGGCGAGCTCATCGGCGAGCGCGTCAAAATATTCAAGAAAATTCTCTTTATCTATAAGCTCAATATTGGATTTCGTTATATTGGCAAGCGCCTTTATATTACATGGACGCGTTGAAGAAGTATTCGCCGTTCCCCGTCTTGCTGACATTGCAGGCTCCTGTGTTATTAAAGTTACACTGCAGCACAATTCGTTTGCGCCTTATTTATGCCCCAATTGTGAAAGTTTTGGCTGCGCAGGTAAAGGACGAGGATTACGGATTGGGGATTTTGCGTATAATTTCGACAAAATTCCGCCTTAATTGGCTGAGATGTCCGCGCCGCAACACCTGAATGACAAGCCGCCGGCTCATTTCGCGTCCGCGAGTTCAAGGCTTCGGACCCGCTTCGTTACAGCCGCTTTGATCGATGCATGGATGTCTTCGGGGAAACCGGCTGGCAGCGCCCCTTCGATCTGCTCGAGGGCTTCGCTGGCTTTCGTCCGGATATCTTCTAGCACATCGCGCACGAGGCGTTTTGGCAATTTTGCCTGCTCGCCGGTCTGGATGAAATGGCGGGCATGGATGCGCTCGAAACGGTAGTGATTGTTTTCGCCAACGGACATGGCAAGCTTCATCCGGTTTCTGCGGATTTGTCCACAATCGAGGCTCAGCTGTGCGCTGAGCACATCATAGAGCGGCGTCATGTGATAGCTGCCGCCAGGGCCGAGAAAGATGCTGAAATTCTTGGCATGGCCGTCCGTTGCGCCGATCAGCCAGAAGATCAGTTGCGCCTTGAAGAACAGGGCCTGGTCTTCCGCCGGTGTATCGCTTCCCTTCAGCAGGTCAAGGATCTGGACCATGCCGGGGCCGCCCTCACTCTGGTACTTGGCGGTCGGCGGGACCGAGAGGGCCTGGCAGCAATCTTCCTGCGGCAGGCGCAGGAGCCTGCCGTCACTCGTCCACCTGCGGTCGAAGCGTTCGATCACCAGCGCCCTGGTTTCTCCGAAGGTCTGGATTTCGGCGGAATTCACCGGCAGTCCGAAAGCCTGGATCAGCTTCAGGCAGTAATATTCATTCTCGACGCTGTTCGAGAGATCGATCCCGTTCGGCAATCGGCCGATCTGTGTCTTGAGGATATGCGTGGTTGGCGTCGTGCCATGCGGTTTGAGCCAACGGCCGTCATTGTATAACAGTGCGGTCTTTTCCTGCGCACCCGCCACGGAAATCCTGAATTCGTCCTCACGTGCGAGGCCAAGCGGCGCCTGCGCCAGCCCCCGAAGGAGCCTGCCGATGGCTTCATCATCGACCTCTTGGCCTTCGAGCGCCGCCGCCGCGTCAGTGGCCTCTCCGTCACCGGCAATGAATTGCAGCGCGCCGACGCAGTCCCTGCCGATGGCGGCGAGCAGACTATAGGCATCGGCGCCGCGCGCGCCGACCTTTTCGGCGACGCGGCGGCGTAAGCCTTCGGAGTCAGGCAAGAGGTTTTCAAAGACTGCGGCGACCGGCTCACCCCGGTACGGCGTTTCGCGCAGTGGCAGGGATAGAGAAACCGGCAGGGCGTGCTCCCAGCCGAGCCAGCTCTTTTCATAGGCAAATCCGATCGCACCGCTCGTGGCTTTTGTGAGATGCCCGACCAGCCGGTTGTTCAGATAGACGCGCAGTGGTTCATGTTTGCGGCGGCGCGGCATCAGAAGATATCCTCGATGTCGGCCTGTTGCCCTTTCGACCTGGGTGCAATCCGGAATTCGAGGTCAAGAGCAGCCAGCACGGCAAGAATCGTCTCCAGCTTCGCTGCCGGATTGCCGTTTTCAATCAGGGAAATCGTTTCCTGCCGCAGCCCGGCCTTCTCGCCCAGCCGCGTCTGGTTCCAGCCCCGCGCCTTGCGGGCGCGCTGCACAATATTGCCGATCTGTTTTGGTGTTCGCGCGAGATCACTCATACGAATTATTATGGGTCAAATCCGATAAAATTGCAATATCGGAATTGACGAATAATGGCAATTTACCGGATATATCTAATAAAACAAAATTAAGTGATTTAGCGCATAAACATGCGAAGATCAAATTTGAAAATTCAAATAAACTAGTCCATATTAGTTCAATAAAAATTCATGACGGATCAAACGAAGCGATGAGCGAGAAAGTCTGGAGCGTAGCCGAGGCGAAAGCCCGGCTCTCGGAAATCCTGCGCCAGGCGCGGGAAAAGGGGCCGCAAAGGATCGGCACGAAAAAGCCCTATGTGGTCTTGACGGAGGAAGAATGGCTGAAGCTGAAGGAGCCTCAGCCGCATATGGGGC
>CAYOUE010000096.1:0-12519 GCA_964407075.1 uncultured Hyphomicrobiaceae bacterium
GCGACGCCGCTGGATGCAACCGCGCCAAAGGTTTCAGGCGCAGGCGTAAAGGCTTGAAAGACGATCGGAACGCGACATGGCTGACTATCAGACTATCGGAATAGCAGGGGCTGGCGCATGGGGAACGGCCCTTGCCGTGGCCGCGCGCCGGGCGGGACGCGACGTGACCCTGTGGGCCTATGAGCGTGAGACTGTGGAGGAAATCAATCACGAGCACGCCAACCATATCTATCTGCCCGGCGTGACGCTGGACCGGGCGATCCGCGCCACCGCGAAAGTTCCGGAAGTGGCCGCCGCGGATCTGATACTCATGGTGGTGCCAAGCCAGTTCTTTCGCTCGGTCGCAATGGAGTTCGCCCCCCATATCGGCGGCAAGCCGGTCATCATCTGCACCAAGGGCCTTGAGGAAGAGACCGGCAAGCTGATGTCGGATATCCTCGCCGAGGAGATGCCGGGGGCGGTTCCCGGCGTGCTCGCCGGTCCGAGCTTCGCCAGCGAAATCGCACGCGGACAGCCCGCCGCCCTGACCGTTGCAACGAAGGACGAAGTCATCGGGCTGCGCGTCGCCAACGCGCTCGGAAGCCGCTCGCTACGGCTGTACTGGTCGGACGATATAGCAGGAATGCAGATCGGCGGCGCGATCAAGAACATCCTCGCGATCGCCGCAGGGATCGTCGCGGGGCGCAGGCTGGGCGACAATGCGCGCGCCGGACTTATCACACGGGGCTTCGCCGAACTGATGCGTTTCGGCGTGGCGATGGGCGCGAAGCCGGAAACGCTCATGGGGCTCTCCGGCCTCGGGGACCTGATCCTGACGTGTTCGAGCGAGCAGTCGCGCAACATGTCGCTCGGCAAGGCGCTTGGCGAAGGCCGCAGGCTGGAGGACATTCTCGGCTCGCGCCGCTCCGTCAGCGAAGGCGCGCATTCCGCGGCGGCGGCGGTCGCGCGCGCCAAGGAGCGGAATGTCGAATTGCCGATCTGCGAGGCGGTCAGCGTCATTCTCGCAGGGGAGATGAATATCGACGAAGCCATCGATGCGGTGTTGTCGCGCCCGTTCAGGAGCGAGGCGGAGCCATTCGGGACCGCGCCCGCACCATCCCGCGGGAAGAAAAGCGCCTGAGCAGGACTTGCGCGCCAGGCGATCGTGCGTTACATCCATACCCATCATGAAACCGTCATTCCGCATGAACGACCGCAAGCGAATTAGCCTCCCGGCAGCCTGAGGGCTCCGGGTTTCCCGCTTTTTCGCTTTCAACCGATCAGCAAGGACATCGTTTCATGGCTTCCTCATCCCTGTTCGCCGCTGAGACGGCGCATACTGATGGCTCTGCATCGCCTGCAGTCCGTCGCGACTACTTCTTCGTCACCGGCGAGACCCGCGCCGATCTGCTGGCCCGCGTGCTCGGGCCTTTCCTGAAGACCGGCCTCTCGCCCTACCGCATACACGCCTCCAGCGAACACGGCTCCGGCGACGAGACACAGATCGAGCTGCGTATGGCCGGGCTTCGGCCCGGCGAGGCGGAGCTGCTCGCGGCGAGCTGCCGCGCGATTGTCGGCGTACAGACCGTTCTCACGGTTTCGGATGCATAAAAAAGCGAGCCAGAAACTGGCTCGCTGAGAGGGTCACACTTTTGGGGAACACTGCCACTTTGCGTCCTTGCCCGGAAAGCAATGCTGCGACTGCAGGGTCGATCGCATTTCCCGACTACGGGTATGACGCAGAAGCGACTTTTTTCATTGTACATGCCAATGCGGCGGCTCGAAGGGCAAACTATGACGGTTTCATGATTGTTTTGACGGCCCAGGCTCAACCGAAGGGCGAGAAAAGCTGGCAGGATATGAGATCGAGCCCTCAAATATCAAAGATGTAAGAGAAAATTCCATCCAACGTATACAATTTTGGGGGCTTGATCTTTCAACATGCAGCCCGGATGATGGTAAGCTGACCAGATGGGAGGCGCGATGACCGATACAGACCCCATAGTTTTTCGCCCCGCCGGAGAGGAATCGTTCCGGCCGGGCCTGATCTATCAGCCATTCATAAGTTTCGATCGCAGGGAACTCTATCAGCTTCTGTCCGTTTACGGCAGGCGTGTCGCAGAAGGCGAGTGGCGTGATTACGCCATCGACATGCTCAGGGATCGCGCGGTTTTCTCCATATTCCGGCGCACGTCCGAAGCCCCGCTTTACAGGATCGAAAAGACGCCCCGCTTTGCGCGGCGGCAAGGGGCGTATTGCGTCATGAACACCGCCGGACTCATTCTCAGGCGCGGCCATGAGTTGAGAAGGGTCTTGAGAATTTTCGAAAAAACGCGGTTGCATCTCGTTGAGAACTAACGCGCGGGCGCGTCTTGCATCCCGATTCCGGAGTTCGCATTCACAACATAAAAAAAAGCGCCGACGTAGTACGCCGGCGCTGAAGCTTAAGGCTGGTGGGAGGAAATCAGCCTTATTGCGTCAGTGACAGAAATGGGTTTTCCTGCCGCATCGCACAACATCCCCTATCGCATAGAAGCTATGCAATTTTGATGGGCCAGTTGCGGTCAGTTTTCAGGCGGCGCGGGACAGGAAGAGGTCAGAAGAGCCAGCGCACGAGCGCGAGCGTGATCGCGGGAAACGTTACGAGCAGGACAACTCGAAGCAAATCGCTGAGCACGAACGGCGTGACGCCCGCATAGGTCCTGCGGAGCGGAATGTCCGTCGCCATCGAATGGATAATGAACAGGTTCATGCCGACCGGCGGCGTTATCAGCCCGACCTCCACCACGATCAGCACAAGGACACCGAACCATATCGCCGTTTCCTCCGGCGTAAGACCGAAATCAAGCGCCTCGATGACGGGAAAGAAGATCGGGATGGTCAGCAGGATCATGGAAAGGCTGTCCATGACGCATCCGAAAACGAGATAGATCAGCAGGATGATCGCAAGCACGGTGAACGGGCCGAGGCCGGACGCCGTCACCCATTCGGCGAGCGCCTGCGGCGTCTGGGTGAAGGCGAGAAACGAATTGAAGATCTGCGCCCCGAACAGGATCAGAAAGATCATCGCGGTGGTTTTCGCGGTTTCCAGCAGACAGTCGGCGAAACCCTGCCGGTCAAGGCTGCCATTGACGAGGGCATAGAGCCCGGTCGCCACCGCGCCGACCGCCGCGCCTTCCGTGGGCGTGAACCATCCGGCGTAAATTCCGCCGATCACAAGCGCGAAGACCATGAATACCGGCCAGACCGCCATGAGCGTGCGGAACCTCTGGGCGTAGCGCACGCGCGGCGCGGTTGAGGCCGCCGCCGGGTTTACAGTCGCATAGATCACGACGACGAGCATATAGCCGAGCGCAGCGAGGATGCCGGGAACGAGTGCGGCGACGAACATCTTGATGATGTTCTGCTCGGTCAGGATCGCATAGATCACAAGTATGATGGAGGGCGGTATCAGAATGCCGAGCGTCCCGCCCGCCGCCAGCACGCCCGTGGACAGCGCGTCGGAATAGCCGTAGCGGCGCATTTCCGGCAGCGCGACCCTGCCCATCGTAGAAGCGGTCGCCAGCGAAGAGCCGCACACTGCTCCGAAACCTGCGCAAGCGCCGACCGCAGCGATGGCGACGCCGCCGCGCCTGTGGCCCACCCAGTCGGCGGCGCTGCGGAACAGGGCGGCCGACATGCCGGACTTGCTCGCGAACTGCCCCATCAGCAGGAACAGCGGCACGATGGACAGCGAATAGCTGGAGAAGGTGTCGTAGGTGAGCGTCTTGAGCTGGTTGAGCGTGCCGTTCGGGCTGCCGAGCACGATCCATGTGCCCACGAATCCGGTCAGGGCCATCGCCGCGGCGATCGGCACGCGGAGAAAGATCAACAGCAGCATGACCGGAAAGGAAAGCGCGGCAAGTTCGAGACCTGTCACCTTGCGTCTTCCTTCATCAACAGTCCGTTGAGGCTTCGCCAGACCGTGTAAATCGAAACGACGGCGAACAGCGCCGCCCCCGCCGTCCCCGCGGCGTAGCCGTACCAGACGGGCAGGCGCAGGATGAACGTCGTTTCGCTGTAGGCGTATTTATCCTGAAGCCCGAGACCCAGCCGCCAGGCAATGACGAAAGCGATCAGCGCGATCGTCATGTCGCCGATAACCACCATGAGCCGCCGGAAACCGGATGGCGCGCGATTGATGAAAATGTCGACGGTGATATGGCCGCGGTTAAGCTGGCACCAGGGCATGAAGCTGAACACCGCGATCGCGCATCCCATCTCGACAAGCTCGAAATCGCCTGTGATCGTCGAGAAGCCGTAAGCGGAGAGCGAGCGTCCGATGATCGAACCGACCGTCAGCACGGCCATACCGGCGAGCACGGCGCCGCCGGCAACGGCGAACCATGCCGAAATCCGGCTCAGGATCCTGCCGGCCTTTTTTTCAGCGGCTGGCGCTATGCCGTTCGGCATGGGAATCGGCGCCCCTCGGATGCATAGGGAAGAATGCCTCGCGCCGGACCGGCGCGAGGCACGTCAACCTACTGCAATGCGGGCTGAATGTCACCCGCCGGAATGTTTCGCAACCAGCGCGCGGGCATCTTCGACCATCTGCGCGGCAGGAAGTCCCTTGGCAGACATTTCCTCAATCCATTCCTGGATGATCGGCTCGGAAAGCTGTTTCCAGCGTTCGGTCTCCTCATCGGACAGCGCAATGATCGGATTGCCCTGTTGCTCGATGACCTCCTTGCCCGGACCGTCGCCCTTGTCCATCGCCTGGCCGGCCCAGGCCGAGGCCATCATGCCGGAATTGGCGTCGATGATGGCCTTCAGGTCGTCGGGCAGGCTTTCGTATTTGTCCTTGTTCATCGCGAAGACAAAGACCGTGTTGTAGAAGGGCTGATCGCCGCCCATCCCGGTATGCGAACTGGCCAGTTCGTGGATCTTCAGCGACGGCACGATTTCGTAGGGGATCACGCCGCCGTCGACGACGCCCTTCGAGAGCGCTTCGGGAAATGCCGGAACCGGAATGCCGACTGGCGTTGCGCCAGCGGCTTCGAGCATCTTGCTGGCGATGCGGGTCGGCGTGCGCAGTTTGAGCCCCTGCATGTCCTCAAGTTTGCTTACGCTTTTCTCGCGCGTGTGGATCAGACCCTCGCCATGCACATGGATCGCGACGATCTTGACCTCCTGGAACTCGTCCTGAAGGTATTTTTCATAGAATTCCCAGAGCGCCTTGGAGGTATTCTCCGCGCTTTTCGTGCCGATGAAGGGAAGCTCGAAAACCTCCGCTCCGGGGAAGCGGCCAGGCGTATAGCTGGGGATCGTCCAGGTGCCGTCGATCACGCCGTCCTTGACCTGATCGAACAGCGAGGGCGGGCTGCCGCCGAGCTGCATGGCGGGGTAGATCTCGATCTTTATGCGCCCGTTGGACTCTTCCATGATCTTGTCGGCCCAGGGCGTTATGAAAAAGGCCGGGATCGCGCCGCGCGGCGAGATGAAATGCTGGATGCGCAGCGTAACCTCCTGCGCTACGGCGGGCAGGGATATCATGGCCCCGCAGGCGAGCGCCGCCATCGTCATGAACAGTTTTCTCATTAAGTCCTCCCTTGTCATATGCCGTCAAACGGCCTGAACAGTCAGAATATCCTGCGGACTGTGCGTCATGTTCCGATACACAATCTCGCAGATTACACACATGCCGTCGAGACTTCGCTTCAGCCTCCGGGCGACTCTTGCGCAGTCTTCGATCTGTCCGCATCTCCCCTGCTCTCCCGCGCCAGTATCAGCGCCTCGCGCAGCGCATCCCGGTCGCCGATGTGATTGGCGAGGATCAGCAGCGCCCTTGCGTTGAAAGCGTGGCTCTCTTCGTCCGTAAGGCCCTGGTGAGCGGCTAGCAGCTCGGCGTAGAAGCCGTCCGGATCGGGCAGGTTCGGCTTGCGGATCAGCTTTCCCATATCAGGCCTCCATGGCCGTGCGCATCGCCGCACGGATGTCTTCGGGCCGCGCGCTGAGCCATCGCGCCGCAACATGCTGATCGGGCCGTATCAGATATGTGGCCGCGCCGGCCTCGCCCAGATAGCGCTCCGCCAACAGCGGCGCGTCCCGGGTCGAAAGCATGAGCGGCTCGGCCGTTACGCCGTTCACGGCGAGAGGCTCCGCTTCGGCGTTGATCGCCAGAATCTGGAAACGCCCTCCGGTCAGGTCGTTGAGCCAGCCCAGCTCCGCAGGCGCATCGGCGAGCGGCGCGCCAGGTCTTGTGCGTGGCGGCAACTCCTTCGAGTCGGGGCCGTTCAGCGGCGAGGCGTCGTAAATGGACGGAACGGAAAGCCGTCCCGAATTGACCAGCGCCCTTGCGAAATCGGCATGTTCGGCCAGATCGAGAACAGCGTCGCGGAACATGCGGCTCGCAGCGGATTTCGGCGTCAGGAAATCGGTGGAGCGCGTGGAATTGAGGATATTCTCTTCCGCCGCATATTTGCGTTCTGCGTGATAGCTGTTGAGCAGCTTCTCGCTCGCCCTCACCTCGATCGCCAGTGCGAGTTTCCAGGCGAGATTGTCCGCGTCCTGAATTCCACCGTTGCAGCCGCGCGCGCCGAACGGAGAAACCAGATGCGCGGCGTCTCCTGCGAAAAACACGCGGCCATGCCGGTACTTGTCCATCGTGGCGCACTGGAATGTGTAGACGCTGACCCATTCGATTTCGAACGGCGTGTCCGGTCCGAGCATGGCCTTCACGCGCGGGATGACGTTTTCCGGACGCGTGACGGCCTCCCGGTCGATATCCCAGCCAAGCTGGAAATCGAGCCGCCAGACATTGCCGGGCTGCTTGTGCATCAGCGCGGACTGCCCCGGATTGAACGGAGGGTCGAACCAGAAGCGGCGCACGGCCGGCAACCCTGCTTCCATGATGACGTCGACGATCAGGAAATTGTCCTGGAACACGCGGCCCTCGAAGCCTAGGCCCATCATGTTGCGCACCGGAGATTTCGCGCCGTCGCAGGCGACCAGCCAGTCCGCTTCCAGATCGTAAAGGCCATCGGGCGTATCCGCTGTCAGGGCGACATGGCCGGCGCTGGGGGCAACCTTCACGACGCGATTGCGCCCGCGGATCTCGATTGGCGCGCCCGCTCCTTGCGCCTCGCGGATGCGTTCAACGATGAATTTCTCGAACAGGGGCTGCTGCAGATTGATGAAGGCAGGGCGCTTGTGACCTTCCTCGGGCAGCAGATTGAACTCGTAGATCTGACGGTCGCCGCGGAAGACCTTGCCGAGATTCCACACGACGCCCTTCTCGACCATCGGACCGCCGCAGCCGAGGCGGTCCATGATCTCCAGCGTGCGCTTGGCGAAACAGATCGCGCGGGACCCTGCGCCGGGGCCTTCATGATCGTCCAGGACGAGGACCGGCACGCCCTTCAGTCCGAGATCGAGCGCGAGCGTCAGCCCGACCGGGCCGCCGCCCACGACGATGACCTTATGCCGGACCGGCCCGGCGCGGTCCTGATCCGGCGAACGCCGATAAGGATAGAGCGCAAACGCTGGCTGGTAGCGCTGATCGACCATGACCGCCTTCCTCCCATAAGGCGAGAATGCCGGATGTCACGAACCCTGGAGGGCTTCCCACATTTCCCTGTCGCGCTCCGCTGTCCAGATACGTGGCGTCGCAATGTCCTGCGCCTCGTCATAGGCGCGCGCGACGTTGAAGGGCAGGCAGTGCTCGTAAATCGCAAAATCGGAAAATTTCGGATCGCAGACCTCGCGGCAGGCCGCCATCGCCTCCTTCAGCGAGCCGCCGCGCATGGCGACACGCGCGACCGGGAAATAGGTCGATGTCACGAAGTCCCGCGTCGAGTCGAGCGCGGCGTTGACCATGTCCGCGCCGATCAGCGCATCGCCCCTTCCCGGCGCGATTGCGTCCGGCCGCCAGGCCCGGATCGCCTCAAGCGTTGCAGGCCATTCGTGGAAATGCCCGTCGCCGCAATAGCAGGCCGATCTGTATTCGACGATGTCGCCGGTGAACATCACATTGGCGTCGGGAACGTAAACGACGGCATCTCCAGCCGTGTGCGCGCGGCCGAGCTGCATGATGTCGATGCGCCGCTTGCCGAGATAGACCGCCATATGACCGTCGAAAGCCAATGACGGCCAGGTCAGGCCGGGGATTTCATCATGCCCCTCGAACAGGCGCGGAAACCTTGCAAATTCGCTGTCCCAGTCCTCCTGCCCGCGCTCCGCGACCATTGCCCGCGCGCGCGTCGACATGATGATGTCCGAGGCTCCATAAGCCGACGCCCCGAGCACACGCACGGCGTGATAATGCGTCAGCATGAGATATTTGATCGGCTTGTCCGTGACCTCGCGAACCTTTTCGATGACCTTGCGCGCCAGCTTCGGCGTCGCCTGCGCCTCCACGATCATCACGCAGTCGTCGCCGATAATGACGCCGGAGTTGGGATCGCCCTCGGCGGTGAACGCCCAGATGCCTGGGCCGATCTCCGTGAAGCTGATCTTCTTTTCGGTCAGGTCGCCAGCCGAGGCGAAACTCTTGCTCATGCTTTCCACTCCGGTTTTTCCAGGGCCGGAAGGATGCGGCCGCGGCACTCGCCGAAACCGATCCGGTAGCCGTCGCCCTGCGCATGGCCGGTCAGCGTCACCTCGTCGCCGTCTTCGAGAAAGGCACGCTCCTCGCCGGTGTCCAGCGTCAGCGGCTCCTTGCCGCCCCATGTGATTTCAAGCAGGCTGCCGCGGCTATCCTTCTCCGCTCCCGAAATCGTGCCGGAGCCTATCAGGTCGCCGGTGTTCATCGCGCAGCCGGAACTGGCGTGATGGCAGAGCTGCTGAGCGGCGGAATAATACATTTCCGAAAAATTCGTGCGGCAGATCGTGGTGGCCGTTCCGGCGCCTTCAGGCTGCAGACGAACCTCCAGCCGAATGTCGTAATTCATCGGGCCAGGCTCGCGCAGGTAAGGCAGCAGCGGCCTCTCTCGCGGCGGCGCGGGGCGGCGGAACGGCTCCAGCGCCGCTTTCGGCACGACCCAAGGCCCGATCGTCGTGGCGAACGCCTTGGCCTGAAACGGCCCGAGCGGCTGATACTCCCAAGCCTGGATGTCGCGCGCCGACCAGTCGTTCAAAAGCACATAGCCGAAGATCATTTCGTCCGCTTCCGCAACCGTAACCGGCTCGCCCATGACATTGCCGGTTCCGATCACGCAGCCCATTTCCAGTTCGATGTCGAGCTTTTCGCTCGTGCCGAAATGCGGACCTTCGGCGTCGGGCAGTTTCAACTGGCCGAGCGGGCGGCGGATGCCTGTCCCCGAGACGACCACCGTCGAAGCGCGGCCGTTATAGCCAATCGGAATGTGCAGCCAGTTCGCCGGAAGCGCGTTCTCCGCTCCGCGGAACATCGTTCCGACATTGGCCGCATGGTGGCGGCTTGCGTAGAAATCGGTGAATTCGCGCACGGCAAACGGCATCAGCATCTCCACATCCGCCATCGGATGCAGATAGGGCTCAGCGAATTCGCGCTGCGCGCTGCCTTCGGCGAGGATCTCCTTCAGCGCCGCCCGGACATGCGCCCAGCAATCCGGGCCGGCGGCCATGAATTGAGTCAGATCGGGCATGAAGAAGAGGCTTGCGCCCGGCTCGAATGCGATCAGGTCGCGCTGCTCCAGCTCTGTGAGGCTCAGCACGAAGTCGCCGATGGCGACGCAGCAGCCCGTGACCATTTCATTGTCGCGCATCCGGAACGCGCCGTATGGAAGATTGTTGAGCGGAAAGTCCGTCTCCGGGCTGTTCGCGCTCTCGACCCAGCTTCTCTCTAAGGGCATGGCCTCCTCGATCAGTCCCTCGGCGCCGCATACCGGCGGCTTATTTCAGTCCCGGCGTCCCGTCGAATTTCTTCTCCAGCCCCGCCCAGCATTCGATATAATCGTCCTGAAGGGGCGCTTCCTCCGCAGCGAAACGCGTCAATTGTTGCGGGAAGCGCGTCTCGAACATGAAACTCATCGTATTGTCGAGCTTGACCGGCTCCCAGCTTTCCGTCGTCGCCTTCTCGAACGCCTGCCGGTCCGGCCCGTGCGGCAACATGCAGTTATGCAGGCTGATCCCGCCGGGGACGAAGCCCGTGGGCTTGGCGTCGTACTGCCCGTAAATATTGCCCATCAGCTCGGACATGATGTTCTTGTGATACCATGGCGGGCGGAAGGTGTCTTCCTGGGGCAGCCAGCGTGGCGGGAAGATCACAAAGTCGATATTCGCGGTCCCTTCCTCCGGCGTCGGCGCGGTCAGAACCGTGAAGATGGACGGGTCAGGGTGGTCGAAGGCGATCGCCCCGACCGGGCTGAAAGTCCGCAGGTCATATTTGAATGGCGCGTAGTTGCCGTGCCAGGCGACGACGTCGAGCGGCGAATGGCCGATTTCGCAAGTGTGGAACTGCCCGCACCATTTCACCGTCACCCGGCAGGGCGTCTCCTTCTCCTCGAATGCGGCGATCGGCGTCTTGAAGTCGCGCGGATTGGCGAGGCAGTTCGCGCCGATCGGCCCGCGGCCAGGCAGGGTGAATTTCGCGCCGTAATTCTCGCACACGAAGCCGCGCGCCTCGCCGTCGGGCACGCCGACCTTGAAGACCATGCCGCGCGGCAGGATGCAGATCTCCAGCGGCTCGACGCCGATCCGCCCGAATTCCGTGAAGATCTCAAGCCTTCCATGCTGCGGGACGACAAGCAACTCACTGTCGGCGGAATAGAAATAATCGTCCGTCATGCTCTCATTGGCGAGATAGACATGGGCGGCCATACCGGTCTGCGTGCCCACGTCTCCGGCGGTGGTGAAGGTGCGCATTCCGGTAACGAAATTCAGCTTGCCGTTCTTCGGGAATGGCGCCGGGTCCCACCGGTACTGTCCGAGCGAGATCACGTCCGGGACGACATGCGGCGCGGTCTTCCAGTAAGGCAGGTCGATCTTCCGGAAGCGCGAGACGTGCTTGACCGACGGGCGGATGCGGTACATCCAGCTTCGCTCGTTCTTGCTTCGCGGCGCCGTGAACGGCGATCCGGACAGCTGCTCGGCGTAAAGACCGTAATTGACGCGCTGGGGCGAGTTGCGGCCCTGCGGGAGCGCGCCGGGCAGCGCTTCGGTTTCGAAATCGTTGCCGAAGCCGGGCATGTAGCCGGGCGTTATGCCGTAACGGGAATCGTGCTGGTCCGAGGTGCGGGCGTTCGACTGATCGTTCATGACGCGGCCTCTTCGAAATCCTGCCGGATCATATCGTTGCATTTGCAACGAGGTCAACGGTAAATTGCGCATTCGCCTTCCCCTCCGCAAGGGCTTGACGGTTTCGATGCAGATGCAATGATCCGGGAATGCAGGAATTCAGGCTCGACGATTTTCTCCCCTACCGCCTTGCTGTCATCGCCAACCGCGTCAGCAGGGATCTGGCGGAGCGTTACCGCCGGCGCTTCGGCCTCAGCATTGCCGAATGGCGCGTTCTGGCCCATCTCTCGCAGGCCGAATCCGTCAGCGTGCGGGAAATCCACAAGCGCGTCGAGCTCGACAAGTCGAAGGTCTCGCGCGCCGCGTCCCGCCTCGTCGCAAACGGCATCGTCGCAAGGCGGATCAACAGCGCCGACAGGAGACTACTGGAGCTTTCGCTGACCGGAAAGGGCCGGGCGCTCATGGAAGAGCTTGCACCGATCGCCCGCGACTATGAAGCCGGGTTGCTCGGCAAATTGCCCAAGGACGACCGCGCCAGCCTCAGGCGGGTTCTCGCAAAACTGGAGGAGGCGCTCAAATGACCGTACTTTACGATTACTGGCGCTCGTCCGCCGCCTACCGGGTGCGCATGGCGCTGAACCTGCTCGGCATCCCGTTCCGCAGCGTCTCCATAGACCTGCGCGCCGGCGAACAGCGCCACCCCGGACATCTAGCGCGCAATCCGCAAGGGCTTGTGCCGGCGCTGGAAATCGACGGGCTGCTGCTTACCCAGTCGCTCGCCATCATCGAGTATCTCGACGAGACCCGGCAGGCCGGTTTCCTGCCGTCCGATCCCCAGGGCCGCGCCCGCGTGCGCACTCTGTCTTGCGCGATTGCGATGGAGATCCACCCGGTCTGCAATCTCTCCGTCGCGCGCTACGTGGCGGAGAATTCCGGCGGGCAGATCACGCTGGAAGGCTGGATGCACCATTTCATTCCAAAAGGGCTGGCGGCGTTCGAAGCCATGCTCGGCACGCCCGAAACCGGACGCTACTGTCACGGCGACGGCGTCACGATGGCCGATCTGTGCCTCCTCCCCCAGATCTACAATGCGCGGCGCTACGGGGTCGATGTCACTGCGCTTGCGAAGATTGGAGCTGTTGCAGCGGAACTCGACAAGATCCGCGCCGTTCAGGACGCGCATCCGGACAGGTTCAGGCCAGAGGCCGGATGACCGGCGGCGGAAATACCCTGCCGCGCGGATCAATCAACCCTTTCGCGAGGCTTTTCGCTCGTGTAAACGATGGCGTAAGCATGGATGGGTGGCCGAGTGGTTGAAGGCACCGGTCTTGAAAACCGGCGAGGCGG
>CAYOUE010000097.1:0-12447 GCA_964407075.1 uncultured Hyphomicrobiaceae bacterium
CCATCACGCCCCACGAGATGCCGTAACGCGCACGGTTCAGGCAGCCGAACGGTCCTTTCAACCCTGAAACGCCAGGCAGGAGCGCATCCTCGCCTGTCTCGACGTCCTCCATCACGATCCCGCCGGTAATCGAGGCTCGCAGGGACAGCTTGCCGCCGATCTTGGGCGCAGACAGGCCCTTCATGCCCTTTTCCAATATGAAGCCGCGTATCTCTCCGTCATGCGCCGCCGATTTGGCCCAGACCACGAAGATGTCCGCGATTGGCGAGTTGGAGATCCAGGTCTTGGCCCCGTTCAGCCGGTAGCCGCCCGGCGTCTTCTCCGCCCTCGTGGTCATGCTCGCAGGATCGGACCCGGCATCCGGTTCGGTCAGGCCGAAGCAGCCTATCAACTCGCCGGAGACAAGGCCGCGCAAATATTTTTCCCGCTGCGCCTCGTCGCCATAGGCGTGGATCGGATGGATCACCAGCGAGGACTGGACGCTCATCATCGAGCGGTAGCCGCTGTCCACGCGCTCGATCTCGCGCGCAACCAGACCGTAGGACACATAACCCGCTCCCGCCGCGCCGTAAGCCTCAGGCAGCGTCAGGCCGAGCAGCCCGGCCCGGCCCATCAGCCCGAACAGCTCCGGATCGGTGGTCTCCTCCATATAGGTCGCGTCGACGCGCGGGCGCAGTTCCGCCTCCGCGAAGGCGCGGGCGCTGTCGCGGATCATGCGTTCTTCATCCGCAAGCTGATCGTCGAGGAGAAAGGGATCGTCCCACTGAAATGCGCTCATCTTGGCGGTCTTCCGTTCCACGCGCCGGTTGACGCGGCTTCATTTCGACGAGGATGAGGATCAGGATGCGCTTTCAGCAAAGCGGAATCAATGCGGCCGGGCTGGCGCGCAGCTCAATGATTCCGGTTCGCGACGAAGTGCGCCGCCGCGCGCAGCATCGCAGACGCTTCTCCAAAAGGCGCGAGGGAGTCGGCAGCGCGGGCCTCCAGCTCCTCCAGCTTCCGGCGCGCGGCGTCAGCGCCGATGAGCGAGACGAGAGTTGCCTTTCCGGCTTCGCTGTCCTTGGCGACCGCCTTGCCGACGAGGCTGGCGTCGCCCTCGACGTCGAGCAGATCGTCGGCAAGCTGAAATGCCAGCCCCAGCGCGCAGCCATAGTCGCGCAGCGCCTGGCGCTCAACATATCCCGCCTCGGCGAGCATGGATCCGGCCTGACAGGCGAAGCGTATCAGAGCGCCGGTCTTCATCGACTGAAGCGTCAGAATGTCACGCTCGGTCAGCGTCCTTCCCGGCGCTTCGAGATCCAGCATCTGACCGCCCGCCATCCCCGCCCGTCCGGCGCTGCGCGCAAGTTGCAGCGTCAGGCTGCTCCGTACCGCGGCTTTCGGATGGGTGGAGGGGTCGGCAAGGATTTCGAAAGCCAGCGTGAGAAGCGAGTCCCCCGCCAGGATCGCGGTCGCTTCGTCGAACGCCTTGTGAACCGTCGGACGCCCGCGCCGCATGTCGTCGTCGTCCATCGCCGGCAGATCGTCGTGTACCAGCGAGTAGCAGTGAACGCATTCGAGCGCCGCCGCAACATTCAGCGCGGCTTCATCTGGCAGCCCGCACAGTCTTGCGCTTTCCAGCACGAGAAACGGCCGCAGCCGTTTGCCGCCGCCCAGAACAGCGTAGCGCATGGCATCGTTCAGCCGGTCCGGCGTACCGGTTTCCCCTGGCGCAGGCGGCAGCCATTCGTCGAGGCAGCGCTCGGTAAGGGTTGCGCAGCGCTGTAGACGCTGGTTAAAGGGTTCGAGTTTCGATTGTGTGCGCACGTGTTTCCGGTTCCATGACGGTCTTAGCAGAAAAGATGCGCCAGATAAGCGCCCGGCTCAAGTCCGCTGGTTCCAGGTTTGCAGGATCTGTGCATAGCCGTGCCTCTGCTGCCGCAGCTTTGTTTCGCTCCGGCCTGTTCTTCCGCAGATCCTGGCAGGATCGCCATCCCCGCATCGAAAAGGCGCTCCGGGTTGCCGCCGTCTCGCTCGGCGTATTTCTTGCGCTGCCTTACGTCTTTATACTGATCTATCGTTTCGTGGACCCGCCGCTCTCGGCGCTGATGCTGCGGCACGCCGTGCTCGGCTTCGACATCCGCTACGAATGGACGGATTTCGAGAACATATCGCCGAATCTGGCGACTGCGGCCGTCATCTCCGAGGATTCCCGTTTCTGCCAGCATTGGGGCGTTGACTGGTTCGCCGTCAGGGAGGTGCTGCAGGAGCGCGAGGCGGGTGAGACCCCACGCGGAGCAAGCACGATCCCGATGCAGACCGCCAAGAACCTTTTTCTGTGGCCTGAGCAGACCTATCTGCGCAAGGTGCTCGAAGTCCCGATAGCCTATTTCATGAATCTCGTCTGGCCCAAGCGCCGCATCGTCGAGGTCTATCTGAACATCGCGGAATGGGGACAGGGCGTCTATGGCGCGGAGGCGGCCGCTCAGCATCATTTCGGCACGTCCGCCACAACGCTGAACCGGACCCAGGCGTCGCTTCTGGTGGCGTCTCTTCCCAATCCGCTCGTGCGCAACGCCGGGCGGCCGGGCCCAGCGACACAACGCATCGCAAGCCGGCTTCGCGGCCGCGTGTCGCGCGAAGCGGCCGATGCGGCCTGCATTTTCGACGGCTGACGGACGCAACTGGCGCTGGTCAAACGCGCAGGAGATCATTATAAGGGCCAGTAAACATATTGCCGCAGGACTTCGCGGCATGATGATGCGTGTGTCCTGCGGGCCGGTCCGCGTGTCATGCGCGAGACTTTCCCAGAGGTTTGAACAATGGCTGTCCCTAAACGTAAAGTTACCCGCATGAAGCGCGGTCATCGCCGCTCGACGGACGCGCTGGAAGCGCCGACCTATGTCGAAGACAAGGAGTCGGGCGAGTTGCGCCGTCCCCATCACGTCGATCTGAAATCCGGCAAGTATCGCGGCCGCCAGATCCTTGAGCCGAAAGACGAAATTTAGCCGCAGAACTGTTGCGTCTGTCGAGACATACGGACTCACTGATCGGTCGAAACCCCGGTGCGCGGCAAGTCCGTTGACATGCATTAGCTGAGCTGGAGAGTAATTATGATCTCGAGTATTCCCTGGATTATCGTTTCGATCATTCTCTACAACGTGATCGCATTCACAGTTTCGGCGCCGGGCGATGTCGTGACTTTTCCCCTGCCCGAGGCCATGCCCGCCGAACTGAGCCAGCTCGATCTGACGCAGGTTGATCCCGCGCTGCTCGAGACGATCAACCGAACCGCTTTCGACCGCCAGCTTTTCTCGATCTCAATGATTTCCGATGCCAGATGGACGCTGACGCTCGGCGATCTCCTGATCGTCATCACACTGCTGCTGCTGTTCGTCGAACTCATCAAGGCGACCCGCACGACTGGCGCTTCGCTCGTCGATCACGGGCTTTCCACGGTTCTGTTCGTGTTCTGCATCGTCGAATTCCTGCTCGTTCCCGAAGCGGCGACCTCGGTGTTCTTCTTCATCATGATGGTCGCGCTGATCGACGTCATCGCCGGCTTCTCGATCACGATCCGCGCTGCGAGAAGGGATTTCGGCGGGTTCGGAGGGGCCGCGTAAGTCGGTTCTCTTCGAATGACCTGACGTTAAACATGATGGGGGCGCGCGACCGCGCCCCCGCTTTTTTAAGGAACGGACTTCGACGTGTCTGCCGCAATTCAAAAACCGGAAAGCGCGCAGAAGGGCCGGAACAACCAGGTCTATGTCGAAGTCAGCCTTACGGCGGCGATCGTATCCGTCGACGAGGACAGTCCCCGGATCCTGATCGTCAAGCCTGGCGAGAGCGCGCCAGGCGGCCGCGTCAGCCTGCCCTTCGGCCTGTTCGTTCCTCTGAGCCACCGGACCCTCGAAACCGGGCTGCGCGCCTGGGTCAAGGATCAGACCGGCCTCGAACTCGGATATGCTGAGCAACTCTACACTTTCGGAGACCGCGGACGCCACGCCAGGCATGGCGATGTCGGCCCGCAGGTCGTCTCGATCGGCTATCTGGCGCTGACGCGTTCAAGCGAGCATGACGAGTTGAAGCACGGCGAATGGCGGAACTGGTACAACTTCTTTCCATGGGAGGATTGGCGCACGGAACGCCCTAAAGTGCTTACCGAGGAGATCTTGCCGCGTCTGCGCGAATGGGCCGCACGGCCCGAGCCGCCTGACGCCCCGGCGCGCCCGCTGAGCCGCAGCGACCGTTTCGGCATGTATTTCGGCGACGACGAGGGCTGGGACGATGAAGCGGTGCTGGAGCGTTATGAACTGCTTTACGGAGCCGGCCTTGTCGCCGAGGCGGAGATCGACGGACGGGAAGCGGCGCGCCAATGGGACCGCCTGCCTCCTTTCGGCACGCCGATGCAATTTGACCACCGCCGCATTCTGGCGACGGCCATGAGCCGACTGCGGGCCAAGATCAAATACCGGCCGGTGATCTTCGAACTGATGCCGGAGACTTTCACGCTCTTCGAGTTGCAGCGAACGGTTGAAGCCATCCTCGGCGGCCACCTTCACAAACAGAATTTCCGCAGGATGATCGCAGCGTCGGGCCTCGTCGAGGCGACGGGCGATATCAGGACTGCAACGGGAGGACGGCCCGCCAAAGCATACCGTTTCCGGCGCAGGGTCATGCTGGAGCGGGCTTCAGCAGGCGTTCGCGTGAGAGGAGTGCGCGGCTGAGCCGTCGCAGGGCATTAATATTTGTGTAAATCGGCGTTACGCGGATACCGCATCTTTTGCAAATGAATGCAATTTCCTATATATAAGGCCTGATTTCGGAAGCGACAGTTGCAATTTTGCATCATGGGTCGGGTCGGCAATTAAGCATGAATATCAAAAATGTTGCGCAAATGCCTTTGTTATCCCGGTTTTTTTGCCTGACACAACGGCGCATGGCTTCCAAAAATAGCGGAATATGGTAAGGTAGAGGCTTAAAGCACACGATTGGTGACACGGTTCGAACGCTGTGTTTCACAGCGAGCCGATGAGCAGTTTCCAGAGTAATCTTTCAGGCGGCCTGAAGCTAATTCGAGATCAGGATGAAAGATTCTCTCATGTCTTCGCCTTTCTGGGCTTTCACGACTGCGGACGCCGCCGGACAAGGGGCACGGGGGTTTGGCCGCATAACAGCCTTGGTTGATGCGTAGGCGGGCCGTTGGCCTTTACCGCTGCTGGCGGTATCGGCGGAGCCGAATCGGCCATTGGCGTTATGCCAAAAAAGAAATGTGAGAACGAGTATGGCTGCAAAAAAGAAATCCACTCCACGCAATGGCTTTCGCAAGGACGAGTACATCGTCTATCCGACGCATGGCGTTGGCCGCATCGTCGGAGTTGAAGAGCAGGAAGTCGCTGGCTGCAGACTTGAACTTTACGTCATCAATTTCGAGAAGGACAAGATGACGCTTCGCGTGCCGGTGACGAAATGCGAAAGCGCCGGAATGCGCAAACTCTCCAACGAGGCGATCGTGGCGAAGGCTCTCGAAACGCTGCGCGGCCGCGCGCGCGTGAAGAGAACGATGTGGAGCCGCCGCGCGCAGGAATATGAAAGCAAGATCAATTCCGGCGATCTGATCTCCATCGCTGAGGTCGTGCGCGACCTGTTCCGCTCCGACAGCCAGCCCGAGCAGTCCTATTCCGAGCGCCAGCTCTATGAAGCAGCGCTCGACCGTATGGCCCGCGAAGTCGCGGCCGTTCAGGACGTCGATGAAGTCATGGCGATCCAGACCATCGGGGAAACGCTGAACAAGACGGCGCGCATTCAGCAGAAAGCCGCTCTCGAACAGCAGCAGGACGAAGCAGCCTGACGCGCCGCATTCATTGCTTCGGCGCCTTTTGCGAGGCGGAGCCGTTTCCTTAGGGACGCGGTTCCGCTTCACGTTTTCACATCGCCTCTATCCGCAGGCGCAAGTCATACGGCCTCAGCGCGGCAGATCCGTGCGCCCCATCAGAAATTTATCGATAGCGTGCGCCGCCTGGCGCCCTTCGCGGATCGCCCAGACGACAAGCGACTGTCCGCGCCTCATGTCCCCGGCGGCAAAAACATTGTCCCGGCTGGTCCGGTAGTCGCGCTCGTTGGCCTGCACGTTGCCGCGCCTGTCCAGATCCAGAGCAAGTTCCTCAATCATGCCGTCATGGACCGGGCTGACGAAGCCCATGGCCAGCAGCACCAGATCGGCCTTGATCTCGAATTCTGTGCCCTCGATGCGGTTCATCTGCTCGTCCACACGGACGCAATGCAGCTGCTGCACCTTCCCGTCAGCGCCGGAAAAATGCGTCGTCATCACGCTCCAGTCGCGGGCGGCGCCCTCCGCCTGACTCGATGACGTGCGCAGCTTGAGCGGCCAGTCCGGCCAGGTCAGCAGCTTGTTCTCATGAAGCGGCGGCTTCGGCATGATCTCGAGCTGGGTTACGCTCGCCGCGCCCTGCCGGAAAGAGGTGCCGATGCAGTCCGACCCGGTGTCGCCGCCACCGATGACCACCACATGCTTGCCGTCCGCGAGAATCGGCTCGACGTCGCCAAGAGGCTCCTCCGACACGCGACGGTTCTGTTGCGGCAGGAAATCCATAGCGAATTCGATACCTTTGAGCTCGCGGCCGGGTATAGGCAGGTCGCGCGCCTTTTCCGCACCTCCGGCCAGAAGCACGGCGTCGTACTCCGCTTCCAGCTCTACGGCGGTCTTGTCCCGTCCGACATGCACGTTGCAATGGAACGTAACGCCCTCGGCCTCCATCTGCCGGATCCGTCGCTCGATTACCCATTTCTCAAGCTTGAAATCGGGAATGCCGTAGCGAAGCAGCCCGCCCGGAAAAGCGTTCTTCTCGTAGACGTGAACCTCGTGGCCGACGCGCGCAAGCTGCTGGGCGGCGGAGATCCCTGCAGGTCCGGAGCCGACTATGGCGACGCGCCTGCCGGTTTTGACTTCAGCCGGCTCAGGCGGCAGCCATTTGTTTTCCCAGGCGCGCTCGGCAATCGAATATTCTATGGTTTTTATCGTGACCGGCGCTTCCTCGAGATTCAGCGTACAAGACGCTTCGCAGGGCGCAGGGCAGACGCGGCCGGTGATTTCGGGCAGGTTGTTTGTCGAATGCAGGTTGCGCGAAGCTTCCCGCCAGTCGTCATGGTAAACGAGATCGTTCCAGTCGGGGATCTGGTTGTTGACCGGACAGCCCGTATGGCAATAGGGGATGCCGCAATCCATGCAGCGCGCGGCCTGTCTTCCGACGTCGCGCTCTTCCAGCGGGATCACGAATTCCCTGTAATGCCGCTTGCGGTCCGCGGGCGGCGCGTAGGCCATGTCCCGGCGGTCGATTTCAAGAAAGCCCGTCGGTTTCCCCATCGTTTCTTTTCTCCTTCACGATGCGCCGAAAGTCCGGAAACGGCGCGCTGCCTCATGCCTGGAAAGGGTAGCCGCCATAGCGGCTCGCCCATGCCGGACAGGAAGATCCCGGCGCTCAGCGGCCCTGCTGAAGCGCGACCTGCATGGCGGCTGGAGCGTAGTCCGGCGCCTCGCTCGACGCGGCCCGCTTCATGTCCTGAAGCGCACGGCGGTATTCGACCGGCATCACCTTGACGAATCTGGGGAGATAGGCATCCCAGTTCTCCAGGATCGTCCGCGCCCTTTCCGAGCCGGTATAGTGCCGGTGATTGGCGATGATCTGACGAAGCCGCGCTTCGTCGTTGCGCGTCATGTCGGCGTTCAGCCTCGCCAGCGCTTCGCCTGAGATGATGCCGTTCATGCCAGCCTGCGCATTCTCATCGGCAACGACAGGTTCAAGCTCGATCATGGCGGTATTGCAGCGTTCCGCGAACTTGCCTTTCTCGTCAAGCACATAAGCTACGCCTCCGGACATGCCGGCCGCGAAGTTGCGCCCGGTCTCCCCGAGCACCACAACGACCCCGCCGGTCATGTATTCGCAGCCATGATCGCCGATGCCCTCGACGACCGCGACCGCGCCGGAATTGCGCACTGCGAAGCGCTCGCCCGCAATGCCGCGGAAATAGCACTCGCCTGCGATTGCGCCGTAAAGTACGGTGTTGCCGACGATGATGCTTTCCTCGGGCACGATCGCGCTGTTCCCGGCCGGGCGGGCGATCAGGCGGCCGCCGGAAAGGCCCTTGCCGACATAGTCGTTCGCGTCGCCGATCAGATCGAGCGTCACGCCCTTCGCGACCCAGGCTCCGAAGCTCTGCCCCGCGGTCCCGCGCAGGGATATCCAAATCGTATCGTCCGGCAGGCCGTCATGGCCGTGGATTTTGGCAATCCGGCCCGACAGCATCGCGCCGGTGCTCCGGTCCGCGTTGTTGATCGTCAGATCGAGTTTCACGGGCCTGCGCTCGTTGATCGCCGGAGCGGCCAGTTCGATCAGTTTGCGGTCGAGAACGGACTCGATCGGATGGTTCTGGCGTTCGCAATTATAAGTGGCGACATGGGGCGGCACATCGGGCTTGAAGAACAGGTTGGTGAAGTCCAGCCCCTTGGCCTTGTAGTGCTCGATGGCGCGCTCCTTGTCGAGCCAGTCGGAGCGGCCGATCAGTTCGTTGAAGGTCCGCACGCCGAGAGCCGCCATATATTCGCGGATCTCCTCGGCGACCATGAAGAAATAGTTGATGACGTGCTCGGGCTGCCCCTTGAAGCGCTTGCGAAGCACGGGATCCTGCGTCGCGACGCCCACCGGACAGGTGTTGAGATGGCATTTTCGCATCATGATACAGCCGGCGGCGATCAGCGGCGCGGTGGCGAACCCGAACTCGTCAGCGCCGAGAAGCGCCCCGATGAGCACGTCGCGCCCGGTGCGCAGGCCGCCATCGACCTGGACCGCGACGCGGCCGCGAAGCTCGTTGAGAGTCAGCGTCTGGTGCGTCTCGGCGAGGCCGATTTCCCACGGGCTTCCCGCATGTTTGATCGAGGTCAGCGGCGATGCGCCTGTTCCGCCTTCGAAACCGGCGATGGTGATATGGTCGGCCCGGGCCTTCGCGACCCCCGCGGCTACCGTGCCGACGCCGACTTCTGAGCCGAGCTTGACGCTGACGTCGGCGTCCGGATTGACGTTCTTCAGGTCGAAAATGAGCTGCGCCAGATCCTCGATGGAGTAGATGTCATGATGCGGCGGCGGCGAGATGAGGCCGACACCGGGCGTCGAATGGCGCACCTTGGCGATGATTGCATCGACCTTGTGCCCCGGAAGCTGTCCGCCCTCGCCTGGCTTTGCGCCCTGAACCACCTTGATCTGCATCATGTCGGAATTGGCGAGATATTCCGTGGTGACGCCGAAACGTCCCGACGCGACCTGCTTGATCGCCGAACGCATTGTATCGCCGTTCGCCATCGGCTTGTAACGGTCTGCTTCCTCGCCGCCCTCGCCCGTGTTGGACTTGCCGCCGATGCGGTTCATGGCGATGGCGAGGGTCGTGTGAGCCTCGCGGCTGATCGAGCCGAAAGACATGGCGCCTGTCGAGAACCGTTTGACGATGTTCGAGGCCGATTCGACTTCTTCGAGAGGAACTGGAGCCTGGCCGATCTCGCCGGCGTCCTTGACGCGGAACAGGCCGCGCAGCGTCATGAGCTGTTCGCTCTGGTCGTTCACGGCTGCGGAAAACTCGCGGAACTTGTCCGGCAGATTGCCGCGCACGGCGTGCTGGAGCTTGGCGACGGTTTCGGGCCGCCACATATGCGCCTCGCCGCGGATGCGGTAGGCGTATTCGCCGCCCACATCGAGAGCATTGCGCAACACCGGAACGTCCGAAAACGCCAGACGGTGACGCTCCACGGTCTCTGCGGCGATCTCCGCCAGCCCGACGCCCTCGACCTGTGTGTGCGTGCCGGTGAAATATTTGTCCACGAAAGCGGAGCTTAGTCCGACCGCGTCGAATATCTGCGCGCCGCAATAAGACTGGTAGGTGGAGATGCCCATCTTGGACATCACCTTGAGGATGCCCTTGTTGATCGCCTTGATGTAGCGCTTTTCCGCTTTTTCATAGGATAGCGGGCTGTCCAGTTCCGGTAGCATAGCCTCGATGGTCTGAAAGGCGAGATAGGGGTTGATCGCCTCTGCGCCGTAACCTGCCAGCGTGCAGAACTGATGCGCCTCATGGGCCTCGCCGGTCTCGACGACCAGCCCAACCGAGGTGCGCAGCCCCTTGCGGATGAGGTGATGATGCACGGCCGATGTCGCCAGAAGCGAGGGGATCGGAATGCGCGCCGAATTGGCGCCGCGATCCGACAGGATGATGATGTTGAAGCCGTCGGCGATCGCCTTTTCCGCTTCACTGGTCAGCCTGTCGAGCGCAGGCTCCATACCGTCCGCGCCGAGATCGGAACTGTAGGTCGCATCCAGCGTCACGGCGTGGAACGGCGCGTCTTCGGCACCGGTCAGCGCACGGATCTTCTCGATCTGCTCATTCAGCAGGATCGGCTGATCGACTTCGAGCCGCTTGTTGGTTGACGTTCCCTCCAGATCGAGGATGTTCGGGCGCGGGCCGATGAACGAAACGAGGCTCATCACAAGTTCCTCGCGGATCGGGTCGATCGGCGGGTTCGTCACCTGCGCGAAATTCTGCTTGAAATAGGTGTGTAGCAGTTTCGGCTTGTTGGACAGCGCTGAAACGGGCGTGTCGGTGCCCATCGAGCCGACGGCTTCCTGACCGCCCTCGACCATCGGCTGCAGGATGAATTTCCAGCTTTCCTGCGTGTAGCCGAATGCCTGTTGCATATCCAGCAGCGCATCGTTCGACTGCGGCGGCTCATGCGGGCCGAGCGGCAATTCGGAGACCCGGATCTGGCCATTGCCGAGCCAGTCCCGGAAAGGATGGCTGTCGGCGAGTTCGGCCTTGATCTCCTCATCCGACACGATACGGCCCTTTTCGAGGTCGATCAGCAGCATCTTTCCGGGCTGAAGCCTCCATTTCTCTACGATCCGCTCCTCCGGCACGGTCAGCACGCCCATTTCCGAGGCGAGGATCACCTTGTCGTCGTCGGTCACGAAATAGCGCGCGGGGCGCAGGCCGTTACGGTCGAGCGTCGCTCCGATCTGGCGTCCGTCGGTGAACGCAACGGCGGCCGGGCCGTCCCACGGCTCCATCAGGGCAGCGTGATACTCGTAGAATGCGCGCCGCTTCTCTTCCATGAGCGGATTGTTGTCCCAGGCTTCCGGGATCATCATCATCATGGCGTGGGCGAGGGAATAGCCGCCCTGCACAAGAAATTCGAGCGCATTGTCGAAGCAGGCGGTGTCGGACTGCCCCTCATAGGAGATCGGCCAGAGCTTGGTGATCTCGTCGCCGAAAAGGGGCGAGGACACGCTCGCCTGCCGCGCCGCCATCCAGTTGACGTTGCCGCGCAGCGTGTTGATCTCGCCATTATGGGCAATCATGCGGAACGGATGGGCGAGCCGCCATGACGGAAAGGTGTTGGTCGAGAAGCGCTGATGCACGAGCGCGAGCGCCGATCTGAAACGCGGGTCGCGCAGATCCTCGAAATACTCGCCGAGCTGATAGGCGAGGAACATGCCCTTGTAGACAATGGTCCGGCAGGACATGGAGACGAAATAGTAATCCTCGCGCGAAAGCGTCTGCTCCCGCCCGAGACGCTCCGAGATCGCCTTGCGGGCAATATACAGGCGGCGCTCGAAATCGTCTTCAGCCGTAATGGCGGGATTGCGACCGACGAAAATCTGCCGGTGCACCGGTTCGGCGTCGACGACGATTTTCGGCAGGCCGGAATTGTCGACGGGCACGTCGCGCCAGCCCAGCACGGTCTGGCCCTCCGTCTCGATGGTTTCCTCGATGAGGGACACGCAGAGGCTGCGCGCGGCGGGATCCTTCGGGAGAAAAACCTGACCCACGCCATACTGCCCAGGCTCCGGCAGCGCAAAGCCCAGACGCGCGGCCTCGGCGGCGAAAAGCTCATGGGGGATCTGGGTCAGCGCGCCCGCACCGTCGCCGGCCAGCGGATCGGCCCCAACCGCGCCGCGATGCGTCAGGTTGACGAGAATCTTCAGGCCATCTTCGATGATGTCGTGGCTCCGCCGGCCTTTTATGTCGGCGATCAGGCCTATGCCGCACGCGTCATGCTCGAATTCGGGACGGTAAAGCCCGTTGGCGCGCGGAACATTGCCGGAGGTCCGCTTTTCGGCGGGCATGGCGGGTCGATCAGGCATCCTTGCGTTCATGATGTCTTCACTGGCCTCGATTAAGTTGGCGGCAAGCCGATACAGGCTTGCCGGTCATGCGGCAGGCAGCGTAACCGATAAAGGTTCACCCAACGATTTTGCCTTCCCATAAATATGCAGGCTCAGTAACGAAGCGCTCCTGAAGGAACGGCATCAATCTTCGCCTTTTCGGGGTAGCCACTCAGATGAGCAGTCACTGCGCAGAGCGCACAAAAACGCGCCTCGCCCTGTTCTGAAAACAAGAAAATAAACG
>CAYOUE010000098.1:0-12270 GCA_964407075.1 uncultured Hyphomicrobiaceae bacterium
CGGCGCGTTCTCGGGCAAGGATCCGACCAAGGTGGACCGCTCGGCAGCCTACGCGGCGCGTTATCTGGCGAAGAATGTCGTTGCGGCAGGCTTTGCAGAGCGTTGCGCGATCCAGCTTTCCTACGCCATCGGCGTATCAAAGCCGCTGTCGCTCTATGTCGATTTCTACGGCACCGGGCGCGTCGACGAGCAGAAGCTCGAAAAGGTTCTCGGCGAAGTCGTCAATCTCAGCCCGCGCGGAATCCGCGAACATCTCGGATTGAGCCGACCGATCTACCAGCGCACCGCCGCTTACGGCCATTTCGGCCGCAAGCCGGACGCGGACGGCGGCTTTTCATGGGAAAAGCTCGATCTCGTCGAGACGCTCAAGGATGCGATGGCCTGACCGCTCATCGCTTTATGGAAAGCAAGGCCCAAGGCCGGTCCACCGCGGCCGGCCTTTTTCTCTTTGGCAGGCTGCGGAGAAGAAAACGAATTCATGGACGCTCCGATGTCCGAACGCGAGATTGCGAGAACCGGCCCGCTTCCGGGAAAAAGCGCTCTGCACGGCCGGCGAAAAGGCCGTCCGCTTTCGCAGGCGCAGGCGAAGCTGCTGGCAGAGAAACTGCCTGCTCTCCGGCTCGATCTGAGCGTTCCCGCGCCTGCCCCGCTCGCAAAGCTGTTTCCCGGCGGCGCCCGCCGGATCTGGCTGGAAATCGGCTTCGGCGGCGGCGAGCACCTGCTCTTTCAGGCTGCGGCGCATCCTGAAACCGGAATCATCGGCTGCGAGCCCTTCGTAACAGGCGTAGCACGCGTGCTTCAGGGGATGGAGGCGGCCAGACTTACAAATATCCGCCTCCATGATGGCGACGCCAATCATGTCCTGGACTGGCTGCCGGACAGGAGCATCGACCGCGTCTTCATCCTCTTCCCCGATCCCTGGCCGAAACGGCGGCATCGCAAGCGGCGTTTCCTGACGGCTGCGGGACTTGACCGTCTCGCCCGCGTCATGCGTACGGGGGCGCAGTTGCGTTTCGCCAGCGATATTGCCGACTATGCCGTCTTGGTTTGCGAAGGAGTCGAAGCATCGCCGGACTTCGCAGCGCGTCCCGGACAGCTCGCCGCCCGCCCGGATGACTGGCCTGTGACGCGTTATGCCGAAAAGGCGGAAGCAGCGGGACGGCGCTGCGGGTATTTCGTTTTCGAACGAATTTGACGCGAAGGCCGTCTCAGGGCGATCCGATTGCGGGAATTCATCAAAACTCATGCAAAATTTGCAGATGAGCCTTGCAAGATAAGCAAAAGTTTCCTAGGTTATAAATGCTCATGATCATCTCGACTGTGGAGAGTGGGCCCCTGGCGGGTCCGCTCTTTCTTTTTGAGCGTTATCCAGGCATTGATTTGCTCATTTCGATGACAGCGATGGCTCGCTTGACGTCAGACGATTCGCAGAACCGGTTCATTCATGAAACAGGCGTCGCCGCGCAGATTGCCGCGCTGGCCGAGCCTGTCATCGAAGAGCTTGGACTGCGTCTGGTGCGGGTGTCTCTTGTGGCGCAGGGCGGAACGACGGTTCAGATCATGGCCGACAGAGCCGGCGGTGTGATTAGTGTTGACGATTGCGCCCGGATAAGCCGAAGGTTGTCGCCGCTTCTCGACGCGCATGACCCGATCTCCGGCGGCTATACTCTTGAAGTTTCGTCGCCCGGACTTGCGCGACCTCTGGTCAGGCCTTCCGATTTCGACGACTGGGCCGGTCATGAAGCGAGGATCGAGCTTGTCGAGATGATCGACGGACGCCGCCGGTTCCGGGGCGTGCTGGAAGGTTTCGAAGACGGCGAAGTTTTGCTACGGGTGACGCTGAAGGATGGTGAGGAGCCGCAGGTGATCGGCTTGCCGGCATCCATGATCGGTGAAGCGAAGCTCGTTCTGACCGACGAATTGCTGAAGCTGGCCCGGACGGGCGGCTTGTCTGGAAATGCCGGGTCCACAACGGACCAAGGGCGCGAAGATTTGGAGTGACCTGCATGGCGCAGCAAGGTGTGAGTGCCAACAAGCTGGAACTGTTGCAAATCGCCGACGCGGTGGCGCGCGAGAAATCCATCGACCGGATGCTCGTCATCTCCGCGATGGAGGACGCAATCCAGAAAGCGGCGAAATCACGCTACGGCAGCGAGAACGAAATCCGGGCCGAGATCGATCCGAAAACCGGCGAGATCCGGCTGGCGCGCCTTCTTGAGGTCGTGGACGACGTGGTGCACGACGCGGTGGAAATCGCCCTTAAGGAAGCCCGCAAGCGCAACCCGGAAGCCAATGTCGGCGACTTCATCGCGGAACCTCTGCCGCCGCTGGACTTCGGCCGTGTGGCTGCGCAGAACGCGAAGCAGGTCATCGTGCAGAAGGTGCGCGAAGCCGAACGCGAGCGCCAGTATGACGAATTCAAGGACCGGATCGGCGATGTCGCCAACGGCATCGTCAAGCGCGTCGAGTACGGCAACGTCATAGTGGATCTCGGCCGCGCCGAGGCCGTGGTACGCCGCGACGAGACCTTGCCGCGCGAGACCTACCGCTACGGCGACCGCATCCGCGCCTATATATACGATGTGCGCAGGGAGCAGCGTGGGCCGCAAATCTTCCTGTCCCGCACGCGGCCGGAGTTCATGGCGAAGCTTTTCGCTCAGGAAGTTCCGGAGATCTATGACGGCGTGGTCGAGATCAAGTCCGTCGCGCGCGACCCAGGCAGCCGCGCCAAGATCGCCGTGATTTCCAGGGACACCTCGATCGACCCTGTCGGCGCGTGCGTCGGCATGAGAGGCTCCCGCGTGCAGGCGGTCGTGAACGAGCTTCAGGGCGAGAAGATCGACATCATCCCCTGGTCGCCCGACGCGGCGACTTTCATCGTCAATGCTCTTGCGCCGGCCGAGGTCGCCAAGGTCGTTCTCGACGAGGACGCCGAGCGCATCGAAGTCGTTGTCCCGGACGATCAGCTCAGTCTCGCCATCGGACGGCGCGGACAGAATGTGCGTCTCGCCTCGCAGTTGACAGGCTGGGACATCGACATCATGACCGAGGCCGAAGAGTCGGAGCGGCGCCAGAAGGAGTTTGTCGAGCGTTCGAACATGTTCATGGAGGCGCTCGACGTCGACGAGGTCATCGCGCAGCTCCTGGCCTCGGAAGGATTCGCGTCAGTTGAGGAACTGGTTTATGTCGAGCCGCAGGAGATTGCCGAGATCGAAGGCTTCGACGACGACACTGCGACGGAAATTCAAAGCCGCGCCGCCGAGTATCTGGAGCGGCGCGAAAATGAACTGGACGAGAAGCGCAGGAGCCTCGGCGTCGACGATGCGCTCGAGGAGATCCCCGGCCTGAACAAGGCAATGCTGGTCGCGCTCGGCGAGAACGGCGTCAGGACCCTCGAGGATTTCGCCGATTGCGCCACGGACGATCTGATCGGCTGGACGGAGAAAAAGGACGGCGCGGTCACGCGCCATACCGGCTTTCTCGACGGTTTTGATATCACCCGGGAAGACGCCGAGCAGATGATCCTCAACGCCCGCATACATGCCGGATGGATCGAACCGGAACCGGAGCCGGAGCCGGAAGAGGAAGCCGGGGAAGGTGATCCAGAAGAAGTTGATGACGCCGGAGAAGGCGCAGAGGTTGAAGTCGAAGCGGGCAAGAGCTAAGGCTTTACAGGGAGCAGGGACTGCCGTGTAGCGGCGCCGGCCTTCGCGCAGACCCGACTGCGCAGGGATAGCATCTAGAGTTCAAGGGGTAAGAGCATCGAAAAGCCAGTTCGGCAATGTGCGTTGAGCCGCAAGTCCTGCCGGGAGAACGAACTGCTTCGTTTCGTTCTGGACCCGAACGGAACTGTCGTGCCAGACATCAAGCGGAAACTCCCGGGACGCGGCGTCTGGATCAGCGCAACATATGACGATGTTCGCGAAGCCGTGCGCAGAAAAGTCTTCGCAAAAGGCTTCAAGCAGGCGGCGCGGGCGGACGAGGTTCTGCCCGTTCTGACGGCCGAACTGCTGAAAAGAGCCGCTTTGCAGGATCTTTCCCTGACGAACAAGGCCGGTCTGGTCACAGCGGGCTTTGCCAAAGTTGAAAAAGCGATTAAGACTGGAAAGATTCTTAAACTTATTCATGCACAGGATGCAGCGCGCGACGGAACGGACAGACTGGACCGTCTGGCGCGCGCGGTCATCGGACCGCGAGGGGATGAACTCGATCCCGTCACAGCGTTCGCATCGGCCGAATTGAGCGCTGCCCTGGGCAAATGGAACATAAACCACGCCGCGCTTGCGGATGGTGAGGGCGGGCTGGCGTTTGTCCGGTCCGCCGAGAGATATACGAGCTATCTGGGACCGCATCTGACGGCGCGCTCCATGGCTGGCGCGCCGGAACAGGAAAAAGCATGACTGAAACGAAAGACCCTGATGAAAACACCGCCAAAACCGGGCGCAAGACCATTTCGCTGAACTTGAAGCGTACGGTCGAGCAGGGGATGGTGCGTCAGAATTTCAGCCATGGCCGGTCCAAATCGGTTGTGGTGGAGAAAAAGCGCAGCAAGCGGACGATGACCATGCAGGACGCTGCCGCAGCGGCTGACAAGCATGAAAGCAAGGCGGCGGCGGAAGCCGCTGCGAAGCCGCCCCGCGGCCAGCAGACATCGCGTACTCGCAAGGCCGAAGCGTCGCAGGCGGGTGGCGAGCGCCAGCGCAACGTCCTTCGCCAGCTTTCGAGCAATGAGGTCGACGCCCGCGCACGCGCCCTGGCTGAAGCCCGCAAGCGCGAGGAAGCCGAACGGATCGAGCGCGAGGCCCGCGAAAAGCGCGAGGCGGAGGAAGCGAAGATCCGCGCCGAAGAAGAGGCCAAACGCAAGGATGAAGAGGGCGAAAGCGCTGCCGAATCCGAGGAAGCGGCGGTTGCCGATCAGGACATAAAGACTGCGCCCGCTACCAGGACGCCTGCTGCGAAGAAACGTGGCGCGGGCGCTGCGGAAGCTGAGCCCGCCGAAGTCGCCGCGCCGCCCGCGGAGAAGACCGCGCCGGCCAGGCGGTCGCCGGTGGAAGGCCGCAAGGCAACCGCCGAAGACGCGGACGATGAGGAGACGACGGCCAAGAACCGGTCGGCCGCCGCTCCTGGCAAGAAACCGAAACTGGAGCGTCCCGCCCCGCCGAAGCGCGCGGAAGCGGACCGCCGCGCCCGGCAGAAGCTCACCATAACGAACGCCTTCGACGACGACCAGCGCGAACGCTCGCTCGCCTCTCTGCGCCGCCAGCGCGAACGCCTGAAAAAGCAGGCGATGGGGTCCGAGCCGCGCAAGAAAATCATACGCGAAGTGCAGATTCCCGAAGCGATCACGATCCAGGAACTGGCCAACCGCATGGCCGAACGTGCGGTGGACGTCATCAAATTCCTGATGAAGGAAGGCCAGATGCACAAGATCAACGACCTGATAGACGCCGATACGGCGGAACTCATCACGACCGAATTCGGCCATACGCCTAAGCGCGTTTCGGAGGCCGACGTCGAGGAGGGCTTCATCGGGACCGACGACGACGAAACCAATCTGGAGCCGCGCGCGCCGATCGTGACCATCATGGGGCATGTCGACCACGGCAAGACATCGCTGCTCGATGCGCTGCGCGAGACCAACGTCGTCTCCGGCGAGGCAGGCGGCATCACCCAGCATATCGGCGCCTATCAGGTCCTGACCGGGAAAGGCGCGGCCGTAACCTTCATCGACACGCCCGGCCATGCCGCTTTCACCGCCATGCGTTCGCGGGGCGCGAAAGTGACCGACATCGTGATCCTGGTCGTCGCTGCTGACGACGGCGTGATGCCCCAGACCGTGGAGGCCATCAATCACGCCAAGGCGGCGCATGTGCCGATCATCGTCGCGATCAACAAGATCGACAAGCCTGACGCCGAACCGCAACGCGTGCGCACCGAGCTCCTGCAACATGAAATCGTCGTGGAAAGCATGAGCGGCGACGTGCTGGAAGTCGAGGTCTCGGCGCTCAAGAAACTGGGTCTCGACAAGCTCCTGGAAGCCATCCAGCTGCAGTCCGAAATTCTAGAATTGAAGGCCAATCCGAACCGTCCAGCCGAAGGCGTCGTCATCGAGGCGAAGCTTGAGCGCGGCCGGGGTCCGGTCGGAACGATCCTCGTTCAGCGCGGGACCCTGAAGGTTGGCCATATCGTCGTGGCGGGCCGGGCCTGGGGCCGCGTGCGCGCGCTCATCAACGACCAGGGCGAGCACGTTTCGGAGGCCGGCCCTTCGGTGCCCGTCGAAGTGCTCGGCTTCAACAATGCGCCTGAGGCGGGCGACCAACTCGCTGTGGTGGACAACGAATCGCGCGCCCGCGAACTGACGGAATACAGGCAGCGCAAGTTGCGCGACATCAAGTCCATCGGCGCGGGCGGACGCAGTTCGCTCGAACAGATGATGAGCCAGCTCACCGAGGCCGGCCAGAAGGAATTCCCGCTGGTCATCAAGAGCGATGTTCAGGGCTCGGTGGAAGCGATCGACGCGGCGCTCGCCAAGATCAGTACGGACGAGGTTCTCGCGCGGATCATACATTCCGGCGTCGGCGGGATCACCGAGTCCGACATCGCGCTGGCGGCCGCCTCCAAAGCCGCCGTCATCGGCTTCAATGTCCGGGCAGGCGCGCAGGCGAAGGAACTCGCGGAGAAATCCGGCGTCGAGATCCGCTATTACAATATCATCTACAATCTGCTGGACGACGTGAAGGCGGCGATGTCCGGCCTGCTCGACCCGACGCTGCGCGAAACTTTCCTCGGCAATGCCGAAATTCTGGAAGTCTTCAATATCTCCAAGGTCGGCAATATTGCGGGCTGCCGCGTGACGGAGGGCCGCGTCGAACGCGGCGCGAATGTCCGCCTGATCCGCGACAATGTCGTGATCCACGAAGGCAAGCTATCGACGCTCAAGCGCTTCAAGGACGAAGTCAAGGAAGTCCAGGCGGGACAGGAATGCGGCATGGGCTTCGAGAATTATCACGACCTGAAAAAGGGCGACATCATCGAATGCTTCCGCGTCGAGAAGATCGCCCGCACCCTGTAAAGCGCCGGGGCAGCCCTTGAAGACTTTTCGGCGGGGGCCTTCCGACTCCCGCCGCAGGATGCCTAAGCTGCGTGCCAGGGCGTCATCGCCTTCGATCAAAACAGGCTTTTTGCCACTCCGCACCGCATTTCAGGAGGCCAGAGATGACGAAGCATGGCGGTTTCAAAGGTCCGACCCAGCGGCAGTTGCGCGTTGGCGAAATGATCCGTCACGCCCTTACGGAGATCCTGATGCGGCTGGAGTTTCTCGAGCCCGGCCTGACCGGACAGAACATTACGGTTACGGAAGTCCGAGTCAGCCCGGACCTGCGCAACGCCACGATCTACACACTGCCTTTCGGAAGGGGCGATCCGGTCTTGCTGATCGAGGCTCTGATGCGCCATCAGAAATTCCTGCGAAGCGAGCTTGCCAAGCGCGTCGAACTGAAATACATGCCCAGTCTGTCCTTTCAGATCGACGACAGTTTCGACAAGGCGAAACGGATCGACGAATTGTTGCAATCTCCACAAGTCAAGCGCGACCTGGGCTGAGCGGGCCGCAGCCGCGCAGGTTCGCGGCTGCCGGGATCGATAGCCGGTAATAGCGGAAACTGGCGCAGACATAAGCCGGAGAAATTTTAATGGGCCGTCGCAAAGGCTTACCCGTTCATGGCTGGCTGGTTCTCGACAAGCCGCAATTCATGACCTCGACTCATGTACTGAACAGGGTCAAACGCCTGTTCAACGCCGCCAAGGCCGGTCATGCCGGAACGCTCGATCCGCTGGCGACGGGCGTGCTGCCGATCGCATTCGGCGAGGCGACCAAGACCATTCCCTTCGCGGTCGACGGCGCGAAACATTATCGCTTCAAGGTCAGGTGGGGCGTGGAGACGGATACGGACGACTCCGAAGGACAGCCCGTCCAGACAAGCGACGCCCGCCCGGCGCAGGCCGCCGTCGAGGCCGCGCTCGAAGGCTTTCGCGGAGAGATCATGCAGACCCCGCCGCGGTTCTCCGCGATCAAGATCGAAGGCGAGCGCGCATACGACCTGGCGCGCGAAGGCGAGACTTTCGAGATTGCTGCGCGCCCAGTCCATGTGAAAAGGCTAGAAATCATCGAATGCGTTCGGCCGGATGAGTGCGTATTCGAAGCCGAATGCGGCAAGGGCACCTATGTCCGGGCGCTTGCGCGCGACCTCGGGCGCACTCTGGGCTGTTACGGCCATGTCAGCGAGCTGCGCCGCACCGCGGTCGGACCGTTTTCCGAGGGCAACGCCTTGACGCTGGACGAACTGGAGACGATGGAGAAAAGCGAACAGGGCCGCGACGCGCTAATGGCCGCGCTGCTTCCGGTGCAGACCGCGCTGGAAGGGATCCCTGGGCTTGCGATTGACACGTCCGACGCAGCGACGCTGCGCAGAGGCAAGGCGATCATCCTGCGCGGGCGTGATGCGCCGGTAAGGAAAGGCATTGTCTACGCCACTTCGCGCGGCGCGCTCGTGGCGCTCGGAGAGGTCCGTCAGGGCGAATTGCGGCCCTCGCGCGTCTTCAACATCCCGCTCTGAGCCAGGGCGGTATCCGGTGTTCCAAACCGGCTAAAGGCGGCCCCGGTCTTCTGAGGAATCGCTCGGCGCTCTCCGGGTTCTCATCCGATCCAGACAAGAAAGCGAGACCCCATACCCGCTTTCATTCCAACTTCGACAGGCGTATATTGCCGATAGATACGCGGCTGCGTATGGCTGCAAACACCCCAAATTCCCGGCATCCGGAATACCTCCCGGACGACAGAGCCGCGCCGACGGAGGACTCCGGTGACGACATCATTTCCTGCGCCCCCTGATGCTGCGAGCTTTGTACCTGACTCCGCCATTGCCTGGCGGCGGTTGCTGATCGGCGTTGCGATCGGCACGGTCGGCAGTATCGGCATGTGGTCGGTCGTCGTCGCGCTGCCTGAAGTTCAGACCGAATTCGGCGTTACGCGAGGCGACGTCTCCCTGGCTTACACGCTTGCAATGCTGGGCTTCGGTATCGGCGCCGTGCTGATCGGCCGGCTGACGGACCGGTTCGGCATCGTGCCGGCCATCGGCATGGGCGTCCTTTCGCTGCTGATCGGATATGTCGGAGCGGGGCTCTCGACCGCGCTTTGGCAGTTCACGCTCATGCATTTCTTCATCGGCCTTGGAGCGTCCGCGACCTTTGCGCCCTTGATGGCGGAAGCCTCGCACTGGTTCGTGCGCCGCCGCGGCATCGCCGTCACGATCGTGGCCAGCGGCAATTATCTCGCCGGCGCAATCTGGCCGCCGTTTATCGAACGCAGCATAGCGCATTACGGCTGGCAAACGACGCATATCGCCATCGGCATATTCGGCGCGGCGGCGATGACGGTGCTGGTCCTGATCCTGCGCTCGGGTATGCGCGGATCCATCCGGCAGGTGCCGAATTCCGATGCGCCGCCCAAGTTCGAACTCGGACTCAGCGCCAACGTGCTGACCGCCATCCTCTCGCTGGCCAGCTTCTCCTGCTGCGTCGCCATGGCGATGCCGCAAGTGCATATCGTCGCCTATTGCGGCGATCTCGGTTACGGCGTTGCGCGCGGCGCGGAGATGCTTTCGCTCATGCTGGCCTTCGGCATCATCAGCCGCATCGGTTCCGGGTTCATCGCCGACCGCATCGGCGGGCTGGCGACATTGCTGATCGGGTCGGTGGCGCAGGCTTCGGCTCTCACGATGTATCTGTTCTTCGACGGTCTGACGCCGCTTTATATCGTCTCCGCCTTGTTCGGCCTGTTCCAGGGCGGGCTGGTGCCGAGCTATGCGATCATCGTCCGCGAGACGATGCCTGCGAGAGAAGCGGGAGCCCGCGTCGGCATCGTCATCTTCGCGTCGGTGATCGGCATGTCCGCCGGCGGATGGATCTCCGGCGTGATTTTCGACCTGACGGCATCGTACCAGACGGCGTTTCTGCACGGACTGGCCTGGAACGCCGTGAACATGGCCATCGCGCTTGCGCTGTTCCTGCGCTCCCGGCAGCGCATGACTCTGGCCGGCGCATGACCGATGCTCCCCGAGGTTCGGGCGCAGTGCTATAAAGATATGTTGCCGGGCTTTCGACACTCGGCTATGTAAGGGCTTCCTGGCCCCGCTGGACGACATCCCGGCGCGGCCGTATCCATCCAGACATTACAAGGAGTGACCGATGTCGATTACGGCCGAGCGCAAGCAGGCGCTGATTTCCGAATTCGCCATCAAGGAAGGCGACACCGGCTCTCCGGATGTGCAGATCGCGATCCTTACGGAACGCATCACCAATCTGACTGAGCATTTCAAGAGCCACAAGAAAGACAACCATTCCCGGCGCGGTCTGTTGAAACTGGTCAGCCAGCGTCGAAGCCTCCTGGATTACGTGAAATCCAAAGATGAGGCGCGTTATCGCGACCTGATCGGCCGGCTTGGGATCCGGCGCTGACGCGCTGGAACGGTCTTGCGCAAACCGGCGCGCCGCTCATTGTGCGGCGCGCGTTGATTCTTTTTTAAAAGCGTAAAGGCGGTCGACGCCATTCATGCTCATGAACCATTCACGGCTATTTCGCCATATGCAGCCGTTTACATGAGACAATACTGTTCCCTGGCCGATTTTTCGGCTAGATCTGATCCTGCTAAAAGCGAAAAAGGTGAAATGGCGCAATCCTGCGCCTTGTTAACATTGGAATGTCACGAATGTTCGAAATCCATCGAGAAGAAATCACCTGGGGCGGCCGCAAGCTCACGCTTGAGACGGGCCGCATTGCGCGCCAGGCGACCGGCTCAGTGCTTGCGCAATATGGCGAGACTTCGGTCCTTGCCACCGTGGTCGCGGAAAGAGAACCCCGCCCGGGCCGGGATTTCTTTCCCCTGACTGTAAATTACCAGGAAAAGACCTACGCCGCAGGCAAGATCCCCGGCGGGTTTTTCAAGCGCGAAGGCCGGCCGACCGAGCGGGAAACGCTGATCTGCCGCCTGATCGACCGTCCTGTCCGTCCGCTGTTCGTGGAAGGTTTCAAAAACGAAGTCCAGATCATCGTCAACGTGCTGTCGCACGATCTGGAGAATGACCCCGACATTGTCGCCATGATCGCGTCTTCGGCGGCGCTCACGCTCTCCGGGGTTCCCTTCATGGGGCCGATCGGCGCAACCAAGGTCGGCTTCATCAATGGCGAGTACATCCTGAATCCGACGCTGGACCAGGTCAAGGAAAGCGCTCTCGAACTGGTCGTCGCAGGCACGGGCGATGCCGTTCTGATGGTCGAGTCGGAGGCCAGGGAACTGTCCGAGGAAATCATGCTCGGAGCGGTAACATTCGGCCATGAAGCCTTCCAGCCAGTCATCGACGCGATTATCCGGCTTGCCGAAAATGCAGCCAAGGAGCCGTGGGACGTGGCGGAAGCTGAAACCGCCGATATCGACGCCAGCGTCAGGAACATCGCCGAAAAGGATCTGGCCAAAGCCTATCAGATCGCCGGAAAGTCCGAACGTCAGGGGAAAGTCGCCGAGCTCAAGGAAAAAGTTCTGACCGAACTCGTCGCTGATGACGCTGAGGAAGGCCGGGCGGCCGAAGTCGCAACCGCGTTCAAATCCCTCGAAAAGACCATCGTCCGGGGCAGTATCCTCAAGACCGGAATGAGAATCGACGGGCGGGACCTGAAAACCGTACGCCCGATCGTCTGCGAGGTCGGCGTGCTGCCGCGTGCGCACGGATCGGCGCTGTTCACGCGTGGCGAAACGCAGGCGCTCTGTGTCGCCACGCTCGGCACCGGCGAGGACGAACAGTGGATCGACGCGCTGGAAGGGACCTATAAGGAGAACTTCCTCCTTCATTACAATTTCCCGCCCTTCTCGGTCGGCGAGACCGGCCGTGTCGGCTCGCCGGGCCGCCGCGAAATCGGCCACGGCAAGCTCGCCTGGCGGGCGATCCATCCGATCCTTCCGCCCTCGGATGAATTTCCTTACACGCTGCGGGTCGTTTCCGAGATCACCGAGTCGAACGGCTCTTCCTCCATGGCCACGGTCTGCGGCTCCTCGCTGGCGCTGATGGATGCGGGCGTTCCACTCAAGCGCCCTGTGGCCGGGATCGCAATGGGCCTCATCAAGGAAGAGGACGATTTCGCGGTTCTTTCGGACATCCTGGGCGATGAAGACCATCTCGGCGACATGGATTTCAAGGTCGCCGGCACGTCCGAAGGCG
>CAYOUE010000099.1:0-12096 GCA_964407075.1 uncultured Hyphomicrobiaceae bacterium
GCTTCATCGCAGAAAGACGGACATCTATACGGACATGATCGCCAGCGGCGCGGTCGCGCTTCGTCCGGGCGTCGAGGCGCTGATCGAAGGCGCGCGCGCCGAGGGCATAACCCTCGCGATCGCGACCACGACCAGCCTGCCCAATGTCGAAGCGCTGCTGCGCGCAACGCTTGGCGAGCGCGGCCTCGCCATGTTCGGGACAATCGCAGCCGGCGACAGCGTTCCGCGGAAAAAGCCTGCGCCGGATATTTTCCTGGCGGCGCTGGCCGATCTTCGATTTGGAGCGCAGGACTGTATCGCTGTCGAGGATTCGGAGAACGGTCTCCGCGCGGCTCTCGGCGCAGGACTGGCCACGCTCGTCACCCCCAGCCGCTATACGCGCGGCGAGAATTTCCGCGGAGCGGTGCGCGTCGCCGATACGTTGGCGGATCTTGTCGATCCGGATCTCCCTGGTGCGTCGGAGCCGCCTACAGCCATGATCGACGCGGTAAGGACGCTGCACCGGGATAACGGAGCCGTTGCATGAGCAAAACACCGCTTACCATAGTCTTCGACCTCGATGGCACGCTCGCCCATACCTCGCCGGACATAGCCGCAGCGCTCAACGCCGCGCTTGCGCCGCATGGCAGCCAAGTGACGCTTGCCCAGACCGAGCGCATGGTCGGCGGCGGCCTGCGCACGCTTCTGGACAAGGCGCTCACGCTCGCCGCTCTCGATCTGCCCGACGACGCGCGTGACGAAACCTATGCGGCGTTGCTCCACCATTACCGCGCCGCGCCGGCAGAGCGGACCGTTCTGCACGGCTGGGTCGCCGATACGATGATCCATTTCCGCCGTCAGGGCGCGCGTATCGCCATCTGCAGCAACAAGCCGCATGATCTGGTTCTGGCGATCATCGACGCGCTGGGCATCGGCCAGAATGTCCATGCCGCGATCGGCCATATGCCGGATCGGCCCAAAAAACCCGATCCCGAGCCGCTCCGCGTCGCTATCGAAATGGCGGGCGGGAAGCCGGAGCGCGCGCTCATGGTGGGCGATTCCGGCGCGGATGTCGGAGCGGCGCGCGCGCTTGGCGTGCCGGTGATCCTGGTTCCGCATGGTTATGGCGAACGCAGCATCGGCGAACTCGGGGCGGACAGGATCGTCTCGACGGCGAAGGAACTGCGAGACTCGGTCCGGCAACTGACCTCCCGCAAATCCGTGTGACGTAGCCGCCACTGCGCCTCGCCCTTACTGTGCGCGGAAGCGGTTTCGCGGCAGCGAAGCCGTCAGGCCGGCGCCTGCGATCATCAGCACCAGAATGATCCAGAAGGCCGAGAACCAGCCTCCTGCGCCCTCGACGACGGCCCCGGCGAGGATCGGTCCCAGAAGCTGTCCGATCCCCGCGCCCTGATAGAAAAAACCGGACAGCAGCGGCGCTTCGTCAGGCCCGCGTATCAGGCGCGGTATCGACGACCAGATCACCGAAGGCGGCACGCCGGTACAGGCGCTGAACAGGAAGGCGGAAGCGATGCGTATTTCGGGCTGCACCCATTCCGCGAACAGCAGATAGCCGAAAATCGTCATGCCGCCGAAAAACAGGAAGAACAGCCCGCGCACGCTGTAGCCGCGGTCCAGCAGCCATCCGGCCCCGACATTACCGGGCAGCAGCGACAGCGCCGCAAACAGCGACACCAGCGTCGCATCGGTCGGCGACATCGCGAATTCATCGACCAGGATCGTAGGCAGGAAGCCCATAACCACCATGTTGGCCGCCGAGAAAGCGATGAAATTGCCCGCCAGCAGGATTGGTTCCCGTCCGAAAACGGTGCGCAGGGCGTCAAGAGAGAGCCCTGCAGGCTGGCTGTCGGTACGCGTGGGCGTCACCGCCATGAGGATGAATGCGGCGAGTACGGGAATGGCCGCTCCGGCCCAGAATACGCCGCGCCATCCGATCGAGTCCAGGAGCAGCCAGGCGATTCCCATCATCAGCGCGACGCCTGTCGGCAGCCATGTGGCCCAAATCCCCAGCGTGAGGGATTTATGTTGCGGAGCGGCTGCGGACTGGATGATCGCGGGCATGGCCGTTGCCGAAAGTGCGAACCCGATGGCTTCGGCGGCGCGCGTGACGAGCAGTACAGGCACGGACTCGATCAGCGCCCCGGCGGCGGAGGCGGCGCCGATGATGAACAGTCCGGCAAGCCCTGCCCTGCGCGCGCCGATCCGCCGCGTGAATGTGCCGAACACGGTTCCTGTCAGCGCCGCCACGAGGCTGATAAGTGAAACATAGGTTGCAAGCAGGGTCAGATCGGCGTCGAACTCCTCGCGGATCAGCGGAAGCGTCGCCGCGGCCTTGCCGATATGCAGCGCGGCGGCGATGCCCCCGAAAGTCGCGGCGAGGACGATGGCCCAGTTCGTCTGAAGAGCGGCTGGAGCGGGAGTGGAAATATTCATTGCGGCCTTGTTACGCAAATGTTGCTGCGGCGAGCTGTGCCGCAAGGCAGAAATGCGCGTCGCGACCCCGCGCCTTCCTGCCCGATTTCGTGCGCGAAGTCATCGTGAAAACGGCCCGGCTTTGCCGCTGGACGAGCGGACTTGACTTTCTTCCTTCGTGGCGATCTCGTTAGAAAACCGTAAAAAGATACTCTGGGACAGGAACGCCATGCCGAACCACGACGCCGCGGAAGAGCGCGCCGGCCGTGATGCGCTCATAGCGCAGACCGTGCGCAGCTTCGCCGACGAGACGCTCCGTCCCGTCGCAGGCGCGCTGGACGAAAGCGAGAGCTTCCCGGCAGACATCTACCGGGAGATGGCAAGTCTCGGGCTATTCGGGATCACCGCGCCGGAAGCCTGGGGCGGCGCCGGCGCGGACTGCCTGACCTACGCCATCGTCATGGAGGAGCTGTCGCGCGGCTATGCTTCGATCGCGGATCAGTGCGGGCTGGTCGAACTGGTGGCCACGCTATTGTCGCAGCACGGTTCTGACGCCCAGCGCGCCGCCTATCTGACGCCGCTGCTGAAGTTCGAACGGCGCTGCGCCTATGCGATCACCGAGCCGGAAGCGGGGTCCGATGTGGCGGGTATCCGCACCACGGCTGAGAAAACCGCCTCGGGCTGGCGTCTGAACGGCGCGAAGATCTGGATTCACAACGCGCCTGTGGCCAATTTTGCCGTTGTCCTGGCGCGAACCGATCCGGCGGCAGGCAAGCGGGGCATGAGCATCTTTCTGGTGGACTCGGACCGTCCCGGCTTTTCGGCCGGGGCGAAGGAACGCAAGATGGGGCAGCGCGCCTCGCAGGTCGGCGCGCTTTCCTTCGACAATGTCGAATTGGCGCCGGACGCGCTGCTCGGCGAGGAAGGCCGAGGCTTTCACATGATGATGAGCGTTCTGGAAAAAGGGCGCGTCGGCATCGGGGCGCTTGCGGTGGGCATCCTTCAGGCTGCGCTCGAAGCCTCGCTCGACTACGCAAGGACCCGCAGGCAGTTCTCCGAGACGATCTCGAATTTTCAGGCCGTGCAGTGGATGCTGGCCGATATGGCGAAAGCGGCCCATGCGGCAAGGCTCATGGTCCGCGACGCTGCGGGCAGGCTGGACCGCGGTGAACCCGCAACCATGGAGTGTTCGATGGCGAAATGCTTCGCCTCGGACGCCGCCGTCGAGCATACCGCCAACGCCGTCCAGATCCACGGCGGCATCGGTTACATTCGCGGCATCGAGGTCGAACGGCTCTACCGCGACGCGAAGATTACCCAGATCTACGAAGGCACCAACCAGATCCAGCGCCTCATCATTGCGCGCAAGCTTCTCAAGGATTGACCGATGACGACAGATGGCAAGGCCGGCATTGCGCTGGTGACGGGCGCGGGGCGCGGTATCGGCCAGGGGATCGCCTGGGCGCTTGGAGAAGCCGGCTTTGCGGTCGTCGCGAATGGCCTGCAGGAGGACAGTCTTGACGAAACGCTGGCCGGGTTGAGAGATCGCGGGGCGCAAGGCAAGGCCGTGTCCGGGGATATTTCCGACCTGTCAGGCCAGGACCGGCTCGTCGAGAACGCCTGGGCCGCATTTGGACCGCTGACCTGCCTCGTCAACAATGCCGGGATCTCGGTCAGCAAACGCGGTGACATCCTGGAGGTGACGCCTGAGAGCTTCGACCGGCTCATGGACGTCAATCTGCGCGGGCCGTTCTTTCTGACCCAGCGCATCGCCGCCCGGATGCTCGCGGAGAGGACGCCGAAGGGACCGCGTTCGATCATCTCGATCTCATCGGCCAACGCCTTCATGCCGTCGCCGAACCGCGCCGAATACTGTATCTCCAAGACCGGCGTTTCGATGATGACGAAGCTCTTCGCGCTGCGGCTCGCCGAGGCCGGGATCAATGTGCATGAAATCCGCCCCGGCGTGATCCGCACGGCGATGACGGCGGCGGCGAAGGACGATTACGAAGCGCGCTACGCGAGCGGCGACTTCACCCCGATCAACCGCTGGGGCGAGCCGCCGGACATCGGCAAAGCCGTTGCAGCGCTGGCGAGCGGCGCTTTCGGCTTCGCAACCGGCGACGCCTATCATATCGACGGCGGGATGCACATTCCGCGGCTGTAAATTTCGAGCCGGCTTTCGGGGGAGGCGCATGAGCGTCTTCATATAACGAATGCAGCCTCTCGCCTTTTGGGTGAGAGGCTGCATGAAGGTTCAGGCGGCCGGGTGCAGCTCCAGATCTAATAGATTTCGTCTGCGACCCCGGCGTCGATCAGGAAATTCCTCATCAGATAACGCTTTTTCGGTCCCTTGCCGTATTTCGGGACGATCAGTTCGGACAGGCTGCCCTTGATCTCCGGCTCGTAATCGAGGCCCTTGCCGGTCTGTTCGGCATAATGCTCCATCAGGCCGATCAGCACCTCGCCGACGATTGTGGACCCGACTGGCCCCAGCCTGTGGCCGCCGTCATGGCCGTAATCATCACGGGACGGATAATCGCGGCGACGGTCGAACGACGCCCGGCGGAAGCCCCCGCGATAGCCGTGCACGTCGTCGCGCCGGGCGCTGTATCTCAGGCCTTCAGGCCCATGTGCGGGCAGAGCGTGCAGCCCTGTCGGAGATCCGAAGACTTCCGCTTCCTGTAACACGTAGTACCAGAGCGGCGTATCGGCATGACGCAGGAAATGCTTCGTGCGGTCATCAGGCGGGAGGAGGAACTGCCGCCATTGCTTGCCGCCGCGATAGGGCCGCCCGTCATTCTCGCTATGCCCCAGCAGTCCCCTCTCTTCCAGCCTCGGAAGGACGATCTCGGCGATCGTCTGCCCCGACGGAATGTGAAGGGCCTTGCTGCGCGCGAGATTTCGGGCCGCCAGCGACTCGACTTCGCCTTGTCCGACGGCGCCGGAGAAGCTCAACTCGTGAAGACCTTTCACGAGTTCAGGGTCGATCCTGCGGGCGAAATTGAAACCGCGGGGAAGCTCGTTGCTGATCTCGAAGAAATACCGCCAGTCGAGGAGGTAACGCGGCGTGACCGGTTCGAACGCACGGGGCTGTCCGCCGCGCCCGTCCGTGAGCAGATCGAAACGCACGCCTTCCCGAAGGATATAGCTGTCCCGGACCTGGCTGTGGCCGTAGCGGAAAACAAAGGAGAATTCGATAGGAATATAGGGATCTTCGAGGTGATCTTCTCCTTTCCGGAAGCCGGCGGGAAAATAAAAATCCCGCCCGTTCTTCAGGATATTGGTCAGGTGGTTCGGCCCGATGACGCGCGGCAGGAAGTCGTCGAGAATCAGCCTGTGGTAGAAGTGAATCACATGATCGCGGGCGGTCTCGAAGACCTCTTTCTTCACTTCGTCGGGCAGGGCTTCGGCCAGCTCATGGGTCGAACAGTGGTAGCCGCGGCAATAATCCGCCCGGTAATGACCGTGATCGCGCTCGATCAGAATATCGGCCGTGCGGTTGTGAAAGGCGACGAAAGCGGCGTGCAATTGCGAGATGATGATGTTCTCGTCGTTGCGCGGATCGCCCAGCAGCGCCACTGCGCCGCCGCCCTGCGGGCCGTCGCGGCGGGAATAGCGCGTGCGGAACAGATCGTGCCGTGGCGCGCCGGAATGATCCGAGACAAGGCGCCCGACCCTTATATAGGGCAGGCGGTAGAGATGCGGCGTCCGCGCCGGTCCGCCGCCATAGACGCTGTCGAGGTCGAGATCGGGTGTGCGGGCGTTTTCGAGAAGATGATCGCCGCTGATTTCACGTCCGAGATCGGTCCTGGTCTCGAAGGTGATGTCGTGGTCGATGAACTGGCCGAAAATGGTGTAGCCGGCGGGCATTTCGCTGTCGCCCGACGGATGGTCGCGCGGGCCTTCCTCGACCATCGACCGGCCCAGAGCGCGAAGGGCGCGGAAGGACGGGCCGCGCCGGTCATGCCTGAGATCTTCAGCGGCATCGGGGAACAGCCGGCCGAAACCGCGTCCGTTGGCGTGATCTTCGTGATAGCCCGCGTCTCGATCATATCCGGCGTAATGGCGATCTCTGCCGTCGCGGCTGTCATGATGGTCGTCATAAGCAGGCCCGGAATAGACCTTCTTCCTTTTCTTCGGGAGCGGCGCGTAGTCGTAACCGGCGGACTCGCCTGCCTTGTGCTTACCCTTGGGCGCGGGCGTGTAGTTGCGCTTGGGCGTGGCTGGAACGGTTTTCAGGGGAACATATTCGGTCAGATAAGGACGTTCCCTGTAATCTCGCCAATACCGCCATTCATTATCCTGGTTCGCGCCTGCGGATGCGCCTGTGACCAGCACGAACGCCGGCAGCGCGGCCATGAGAAGAATGCGGGATCTGTTATTTGAATTTCGCAGGACCGGAACAGTCTCGGGGCCTGCGCACCCCGACCGCAATACGGAAACACCCATGACGCACACTCCTGAAATTTTGACGAGTGTGCTTCGTAGCAATTAAAGAAAAGTGAAATATCTCGACTTTTACTTAAATCGTTCCTATGCGCCGCGCATGGTCTTCAGATCGCCCTGCGTTTGTCAGGCGACGTCAGCCTCGCCGTTCGAATTTCGTGTCATGTAATCCGTGAAGGATTTTTTGATATGCGCTCTAAGAGCCGCAATTGCTCCCTCGACGTCCTTCGCCGCCACAAGCCGCGCGATTTCGGAATGCATGTCGAACGTGTCCCAGGTTTGAACGTCGACAGGCAAGCGATTGCGGAAAGCATGTATGCGCAAGGCAATGATATTGTAGGCGGATTGGACGAATGCATTGCCGGAACGGGTGATGATCTCGCCGTGAAACTCCGCATCGAGATTGCGGAAACGCGATGTATCGCGCGCCTCGACGGCCTCGCGCGCCTCTTTAATGATGCGCTTCAGCCCGGATGACAGTTCGGCGCAATTGTCACGCATTGCGAATCGCAGCGCGCTGGACTCCAGGATTTCCCGCATGTCGAAAAGCTGACGCAGCTCCTCTATAGTCATGCGGAACACAAATGTTCCGCGCTGGGGCAGAATCTCCACCAGCCCTTCGTTTTTGAGTTGCAGAAACGCCTCACGCACCGGCGTCTTGCTCACGCCCATTTCTGCGGCAAGGGTAATTTCCGAAAGAGCTTCGCCGAATTCGAACTGCCCTTCGATGATGCGCGCCCTTATTGCGTCTGCGGCTTGTTCGGTAAGCGTTTTTTGCCGCTTGATAGGATTGATAATGTGCACGGTTTTTTACCTGCTTATATGATTTTGCTTACTCAATATGTCGTATTATAAAAAATTAATCGCTACTTGCATGTTATGCATCAATTAAATGACGTTATCAAATCAATATATCATCTGATATCTTACGTATCAGACACCTTATTTCTTTTGAATATTTGTGGCCGCTCAAAATATGTATAGTTTTAGTAAAACGATTATTGCTGTTGACGATATTGACAGCATTCACTCGTATTTACTTGCAATGCAAAGCATTCCTTGGGTGCATACATATATCTAGTACGAAATCCGTCCGTTGCGCCAGTGCTAAAGCGAAGCCTGTTAATCCAGAAAAAATCCAATTAAAACAATATTCAGGCTCTTCATGATGCACGCAAGAGACAGCGCTGCGTAAAAAATGTATAACAATTCCATGAACGCACGACCAACTCGCGGCTTGCATGACTGAGACCGAAGGCCGGCCGGCCCCTGACGCGATTCTTGAGGAGCTCAGGAAAGAGCAGCGCGGGCAGCTCAAGATTTTCCTCGGCGCCTATCCGGGCGTAGGCAAGACCTACGCCATGCTCAAGGCTGCTCAGGCGCACAAGGAAGAGGGCGTCGACGTCGTCGTGGCGGTCGCGGAGACGCATGGGCGCGCAGAAACCGAGGCGCTGCTGGTCGGGTTGGAGATCATACCCCGCAAACGGCTCTATTATCGCGGACGCTATTTCGGCGAAATGGACGTCGACGCCGTCCTGAAGCGCAAGCCCAAGCTAGCGCTGGTGGATGAACTTGCGCATTCGAATATCCCAGGATGCCGCCGGGAAAAGCGCCATCAGGACGTCGAGGATCTGCTGGCGGCAGGCATTGACGTCTACACGACCCTCAATATCCAGCATATCGAGAGCCTGAACGATGTCGTTGCGAGAATCTCCCGCATACAGGTTCAGGAGACGATCCCGGACAAGGTGCTGGAACTCGCCAACGAGATCGAACTGATCGATTTGCCGCCGGACGATCTGATCCAGAGGCTGCGTCAGGGCAAGATCTATGTGCCGGAGCAGGCTGGGCGCGCGATTACGCATTTCTTCAGCAAAGGCAATCTGACCGCGCTGCGCGAGCTGGCGATGCGCATCGCCGCCGAGCGGGTCGACGCCCAGATGGTCAATTACATGCGCGCCCACGCCATCCCAGGCCCATGGCCCGCGCAGGATCGTCTGCTTGTCTGCCTCAACGAATCCCGCGTCGCCAAACGCCTTGTCCGGGCGGCCAGGCGGATGTCAGAACGCCAGCGGGTTCCGTGGATCGCTCTGCATGTCAGGACTCCGGATTACGAGAATCTGAGCGAGGAGGCCAAGAACCGCATCGCGGAGGCCGCGCGGCTCGCCGAACGCCTTGACGGCGAGGTGATTACGATCGACGCCGAATCGGGCATCGCGGACGAAATTATCGCCTTTGCCCAGCGGCGCAACGTCACGCGAATCCTCGTCGGGCGGCAACGCACGCGCAGGTGGACCGGCTGGTTCCGGGAAACGGTTGCGCAGGAATTGCTGCGCAAGGCGACACAGTTCGAACTTACCATCGTGTCTCCGGAAACCGAAGAGCAGAAAAGCGATGTCATCGGTGGCAATCTGCTGCCTGCGCTTGCCGACTGGAATTCACACGCTCTGGCCGCTGCAGGAATCGCGGCGGCGGCGTTGATCGCTTCCGGCGTGTCGCTGTTCCTGCCTCTCTCCAATGTGTCGCTGATCTTCATGACTGCAGTCATCCTGATTGCGATCTATCTGGGACGGTCGCCGTCGATCTTTGCGAGCATACTCAGCTTTTTTGCTTACAACCTGTTCTTCATCAAGCCCTATTACAACTTCTCGGCGTTCAGGACGGATCAGCTCGTCACGATCGGCGTCTTTCTCGTCGTCTCGGTGATCGTCGGCAATCTCGCCGCCCGCCTCAAGACGCAGATGCAGGCAATGCGGCTTGCGGCGCAGCGCACCGCAAATCTCTACGAGTTCAGCCGCAAGATAACTGCCGCCGCAGCGCTGGAGGACGTGCTGTGGGCCGCCGTCTATCACGTCTCGTCCAACCTGCAGTGCAGTTCGCTCGTTCTCCTGCCGCAGCCCGACGGTCAGCTCGAAATCGCGGCGGGCTATCCGCCGGAGGACCAGCTTGCGTTCAAGGACAGGGGCGCGGCCGAATGGGCCTGGGACCATGGCAAACCGGCCGGGTGGAAGTCGGAAACGCTTCCCGCTGCGGACTGGCTTTTCCTTCCCATGCGGACCGGACGCGGAATGGTCGGGTTGCTCGGCGTTTCGTTCAAGGACCGCCAGCGTGCGCTCGCTCCGGATAAGTGGCGGCTGCTGGAAGCGCTGGTCGACCAGGTGGCCGTCGCCGTTGAGCGCACCAATCTGGCCTCCGCCATCGAGGATGCGCGCCTGCTGACTGAAACGGAGCAGCTCCGCTCGGCGCTTCTGTCTTCGGTTTCGCATGATCTGCGCACGCCGCTGGTCTCGATCCTCGGTTCCGCAACCACCTTGCAGAAAGTGGACAATCTCGATGCAGCCAGCCGCAAGGCGCTGATTCAGACCATTCTCGACGAGAGCGAGCGGCTCAACCGCTTCGTCCAGAACCTGCTCGACATGACCCGGCTTGGATATGGAGCGCTGCAGCCCAAGCGCGAATGGGCGGATCTGCGCGAGATCGCCGGGCACGCCATGAAACAGTTTGCGAAGTCGCTGGAGAAGCGCGTGGTCGATTTCGACATACCCGCCTCTTTTCCGCTCGTGAAAGTCGATTCCGTGTTGATGGAACAGGTTCTGGTCAATATTCTCGATAATGCTCTCAAATATACGAAAAAGGGCGGACATATAGGCATCTCGGCGCAGCTTGCGGACAATCAGATCGTGATCCGCGTCACCGACGACGGCCTTGGCATTCCGCCCGAGTCGCGAGGCGCTATTTTCGACATTTTCTACAGAGCGCGCGCACAGGACAGCCAGATCGCCGGAACCGGGCTTGGACTATCCATCTGCCGGGGCATCGTCGAGGCGCATGGCGGCAAGATCGTGGCGAAAGACGGACCCGGAGGAATCGGCACGACGATCGAGATCACGTTGCCGCAGATCGAGGCGCCGAAAATGCCCGCCGGCGAAGCCGCGGAACGGTTTAACGAGGAGGTTCGCATCGCCTGATGTCGAAGCGCATACTTGTCGTCGATGACGAACCGCAGATCCGGAAGTTCCTGCGCATAAGCCTGAAAGCAGCGGGCTATGACGTTGTCGAAGCCCCTTACGGCGAGGACGGCATCGCCAAATGCGCAACGATGCAGCCGAATCTCGTCATCCTCGATCTCGGTCTTCCCGATCTCGACGGCCAACAGGTCATCGGCCGCATCCGGGAATGGTCGAGCGTGCCGATCATCGTGCTTTCCGTGCGGGCAAGGGATCAGGAAAAGGTAAGTGCGCTGGATAACGGCGCGAATGACTATGTCACCAAGCCGTTCAGCATCGAGGAACTGCTGGCTCGGGTGCGCGCAGCCCTCCGGTTGAAGATCGAGCCGGAAGCCGAGGCCTCGGAATTCGTGATCGGCGACCTCATGGTCGACGTGCCGCGCCGAAAGGTTTCGGTTGCTGGGCGCGAGATCAAGCTGACACGCAAGGAATTCGAGTTGCTGCGTATGCTCGCGCAGAACGCCGGACGCATCGTCACCCATCGGCAGATCCTTCGCGAGGTGTGGGGGCCGGCGCATGAGGACGACGTGCATTACCTGCGCATCTATATCGGTCATCTGCGCACCAAGCTCGGCGACGACAGCGCCAACCCGACCTTCATCGAGAGCGAGCCGGGCGTCGGCTACAGGCTGATCTTCTAAGCTGCCTGACATGGGCGCGATCAACTCGGACGGCGCGCGCTTCGGCTGACACGCAGCGCCGCAGACCGGACGTGCGCCGGGTTCAAATGGCGCAACTCCTGGGTTAGGCTTGGCGGAACACGGTATACCTGTCGAGGAAGCCGCCATATGGCCCATACGATCCATTGCGGACGCCGCCACTATGTCTGGGATAACGGCATCGAACCTGTCCTCACGATTGCGCCTGGAGAAACCGCGACATTCGAGGTGATGGACGCCTGGGACGGCCAACTCGGCCCCGCCAGCACGATGGCTGATTTCCATCGCCGCGATACCTCGCGCGTCAATCCCGTGACAGGGCCGGTCTATGTGGACGGCGCGCGGGCCGGCGACACACTTGCGGTCACGATGCTGTCGAGCCGCCCTTCAGGCTGGGGCTGGACTGCGAACATTCCCGGTTTCGGCCTGCTCGCGGACGAGTTCAGGGAGCCAGCGCTGCATATCTGGCGTTATGAGCCGGACGGCTCCTCGCCAATCCTGTTCGGCGAATACGCCAAGATTCCGCTTGCGCCTTTTGCCGGAACTGCGGGCGTCGCCCTGGCGGAGCC